>JBAWVF010000122.1:0-11767 GCA_037147415.1 Rhodospirillaceae bacterium | reverse complement strand
CGGGTTGGTGCTGGCGGCGGAGGGCAAGGCCGGTCCGGTCCTGATTGCGTCAATCTTGGCGGGTGTCGGGGCTTTGGTAGTGCCGTTTCCGCCTGGGGTGCTGCGTAGTCTCGCGCTTGGCGGCGTGGCGGTGGTCACGATTCGAGCGGTGTGGACTTTGCGCACGCACCGTTCGACCCTGAGCCAAGCCGAGCGCGACCGCAGGATGGACCGCTTTGGCGCCCGGTTGCAGGACGCTTCGCGCCTGATCGGGCCGGTGGCGGTGCTGTTCGCGCTGGTGCTGCCGCTGCTGCCCTTTGCCGATCGGGCCGTCCTCGATATCGGGATCTTGTTGCTGACCTATATCATGCTCGGCTGGGGCTTGAATATCGTGGTCGGGTTGGCCGGGTTACTTGATCTCGGTTATGCTGCGTTCTTTGCGGTCGGCGCTTATTCTTATGCGTTGCTGGCCCAGTATTTCGGTTTTAGTTTTTGGATTTGTCTGCCGTTGGCCGGTGTGATGGCCGCGTTGGCCGGGCTGTTGCTCGGGTTTCCGGTGCTGCGGCTGCGCGGTGATTATTTCGCCATCGTTACCCTCGGCTTCGGTGAGATCATCCGGATCATTTTGCTGAACTGGGTTGATTTGACCGGCGGGCCGGTCGGAGTCGGCGGAATTCCGCGCCCGAGCTTCTTCGGTCTTGCCGATTTCGCCGCCAGTCCGCCTGAAGGCCGGTTGGCGTTTCATGAGTTGTTCGGGCTGAGTTATTCTTCGCTGCACCGGATCATCTTTCTTTATTACCTGATTCTGGCGCTGGCCTTGCTGGTGAATTTCTTCACTCTGCGGATTCGCAAATTGCCGCTCGGCCGGGCTTGGGAAGCGTTGCGCGAGGATGACATCGCCTGCACCGCGCTCGGCATCAATCGTACCGCGATTAAGCTGGCGGCGTTCTCCATTGCCGCGATGTTCGGCGGCTTTGCTGGCTCGTTCTTCGCGACCCGGCAGGGCTTTATCAGCCCCGAGAGCTTCACCTTCATGGAGTCGGCGATGATCCTGGCCATCGTCGTGTTGGGCGGCATGGGCAGTCAGGTCGGGGTGGTGGTGGCGACCTTGCTGGTGATCGGTCTGCCCGAGATGTTCCGCGAGTTGGCCGAGTATCGCATGCTCGCCTTCGGTTGCGGCATGGTGCTGATCATGCTGTGGCGCCCGCGCGGATTGCTCGCTCATCGCGACCCGACCATCTTGTTGCACAAGCGAAAATCCGCTTGTCAGCAACAGGCCGAGACGGAGGCGCGCGGATGAGCGCCGACGCTTTCCTGACGGTCGAGCATTTGACCATGCGCTTCGGCGGGCTGGTCGCGATTTCCGACGTGTCGTTTTCGGCGCGCGACCGCGAGATTACCGCGATTATCGGACCGAACGGCGCCGGCAAGACCACGGTGTTCAACTGCTTGACCGGGTTCTATGCCCCGTCGGTCGGGCGGTTGGCGCTGAATGCGGGCGGGCGGACTTTTTTGCTGGAACGGATGGAGGCGTGGCGGATCGCCCGCGATGCCGGGGTTGCGCGCACCTTCCAGAATATCCGTCTGTTCAGCGGCATGAGTGTATTGGAGAATCTGATCGTCGCTCAGCACAACAAGTTGATGCGGGCTTCAAAGTTCACACTGGCCGGGCTGTTCGGTCTGCCGTGCTATCGCCGGGCCGAAAAAGCGGCGGTCGAGTTGGCGCGCTATTGGCTCGACCGGGTCGGACTGGTCGATGTCGCCGACTGGCAGGCCGGCAATCTGCCTTATGGCGCGCAACGGCGCTTGGAAATTGCGCGGGCGATGTGTTCGGAGCCGCGCCTGCTCTGTCTCGACGAGCCGGCGGCCGGGCTCAATCCGCGCGAATCGGCCGAGCTGTCGGAGTTGCTGACCTTTATTCGCGACCACCACCGCACCGCTATTCTGTTGATCGAGCATGACATGAGCGTGGTGATGGCGATTTCCGATCATGTCGTGGTGCTCGATTACGGCCGCAAGATCAGCGAAGGCCCGCCCGCGTTGGTCCGCAATGATCCGGCGGTGATTCGCGCCTATCTCGGCGAGGAGGAGGACGCCGCATGTTGACGGTCAGCGGGGTTCGCACCTATTACGGCGCGATCGAGGCGCTGAAAAGCATCGATCTCCATGTCGGAACCGGCGAGATCGTCACCTTGATCGGGGCCAACGGGGCGGGTAAATCGACGTTGCTGATGACGATTTGCGGTGAGCCGCGCGCCCGCTACGGTCATGTTCAGTTCGAGGGCGAGGAGATCACCCGGCTGCCGACCGCGGAAATCGTCCGGCGCGGCATTGCCCAATCGCCCGAGGGAAGGCGGATTTTCGCGCGCATGAGCGTGTTGGAGAATTTGCAGCTCGGGGCCACGGTGGCGCCGCCGGCGGTCTTTGCCGAGGATTTGGAGCGGGTGTTCACCCTGTTCCCCCGCCTGAAGGAACGGCGGGATCAACGCGGCGGCACGCTTTCGGGCGGCGAGCAACAAATGCTGGCCATCGGCCGCGCCTTGATGAGCCGGCCGCGGTTACTGTTGCTCGACGAGCCTTCGCTCGGGCTGGCGCCGCTGGTGGTCAAACAGATTTTCGAGATCATCCGCGACATGAACCGCACGCAGGGCATGACCGTGTTTCTGGTCGAACAGAACGCCCACCGCGCGCTCAGGCTGGCCCATCGCGCCTATGTCATGGTCAACGGCGTGATCACCCTGTCGGGCACCGGGGCCGCGCTGCTGGCCAACCCCGAGGTCCAGGCCGCTTATCTGGAGGGCGGGCACTGATGCGTCGGTCAATCCGAGAACACGTCGCTCAGTGTTTCCGCATCGACGAAAAGATCGCTCCATCGATCGAGCTTTCTGCCATCTGCGCTCAGAACACGGGCTTCAAGCTCGGGCGGAACGGTAAACCGCCGACGAAGCAAGCGGAGCAGCATTTCGGCTTTGCCCTTGGCTTCACCCTCGGCCCGGCCTTTGGCTTCGCCCAGGCGCCGAGCCTCGTCTTCTCCGATTAACATGCTTTTCTGCATGCCGATCCACATTTCCCGCCGTTCCTGGTCTTCCAGTTCTTCGGCTGAGAGGGCGCCCTTGTTGGCGATCTGCATGGCGTGATCCACGGCCGGGTCGGATGCCAGCACTTTTGGCACGGCATCGAGCGTGCCGGCCGTTTTGAGAAAATATAGCCAGCGGTCCAGAGCGGTCTCAAGCTCGGCCTCGGTCTTGCAGAACTTGGGCAGTTCGACGAAGACCAGTTCCATATCCTGATGGACGATTTCGATATTCTCGGCCGCGCGCAGGCGGAACGAACCGACGATCCCGGACAAGTCCGGATACATGACAAAGTCGGTGATGGTGATCGCGATTACTTCGACCAGATTGCGATATTCGGCGGCGCTGGCGATCTGGCCGACATAGGCTTTGCAGGCATTGAAGAGAATCCGTTTTTCGAAACCGGGGGCGACCAGAACCTGCATTTCGACGATGAAGGTTCGCCCGCGCTCATCTCTGGCCCGGACATCGACGTAACTGTCCTTCCAGCCTTTGATCCGGGGCACCTGATAGGGATCAAGGATGGTGACATCGACGATCATGCCCGGCCCGCTAAACCCGAGCACGGCGTTAAGAAAGCTGATCAGGATATCCCGGCTGGCATCGGAGCCGAAGATTTTCTTGAAGGCGAAGTCGGTCTTGGGATTGAGAAAACGCATAACGCCGCCGATTTCCCGTGGAAACCGCTAAGACTATCAGATCGGCCGTCTCGTGTCCGCTGTCGTGTTTCGGGGCAGGCTAAGCCTTCCCCTCCGACCGTTTGCGCAGCTTGTCCAACAACGCCTTGGTCGGGAAGCCGTCGGGGGTCTCATTGATGGTCTTCTGGAAGCCGCGGATCGCGGTGCGGGTGGCCGGGCCGATCAGCGAGTCGGTGCTGCCGGGATTAAAGCCGATGGTGGCGAGGCGCTGCTGTAGCTCCTCGCGTTCGCTCCGGCTGAGCACGGCTTCACCGCGCGGCCAGGATTGCGCGATCTGCCCGCCGCCCTTCATGCGATCGGCCAATAAGGCAACTGCCAGCGCATAGCTGGTGGACGGGTTGTAGCGCATGATCGAGCGGAAATTCTCGCGCACCAGGAAGACCGGGCCGGAATGGCCGGCGGGCGCAATGATCGAAGCGGTGCCGTAATCGGCCAGCTTGGTGCCGCGCACCGGGCGCACCCCGAGCGCCACCCACTCGGCGATCGGCTTCTGCACGGTCAGTTCGGCCTGATCCCATGGGAAGTCGGCGTTGACCCGCACTTCCTCGCCCCAACTCTCGCCGGTGCGCCAGCCATTGCCCTTGACCACGAAATGGGCGGTCGAGGCAAAAACATCGGGCAGATTGTCCCAGATATCGCGCTTTCTGTCGCCATTGTAATCGACGGCATGCTTAAGGAAGATCGTCGGCATGAACTGGGTCTGGCCCATCGCGCCGGCCCACGAGCCGCGCATGCGCTCCAGCGAGATGTCGCCGCTGTCGAGGATACGCAGCGCCGCCAACAACTCGCCGCGGAAATAGGCGGGACGGCGGCTTTTGTAAGCGAGGGTGGCGAGCGCGCTGACCACCGACCAATCTCCGAAGTCGCGGCCGTAATCGCTCTCGATGCCCCAGAACGCGACCAGAATTTCCGGCGGCGCCCCGTATTCGGCCGAGACCTTGGCCAATAATGATTTGCTTTCGGCCAGCTTGGCCCGGCCTTGCTGCACGCGGGTATCGGATACCGCGCTGTCGAGATAGCTCCAGATCGGGCGGGAGAATTCGGGCTGGCTCGAGTCCAGCTCCAGCACCCGGTCGAGAATCCGAACTTTAGCAAACGCGGTGTCGAGCGTGCGGGCGCTCACCCCTTGACGCAGGGCCTCCGTGCGCACGCCGGCCAACCACTCGGAAAAGCTTTGGCCGGGGCGGGGCACGGCCGAGTCGGTTTGTGCGGGATTGGAGGTCGAAACCTGACCGGGGGGTGATGCGTCACCGTTCGAGGCACAACCGGCAACCAGCAACGCGGATAACACCGCCCCGGCAATTCTGAAGGATACCATGGCCTTAACGCGCTCCCCACCGTCCGCTGAGATGATAGTCGGCATTATTCATGATTATGCGCGAAGAGCCAGCACGATCTTGCCGATATGCGCGCTGCTTTCCATCAGCCGGTGCGCCTCTGCGGCCTCGTTCAGCGGGAAGGTTTGATGGACGACGGCCTTGACTGTGCCCGCCTCCAACAAGGGCCAGACTTGCTCGAACAGAGCGCGGGCGATACGGCCCTTTTCCGCGACCGGGCGCGGACGCAGAGTCGAGCCGGTCAGGGTTTGGCGCTTCAGCATCACCGGCATCATGTTGAGCGTGACCTTGGGACCGCGCAGAAAGGCGATGCTGACATGGCGCCCGTCGGCGGCCAAGGCTTCGAGATTGCGCGGCAAATAGTCACCGCCGACCATGTCGAGAATGACATTGACCCCCTTGCCGCCGGTCAGTTGCTTGACGATCGCGACGAAGTCCTCGGTTTTATAGTCGATGGCGCGCTCGGCCCCCAACTCTTCGCAGGCGCGGCATTTATCGGCGCTGCCGGCGGTGGTGAAGACTTGGGCGCCGAACGCCTTGCCTAATTGAATCGCGGTGGTGCCGATGCCGCTCGAGCCGCCGTGAACCAGCAGGGATTCGCCGGGCTGAAGCGCGCCGCGCTCGAAGACATTATGCCAGACCGTGAAGAAGGTTTCGGGCACCGCGGCCGCTTCGATCAGCGACAGCCCGGCGGGTATCGGCAGGCATTGCGGCGCCGGAGCCGCGCAATATTCGGCATAGCCGCCGCCCGACAGCAGCGCGCACACCTTATCGCCAAGCTTAAAGCCGGTCGTCTGCGGTCCGAGCGCCACCACCCGGCCCGAGACCTCCAGCCCCGGCAGATCGGAGGCGCCCGGCGGCGGCGCGTAGTGACCCTGACGCTGGATCACGTCGGGTCGGTTGACTCCGGCCGCGGCCACTTCGATCAGCACCTCGCCCTCGGCCGGCACCGGCAACGGTCGGGTTGCGACGCGCAATTGCTCGGGTCCACCGGGAGAGGCGATTTCGACGGCGGTCATGGTCGCGGGCAGCGTAATGGCGAGCATCGGGCAAATCCTCTTTTCGGCGGAACCGGCCGAAGGGTAAAACGGGCAGGGCTGAACTGGCAAGCAATGCGAAGGGGGACCAGACCATGGCAATGGATACCGACGAGCTTGAGCCGCGCAAAAAGAAACCGGTGCTGAAAGACCTTCACCCGCTGTCGGTCGGCGATCTTGAGGAGTACATCCTCGGGCTTCAGGCCGAGATCGAACGCGCCCGCGCCATGATTCTGAGCAAAAAAGCGGCACTGAGTGGCGCAGAAGCGTTCTTCAAGCGCTAAAAACTTCATAGCTGCGGCGACGGTTGCCGCGCCGCAGCGGAGCGGCCATATACCAAAGTATAGGATAAAAAAAGGGCTCACTGCGGTATTGAATGCAAGCGTATTCTCTCTAGATAAGACGCGGGATATCAATCCCGCTATAATAAACCTGTTTGGCAAATTGCTGCATCTGCGAAGAGAAAGCGGCTGTTTCCGTTTTTTTCGCAATCAACCTGACGATCAGATGCGCCGGGCAAACCCGCCGGGGCGTTTGGCATGATGTTTGCAATACTTTGCACGGGTTTATTGGTACGAAAAGATGAACGGCCCCGCCTTTGCCACCTGTTCGACCGGCAATGGCGGGCTCCAGTGAGGGGAACGGGCATGCGGTGTCGGGACAAACAGTCTTGTCAGACCGGATACGAACGTGAACTCAAACAGGCAGGCGAACAGCTGGAGCATCTGCGAAATACAGTCCATCGATTTCGTCTTGATCTTCGCCCGGATTTGGAACGTCGGCTTGACGATCTGCGCGGGCGTCACAATCGCGGCTCTGCCCGGCTTGAGGCTTTGCGGCGCTGCAATCAAGAAAGTTGGCGCAGTGCCGCCGAACATGCCGAGGAGGCGTTCGCCGCACTGCGGGAGGCGTTGGAGCGCATCGGCCAAAGTATGAAGGAACAGCGGCTGGCCGCATAAGGACAGTGAGACACGGATTTCCGGGCGTGGTAGGGTGTCGGCGCTCAAACACTCTCCCACCCGGAGTTTTCAAGCATGATTCTTCCGGATCGAACCGGACCGCTGCGTATCGGCACCCGTGGCAGCCCGCTGGCGCTGGCTCAGGCTGAACAAACCCGCTCGCGCTTGTCCGTTGCTCATCCGGGACTGGCGGCAGCGGGGGCGATCGAAATCGTGGTGATCAAAACCACGGGCGACCGCATCCAGGATCGCACGCTGGCCGAAGCCGGTGGCAAGGGACTCTTCACCAAGGAAATTGAAGAAGCGCTGGCGGCGGGATCGATCGATCTTGCGGTGCATTCGATGAAGGATGTCCCGACCTGGTTACCGGACGGGCTGGAAATCTCGTGTCTGTTGCCGCGTGCCGACCCGCGTGACGCTTGGTTCTGCGCAAGCGGGGCCGGGCTCGACGAGTTGCCGGCCGGAGCGGTGGTCGGCACCGCCAGTTTGCGCCGACAGGCCCTGGTGCTCAGGCGCCGTCCCGATTTGCGGGTGGTGCCCTTGCGCGGCAATGTCGGCACTCGGCTGGCAAAGCTGAAAGCAGGGGAGGTGGCCGCAACCTTGCTGGCGATGGCCGGCTTGGTCCGGCTCGGGCTGACCGCGGGTGTGACGGCGGTGCTTGAACCCGAAGTGATGTTGCCTGCGGTGGCTCAGGGGGCGATCGGCCTGGAAATC
The DNA here is from genome assembly GCA_037147415.1 of Rhodospirillaceae bacterium. Lineage (GTDB taxonomy): Bacteria > Pseudomonadota > Alphaproteobacteria > Azospirillales > Azospirillaceae > BOG-933. The sequence goes on along the minus strand of JBAWVF010000122.1, from coordinate 3,969 downwards.
AGGAGCGCCGACGACGCTACGCGCGCCTTGCTGGCGCCCTTGCATTGCGCTCGCACCGGTATTTGCGTTGGTGCGGAGCGGGCCTTGCTGGCGGTTCTGGACGGCTCGTGCCGCACCCCGATCGCCGCGCATGGCCGCCTCGACGAAAGCGGGATAATGCGACTCGAGGCTCTGGTGCTGCGCCCGGACGGGCGGGAAAGTTATAGTGCGGTGCGCGAGGCTCCGGCCGCTGAAGCCGAAGCGGCGGGCCGAGATGCCGGCCGTGAATTAAAGGCCCGGCTGCCGGCCGACTTCTTCACGGTGTGATCGGGGGGAGGCGGCGCCATGGCGTGCGTGCTGATCACCCGTCCACGCGAAGACGCCGAAGCGCTGGCGACAATTCTTGAAAGCCGCGACCATCGGGTGCTGATCGAACCGATGCTGGAGATCGTCTATCGCGATGATCCGGGGCTTGTGATTGCCGGCCTACAGGGCTTGCTGTTCACCAGTGCCAACGGTGTGCGCGCTTTTGAGCGGGCAAGTGCCGACCGGACTCTGCCGGTTTATGCCGTCGGTGATTCTACAGCCGGCGCGGCCCGGGCCGCCGGTTTCGCGACGGTTCTCAGCGCGGCCGGCGATGTTGGTGCGCTGGCCGAACGGGTGGCCGCGCAGTGTCGGCCGGGGGACGGGGCGCTGCTTCATGTCGCGGCTTCGGTGCTGGCCGGCGATCTGTCCGCGCTCCTGGAGCGGGCGGGATTCAGTGTGCGGCGGGAGGTGCTTTACGAAGCCCGCCCGGCCGCTCGCTTGTCGGCGGAGACCGCTGCGGCGTTGGCTGCGGAAGAGATTGACTCCGTGCTGCTTTACTCGCCGCGCACCGCCTGGGCTCTGGTCGGACTGGTCAAGATGGCCGGGCTGGAGGCCGCTTGTGCCGGGGTAACGGCGCTTTGTCTCAGTGCCGCGGTCGCCGAGGCCGCAACGGCCCTGAGTTGGCGAACGGTTCTCGTTGCCGAGCGGCCCGATCGCACGTCCATACTTGCCCTGATTTGATCTCTAATTAATCCGGCCTTAGTTTGATAGGCACTGTATTTATCGAATTGCAAAGCACATTGCACAGCATTGCAAAATGTAACGTAGATCATGTGTTATATCAGTTTTACCTTACGTTCCTATAATCCGGACTATCCCGATATCGAAAATGTCGCGCTGTTGTGGATTGCTCCGGTAGTTTGGATCCGTCGCGGCAGTAACAACGGCGCATGAATGCGGTTTGGTATCGCTTTTATTTTTCATTGGAATTAGGGTCTGATCTGCGCTGGACACACGGGAGCCGGGCATGATCGACAGGGAACGCCGAGAAATCCTCGACGGCGTATGTATTCGGGCGCTAGAGTTCCAGCGGGCCGGGCGACTCGGGGAGGCCTCGAGTCTATACAAACAGGTGCTTGCGCAAGACGGGCGTCATGCCGGGGCCCTGCTCAGCCTCGGCGTGCTTGAAGGCCGGTCCGGTCATTATCCGATGGCGGCCCGCTTGATTCGCCGGGCGTTGGCCGTGAACGGGCCGAATCCGTCGGCGCTGATCAACCTGGGGGTCGTGCTGGGCAAGTTGGGGCAGCCTTCGGAAGAGGAGGACTGTTACCGACAGGCTCTCGCGCTTAACCCGGGGCAGGTTGAGGCCGCCGTCAATCTGTCGATCAGTTTGCGTCAGGCCGGGCGTTACCCGGAATCGCTGGTCTTTGCCCGGATGGCTTTGGAAATCGCGCCGGACGAGCCGACGTGCCAAATCGCCTTCATTGCGGCGGCGGTGCTCACCCGCGATCCGCCGGGCGACGAGGGGATGCGCGCGATCCTGTTACGCGCATTGGTCGAGGCTTGGGTTGAACCTGAAATTCTGGCCGGTGTCGTGCTGGCGGTTTTGACCGCCGATTCGGAACTTGCGGCCCTGATTGAAGCGGGGAACGGGTCGGGGGGCGCGGACTCGGATTCAGAGGAAATCGACCGGCTTTGGACCTCGAGCGCGGTTGGTCAATTGGCCGAGGACCGGCTTTTTTTCGCGCTCGCCGAACGGACCCCTCTCTATGGCGGTGTTTTCGGTCCCCTGTTAACCAAACTTCGGCATGGCGCTTGTCGGGCGCAATCGGCGGATGATGACGAGTCGGTGTCGGATCGACTCGGGTTGTCGGCACTGCTGGCGGCTCAATGTTTTCTAAGTGACTATGCCCTGCCTGAGACCGAGCCTGAAACGCTTATGGTCGACCATCTGGTCGAGCAGATAGAAGGTGAACTGGCGCAAGCCGGGACCGCCGATCCGATGCGGTTGGCCTTGGTTGCTGCCTATCGCCCGCTTCATCGGCTGGTCGGCGCCGAACGGCTGGCCCTGGCCGCCTTACCTGCTGCGGTGGCCGGCTTGGTTCGGGCGCAGGTCACGGAAGTTCATACCGAATGGCGTTTGTGCGGCAGTTTGCCCTGCCTGACCGGGGATGCCGGAAAGCCGGTTTCCGATGGCAGGCCTTCGCCGCGCTGGGCGTCCCGCGTGGCCCGGGTTGCCGCACAGCCCTTGTCGGCTCGGATTTTCGGGCTTTTCCCTTACTATTCGCCGGTTTTGCCCGCGCAGGATCGCGCCTTTGCCGCATTGGTGGCAGGGTGCGGGACCGGGCGTCCGGCGATTGCCGTCGCGTTGCGGCATCCCGACGCACAAGTGTTGGCGATCGATTCCTGCGGTGCCAGCCTCGCATACGGGATGCGTAAGACTGCGGAACACGGGGTCAAGAATATTACCTATGCCCGGGCCGATATTCTCGGGCTGGCCGCACTCAAGCAACGTTTTGCTTTGATTGAGTGCCTTGACGGGGTTGCCGGGCTCTCCGACCCGTTGGCGGGGGTAGAGGCGTTGGCCGGTGGTCTTGACTTGGGCGGGTATTTGCGGCTCGGGGTGCATCAATTGCCGGTCGCCGGTTTGAACGCGCTGATTCGCCGCCTCGGCTTGGCCTTTGTCGGGTTCGAAGGGGTGGAGCCCGGCCTGAAATCCGCCTATATGCGGCGCTTCCCCAAAGACCCCGAGGGGGGGCGGTTAGAGAATTGGTGCCGTTTGACCATCGATCACCCGGCACTGTTCGAGGGGCGGTTGCTGATTTGGCTGCAACGGGTTCAAGGTCCGTAAAGCCGCCGGTATTCGATTTTGATGCAGAGGTCCATGACGACGTTTAGACCGGCGGCCTCTGCTCGGGCGGCGGCCTTGTCGTTGCGGACGCCGAGTTGCATCCAGACCGTATCGGCGCCGACCGCGATCGCCTCATCGACTGCGGCCCCGGCGGCTTCGGAGTTTCGGAATATATCGACCAGATCAATTTTGACCGGGATCGAGGCCAAGTCCGGATAGACCGTTTCACCGAGAATTATGGTCCCGGCCGCTTTCGGGTTGACCGGAATCGTGCGGTACCCATGGCGTTGCAGGAACGCCATGACTTCGTGACTGTCGCGATTCGAATCGGGGCTGGCGCCGACGACGGCGATGATCTTGGTCTTTGATAAAATTTCCTTCAGGACATCGTTGTCATAACGTGTCGTGGTCATGAGCGTTCCTCCCGTTCAAACCGATTCCCGGTTCAAAAGCTTTGGTCTATTTGTAAAAACCTTTGCTCTCAAACTGATTTTACCCCGGATTACATCTTTAGAAAAGCGAAGTGTTACCTGTATAGTCGCTTGCACAGGCTTAGAGTGAGCCCGATTCGGGTTGACGGGGGGGCGAAGAACTTGGGGATCAATGATCAGGGTTGCCCTCTGCCCGGTCCCGACATCTTCGACCGGAGCGTTCTTGACGAATTGGCCGAGGTTCTCAACGAGTCCGAACTCGTTGCTTATCTTGAACTTTTGGATTCAACCGTGGTGCCGCGGGTGGCTCTGCTACGGCAGCTTTTTGAAAAGGGTGATAAGAGCGAGTTATACCAGTCGCAAGAAGTCATGACTCGCGGCCATAATGGATAGATATCTATG
>JBAWVF010000121.1:0-11824 GCA_037147415.1 Rhodospirillaceae bacterium | reverse complement strand
GGGTCTTCGCGGGCCTGGATCACCGAGGCGTCGCCGACGCCGAACAGGCTCTGGCCGTAGCCAAGCACGATCGGCGCAGCGATCCGCCACGTTCCCGGCGGCACGAACACGGCGTCGTTCTCGGCGAAAGCTGCGGCAAAGGCAGGGGCGCAGTCAACCACGCCGCCTTCGATGGCGTTGTAATCGACCGGGGTCGCCATCTCGCGGGAGGCCAAGTAGCGGCGGAGATCGAGTTTGGAAACGGCGGCTCCCGCCGCCAGGATGTCATCGATACGAGCCATGGATACCCATCCTCCGGAAAAAGATTGCCCGTTTCGGGCACAAAAGTGCCCTCTTTCAGCAGTTCGCGGCCGTTCTGTTCGTGGTATGAAGGCAGGTCGCAGAGTGGGGGCTGCCGCGTTCGGGACTGCCGGTGTGGAGCGCTGTTCTGAGAATCGGGGACCGGGAACCCGTATCAAGCGCCGGGACAGTGGAGACGCCGTCGCGAGGGACGGATCAAGAACTGTGGCAGGAATGGCGATTGCCGGAGCCTGCCAGGGCTGACGTCATCGGTCCGCCCGCGTGGCGCGCGCAGCCGCTCCCGTCACGAGAAAACGAGAACCCGCTGGCGGCCGGCTTCGAGCCACGCTCGCTGCCGCCAGCGGGATGCCCTACAGTTCCGCCGATGCGAGGATGGTGCCGCCAGTCCCTTTCTGAAGCATGACGGTGCCGGAGGTCAGGCCGGTGAAATACCCCAAATTGACCCGGCCATTGTTGACATTGGCCTCGACAGTGGCGACGCTGATCTGGGACTGGGTGAAATCGGTGCTGATACCGTCTGAGCAGACCAGGGCGGCCGTTGCCTCATAGGCCGGTGTCGTCCGCATGTCGGGATGCGAGACGACGGCCTGAATGTTAGTGGTGCTGTTGGCCTTGCCGAACAGCCCGACGCAAGGGCGCAGGTAGCGGGCGACCAGGGCCAGTTCGACGGCGACCGGCCGGAGCATCATCGGCAGCGCCAGGGAGCCCGCCACCAGTTGCAGATCGCCGAGATAGAAATTCTTGGTGGTGATCGCGCCGCAGGCGGCCGAGGTGATGATCTCGATGCCGTTGGAACAGTCGCCCATGGCACCGACCGCCAGCGACAGGTCGGCGTTGGTGGCATTGGCGACCGAGACCGTGCCGGTGGCGATCTGGGTGACGGAAGAAAAATTGTCGGCGGCGGTCGGCTTATTGACGGTGATGGTGTAGGTCACCGAAACGCCGACATCATGGTAGGTCCGGGCGGTGACCATGGCGGCGCCATTGGCGAGGGCAATGGCATTGCGGGCCTCGATCCGGTGGCGCCAGGAGATCGTGCCGGCCCCGGTCAGAGTGGCCGACTGGACCTGACAGGCATAACCGGATTTGGACAGTGAGGTAACGCCGCTGGCCTGGACGATGGTGCCGGCCGACACCGTACCGCCGGCCGCGACCGCGATCAGATCGACCGGCCCGGTCTGCCAAGAGGTAGACAGCGCCTTGGAGGCCCGGTGCGAAACCCGGCAGCAACCATTGGTGACCAGACTGCGAAAATTGCCGGCCTGGAGTGTGGCGGCATGAACACCGTCGACGCTGTCGGCATCGAGATTATTACCGGCGCCGGTATTGGCTGTGGCCGCCGTTCCGAGGCCAAGACTGGTGCGGGCGGTTGGCGCGTCGGCGGCGGTGATCAGCCCGAGCATCGGTGCCGACAGCGCCGCTGCCGGCCCGGTGCCGCCGGTCGTTCGGCCGAGCACTGTGCCGCTGGCAATCGAGGCGACATCGGCGGGAACATGGCTATGGGCTGCCGCCGCGAAGGCAGCGGCATGCTGACCGTCGACCGTGTCGGCATCGAAGCCGTTGCCGGAACCCGCGCCGAGTAGCGTCCGCGCCTGGGCGATGGTGAGGTCGGAGGGCGCCGCCGCACTGCCGCTGGCATTGCCCTTGAGCGTGAGGGCCGGCATCTGCGCCTGCTTGGCGTTGCTCACCGAGCCAGCCGCGATGGTGGCGGCGAACGACCCGCTGCCCGAGCCGGTGACATCGCCGGTCAGGGTGATGGTCTGGTCGCCGGTGTTGACGCCGCTGAGGGCCAGGGTACTGGCACCGGTTGAGTCCCGGCCGGTCAGCCGGCCATCGTCACCGATGAAGAGCTTGATGTAACCGGCGGGCGGGTTGCCGGTGGGCGTGCCGGATTTGAGGGTAAGGTCAGCCATTCCACACTCCTACAGACCCATCGACGACCAGCGAGCCGTCGAGGGTCAGGCTGTTGAAGACCATCATTTGCCGGCCGGCATCGACAGACACGCTGGTGCCGGCGGGAATATTCGACCAGGGAAAGCCCGAGACGCTGGCCGCGATCAGCGCCTTCAACTGGCCAATGGTGAGGCGCGCGCCGCTGCCGGACTGGACCAGCGGCAGGAGATCGGCATCGGTCAGCGCCGAGGCGAGGGGCAGGTCAGAGAGGCGAACGGTATTGTCGGTCATGGGCTCACCCCAGGATCAGGGCGTAGGACGGCGTACCGGGGATGGTCGCGCTGACCGGCGCTGAAAAGGCGCTGCGGTTGCCGTGCTTATCGACCGCGCGCACCCACCAGTAGCGCGACAGCCCGGCCAGCAGCCCGGTGCGCTGCCAGTCGGCGTGCCAAGTCTCGGTCAGGCGAGTGGCGCTGCCGGCGGGATCGGCGGTGAAATCCACCGCCTCCCACACCTCGAAATGATCGAAATCGCTCTCGGCCTGCTGGCTCCAGGTCAGCAAAACGGTGGTCCCCGAAACCGTGGCGGTGAGGCCGGTCGGCATGGCGGGCGCAATATCGGCGTTGGCCGGCAGAGACAGGGGCGGCGCAGCGTCGGTGACGATCAAATCGCCGACCGCGAACTCGTAGATTGCCGGGTCTTCCTCCATCAGCGTGAGATCGACGCCCATCGTCTCGGCCATTTTCCAGGAACTGACCAGCATCGGCTGCTCGACCAGACCAAAGCGCGGCAGACTGACCGCCACGGTTTGACCAGCGGCAAACCGCAGCCCCGCGAGATTGGCCGGGAACTCGACCGACAGTTGCCGGCGGTTGGCTTCGAGCACGATGCGGGCGATGCGCTGGGCCATGTAGGGCGAGTTGGTGAACGGGAGATCAAGGCTGCGCGCCACCTCCAGGTCGCCGTCCTCTGTCCGGTAACCGGAAACGGTGACGGGAGGGTAGTCGGTGGGCTGACCGTCTGAGGCGGCAGACAGGAACGAGCCGCGCACGGTGTTGATCAACTCGCGCCGCGACCGTCGGGGCCGGACGGTGACCGGGTCGCGGAGATCGGTTTCACTGGCTTCGGCCAGCGGCGGCAGCCACGCCCCGGCGTAGAGCCGCCACGTTCCCGCCGTGTAGGTCAGCCGGCCGGCGCAGGCCGAGAGCAGCTTGGGCACGGTGTCGACCGGGGCCTGATTGAGGTCGATGACGCCGTTGGCGGTATAGCGTTTTTCGTTGCCGCCGGGGCGCAGGACGGTCTCGTCGCAGATGTTGGCGGCGGCGATGAAACTGGAAAGGTCGATCTCGTCGAGCGAGCAATTCAAGCCGAACGGTGCCCGCAGATAATCGAGGATGGCGAGGGCGGCGTTGTCCGACCATGCCGTGGTGCCAGTGCGGGGATCGTAAATCTTGCGCCCCCGGACCTTGGCCGAGACGTTGGGCAGGCCGCCGGGAAAGGCGGTGTCGTCACGGCGAAGCTGAAGATGCAGATAGGCCCGGCCACAGAGGCGATGAGCATTGGTCCACTCGCCATTCGAGTTTGCCACCAGCACGGAATCGGCGCTCTGGCTGGCGGCACCCAAATGCTTCCAGACGTTGGCGTAGACCGTGCCCGAGCGGGCGTAGGGCGTCGAAGTGGCAGCGCCGTTGCCATCCAGCGCCACCAGCGTGTTGTCGAAATAGACATCCCCGATGCTCTCGACCTCGTGGGCGGCCAGCACCACGACCAGATGCAGCAGGTCGAGCTTGTTCGAGCCCGAGGGCGCGCGGAGGTGAGTGTAAACCAGCGGCCCGCCGGTCCGCACTTCACCATATATAATGCGATGCGCGGTGATCGGCTGACGAACCATCCGGGCCGGTGGCGTCACCGTGGTGGTAACGACCGGCGTCGGCGGTGGCACGACGGGCGCGGGCGGTGGTGCGATCGGAGCCGGCGTCGGGGCGGGAGTCGGCTTGTTGATCATGCTGCTGACGCCGATGGTCACGGCACCGCCGAGGACAGCCCCCAGAATGCCGCCACCAACCAGTTCGGCAGCGGCGGCACCAGCGACCAGGGCGAGCACGGGCGGCATCAGGCGATCCTCCAACTGGCGATGATCGAAGTCAGGGGGCGGCGGACCAGTCCGGCCGGTCCTGGAGCCGCGATGGCATCTCCGGCGCAGACTCCCAGCGCCGGGCCGCTCGGAGTAGCGAGCGCGACCACGTCGCCGAGGCGGGCATTCAGGGGAATGTCGAGCGGCGGCCCGAGAATGACGCTGGTGGCGGTCACCAGATCGGCGCTGCCGGTCATTCCGCACATCAGGCGTAGCGCCTCGCGACAGCCGGCATAGCGGCCGGCGGTGGTGGCCACCGGATCGTGGCCGGTGACCAAGGCCACCCAACCGGCGGCGAAACGCACGCAATCGGCCTCGCCCCAGACGAACGGCCGATGGCGCCAGGACCGCAGATAGCGGTCGAGCAACACGGCGTTCACGCGGTGCCGCCCCAGGGGATGGTCATGGTCTGGAGGGCGGGGACGAACTCCAAGCCGCGATCACCGGGGTATTCCGCCTGCTGGTCTGCGTCGGTGTAGTTGCGCACCCGCAGACGTTCGAGATCGCGCAGACGGTTCTCGGCCAGCAACGTGATGGTGGCGGTGGGACCACCGTCGCGAATCTCGACGGTGTCCATCAGACCACGGAAGATCAGCACCGGATCGGGCACCACCGCCCAGTTCTCGTCCATGAATCCCAGCCACAGCTTGACCGGCCGCGACTGCAAAGGCTCGGTCATGACGTGGGTCAGGAGATCGGCAGGCACGCCGGACAGCGCGAAACTGGCTCCGGCGGCGCGCACCTCTAAAGTCTCCTCAACACTGGAAACCTGCCCGAGGGTGCCGACGCCGAGCCAGTCAAGGCCGTTCCAAGAGAGCGTGCCGAGGCCGGACCAGACTCGCGAGGTGCCGGAAGCGAAGCCCAGTTCGACCAGCAGCACCGGCCGGGCCACGGTCTTGAAGGTTTCGGCCTCGGAGGGGCCGGATAGTCTTCCGGTCATGTGAGCACCTCGACGAAAGAAAGACGGTAGCGGGCGCGCTGAAAGGGCGTGGTCGGGCTGGCGAGCGCCGCCCCGCCGGTCATGCGCATCAGCACCCGGCTGGTGGTGGTCTGAGCGAGACCCGGAACCGGCGGCTCTCTCAGCGGCGGTGCCACGGCGACCAGGGCAACACCGTTCTGATCGACGTCGCTCCCGCCGACCACCAGATGGGCGCAGCCGGGACTGGCCTGGAGGAAGGCGCCGGAGAGGACATCGACACCGCCGGGCCGGCAGCCGGTCAGCACCAGATAGCCCCGACAGCCGCCGACCAGGGTCGGGGAACCGGCATCGCCCGCGAAGAATGAAGTGCCATCGTCAAAGACCGTGTCGTCATCGAAGCGGGTCTCGCCGATTTCGGCGGCGTAAGCGGCGAAGGTTTCCGGCGACGGCACGCCGGCAAGGCGGGTATAGTTCGGCAGCAGCAACTCGACCGCTCCCGCCCGTTGCCGCGTCAGCAGGGCTTCGAGCCAGGGCAAGCGGCCCGCTGTCGGCTCAACCGTCAATTCCGCTACCCAGCGCGCGCCGTTTCGCCCCAGCACCACCCCGACCACGCTGGGCGCAGCGGTCAGAGTGTGAATGTAGAAGGACTGCTCGACCGGGTGCAGATCCAGCGGCCACTCGATGGTCATGGCGTCAAAATCTCGATCAGATCGAGTTGATAGGCAGATTTCATCGGCGGCGAGGTCGGGTTCTTGCCGGCATCGTCCGACACCAGCCGCATGCGCACTCGGCAGTTCGAGGTCACCAGCGGCCCGGCCACCACCGGCTCGCGCAGGCGCGGCTCGACCCGGATGCTGGCATTGCCCGAGGCGTCGGCTGTGACATCATCGACCACCATGTGGCTGCGGCCGGAGCTGGTCTGGATCAGGTCGCCGGCCGCCAGCACCCGCTGGGCGTTGGCGGTAAAACCGGAAAGAGTGAGCGTTCGCCCTGTGCCGGAGACCAGCCGGGGAGAACCGGCGAGACTGCCGAGCGCCGCAAGGCGCCGGAAGTCGGGCACCAGCACCTCGCCGGCCGGTCCCCGAAGTGACGCAAGGAACGCCTCGAAGGCCCTGGCGTTGGCGCTGTAGAGGGTCAGGCTGAGGCTGGTGACCCAGCGGGCGCCGTCGCGTTCCAGCACCTGGACCTGACCGTTGTAGGGATTGTCGAAGCGGGCGGTCAGGGTCTGGACGTAGAAAGCCTGGGAGTCCGGCTTGAAGCTCAAGGGCCAATCGGTCACGCTACCCTCCCGCCCCGGCGCTGAATGTTGTCGACCACCTGCCGTTGGGCCTGCTTGGTCGCTTGATCGACGATGCCGGGAATGAGCCGGCTCAAAGTCTCGGCCACCAGTTGGTTGACCTGCCGGGCGGTGGCGTCGGGATCGGAGGCACCACGGGCATCGACATTGATGACGTAGGTGGCGCTGGCGTCGGTCGCCTGGATGCTGCCCGAGCCACCGAATGCTTGACGCAGTTGGTCGGGCCAACCAACCACCTCGCCGGCTTTCAGCACCGCCGGCACTTCGCCGGGAGCCAGACCGGCAATCCCGCCGCTATGATAATGAGGCGCCCCGGCGAACATCCACGACGGCATCTCGCGATAGGTGCTGGCCTCACCGGCGACGCCGCCCTCGTGGAACAGCCCCGAGAACCAGTCCCCCGAAAACAGGCTGCCGAACAGGCCGCCGCCGCCGCTATCCCCACCACCGCCGCTCTGGCCGTTACCGAAGAGGGCGGTGCCGATCGGGGCGACGATCTCTCTTTCCCAGAAGATTCGGGCGAGGTCTTCGACGATGCGCTGGGTCAGATTGTCGAAGTTGAGTTCCCCGGTGGTGATGAACTTGACGAAGACATCCTCCATCCCCGACATGGCGTCGTTGAAGACGCGGGAGACTTGCGCCGCGCTGTTGGTGGCATTGCTGACGTACTTGGCCCAAGAGCTTTGCAGACCGTCCTGCCAATCACGGCTGGCGGCGGTCATCTGCTGATAGGCGGCAGCGGCGGCCTTGCCGTAGGTGGTGTGGTCGATGGCGCCGACTTCGAGCAGGTGGTTGAGTTTTTCCAACTGCTCGGCATACTTCTCAGCGGCGTCCTTGGTGGCGTCGATGACGGACTTGGCGTCCTTGCCGTCCTGAAGCTGATGGGCGAGCAACTCGGCCATCGCCCGGTCGGCTTCCGAGGCGTTGTCGCCCAATTGCCGTACCGCCTCGGCGGCGGCACGGTCGCCGGCACTGAGATTCAACTCGGCGAGTTTCTGACGGAGATGCTCCAGCACCTCCTCGGCCTGGGAAGCTGCCTCGGCCGCTTCCTTCTCGTCGTAAAGAGCGCCGGCCAACTCGCGCACCTTGTCCTTCTGGGCCTCGGTGGCATCGGCCGAAAGGCGGCGGAGGGCGGCATCGATAGCGCGTTCGCGGTCGGACAGCTCCAGGGCGTCGAGTTCCTGGCTGAGGCTCTCGATCAGCTTCTGGTTGGGATCGATGGCGTCGCGGGTGGCCTGGGAAGACCGCTCTTTGGCTTCGGCCGCCGCTTCCTCGGCGATTTGCCATTGCTGAACTTTCAGGATCGCGGCGTCATAATCCGCGGTGTCGCGCCCGAGCCCGGCGGCTTCGGCCTTCAGCCCTTCGAGCACCTTGATCTTGGCTTCGGCCTCGGCGCGGATTTTGTCGACGCGGGTTTCGGCCAGCCCCTGGAGACGGTCGTCGAGGTCCTGGTCGATCTCTTCCAGCTTGTCGGCAACGACCCTGGCCTGCTGCTCGCGCACCGCGCCCTGGCGATCCTCGGCGGCGACCTCGTCGGCCAACTCCTGCTGGCGCTGCTTGGCCTGGAGGTCGGAGAGCGTGCGGTTGAGGTCTTCGAGCCGGGCCTTCGCTTCGGCCGCAGCACGATCGGTCGTCCCGAGCAGGCCGCTCAGAAAGCCCTGAAAGCCATAATCACCGCTGGCAATCTTAGCTGTCAGCGCATCTCGTTCGGTGGTGAGCTTGCCGATCTGGGCGTCCAACGACTGGTCGGAGACTTCGCGCACGGCATTCAGAATGCCGGTGATCGCGCCGATAATCCCCGCCGCCGCCTGACCGATGATGCTGTCGGAATTGCCGAAACTGGCGACGAAGGCTTCCCAGGCTTGAGTCATCTCATGGATGCGGCCAGTCAGCCCGCCATGGGCACCGGCATCCGCCCCGCCGACGCTTTCGGCCACGGCGTTGAGGATCGCCTGCTGGGCTTCGAACTGGCGGCCAGACTCAACCAGCCCCTGGATCAGATCGCGCTGAGCCTCGGTGAAACGGACGCCAGCCTTCTCCAGGGCATCGAGCGCCTGTTCGGGTTCGTTGAGCGCCGCGCCCAGCAGCTTGACGTTGCTCGACAGGGTGCCGCCGAACGCCGCCGAGAGATCGGCCGCCAGATGCAGGGTGCGCTCGAAGCTGTCGCCCACCACCGAGCCGAACTGCATCAGTTCGGTTTCGGCTTTGATGATCTCGTCGCGGGATTGCAGGGTGCTGCCGGCGAGACTCTCGGCCAGGGCCTGGACATCGTGAGCCGTCATGGTGGCGGACGCACCGGTACGGGCGAGCGCCTGATTGATGGCGGTGAGGTCGTCTTCGGCCTTCCTGGCGTTGTCGAAGGCCAGCCACAGCGCCCCGATCGCCGCCGCCGCCCCGAGACCGATCGGCCCGAGCGAGCGCAGAACCTGCCCGACCGTGCCGGCTCGCGCCGCCATGCCGATGGCGACATCCTCGCCGAGCCGGGCCACCTCGCCCAGGGCATCGCCGCCGGCCTTGGCGCCCTCGGCGACCGCATGGCCCATGGCGGCGCCACCACTACCGGCGGCTTCAATCTGGTGCCCGGCCTCGGTCGCGGCAGTACCGGCAGCATTCAGCTCATGTTCGGCCTCCTTGACTCCGCCCGAAACCAGCGAGCCCAGCCCGGCCAGCGCCGCACCCGCCGCGTCACCGATACCGTCGAGCGCCGCGCCGAAAGCGGTGGCCGCCGTCTCGGCGCTGGTGGTGCCGGCGGCGAGGTCATCGAACGCCGCCGCGCCCTGGTCGCGTAGCATGCCGAACGCGCGGGTTCCGGCTTCCTGAAGCTTGTCCAGCCCGTCGCTGACGAAGCGGGTCACCACCTCCTGCCAGGTCTCGTTGACCGAGCCGTAGTCGGCGGCCTCAAGCGCGGCATTGAGCCGGGCTCCGGCGACCGGGATGATCTGGGCGTTGTTGGCCTGGGTGTCGCCGGGCAGCCCGACCGCCGGGGCCAGGAACTCCTTGTAGCTGTCGTCCAGCGTGGTGCGCAGTTCGGCCGCCTGCTCGCGCGCGGTCTGGTTGCGCTTGGCCAGTTCCTCGGCCATCACCGCGTTCTGTTCACCGAGCGCGGCGGTCATCACCTCCAGCGCGGTCTGGCCACCGGCGTCCTCGATGCCCTGGTTGTCGGCCCAGAACTGCCGCTCCAGTTCGATCCGCGCCGCGAAGCCGTCCTCGGCGATCCGGTTGGCCTGATCGAGAATCCCCTGGGAGGCGTCGGCATTCTCTTGCTGGGCGTCGCGCAGAGTCTGGGAAATCTCCGCACGCGCCGTCGCCAGCGTTGAAAGCTGCTGCTGGTTGGCGGCAAGATCGCGGGCGAAACCTTCGTCGCCTGCGGTCAGTCCGGCGAGCGCGTCGCCGACACCGGCGGTGGCTTGAGCAAGCTGGTTGAGCCCCTCGGTATTGCCGGCCGCGCTCAACAGGTCCGCGAGTGCTTGCCCGGCACCATCGGCGACCGGAACCAGCCCGGCAACCGCCGTCTCAGCATCGGCCGCCGGTTGCACCAGCATCGCCAGCGCCGCGCTGCCGGTACCGCCGAGCCGTTCCAATCCATCCGCCGCCTCACCGGTCGCGGCGGTGATTCCCGCGAGGCCGCGATTGTCGTTGGCGATCTCGAACAGGCTGGTCAGTGCCGCTGATGCCGTGTTTCCGGCATCAGCGAAACTGGCAATGCCCGCCTCGCTATCGTTCGCCGCAGCCGCGACCGCTCGCACCGCTTCGGCCGCCGCGCCCAGCGGCGCCAGGGCATCGGCCGCCCGACCAGCTCCTCCGGCCAAAGAGCCGAGCGAGGCCGTCCCAGCATCGCCGATCTGCGTCAGCTCATCGTTGGCCGCCTGGACCCGACCCTCGAACTGGTCGAGCGCTTGGCCTGCGGTGGCCAATGCCTCCACCAGCGGCGAGACATCAGCCTCGATCCGCGCGCCCAGCTTTACGGTCATGGATGCGTCTCCACGAAGGCTCTGTGTTTGGCCTTGACGGGTATACGGCTACGCCGTAGACTTTTCGTCATGAACTACGAGTTCGACCCGGCCAAGGATTGTGCCAACATCGAGAGGCGCGGCCTGTCTCTGGCCTTGGCGCCGCTGCTGTTCGAACATGTGGTCGCCGTGCATGACGACGACCGGAAGAACTACGGAGAACGCCGGCAAGTGGCTTGCGGCCTGATTAACGGTCGTTTGCATGTCGTGGTGTTCACCGATCGGGGCCAGGTCCGGCGGATCATCTCGTTGCGCAAGGCAAACCGGAGGGAGTGCGATGCCTACCGTCAAGATCACCCCTGAGATGACTCGTGCCGCGCTTGCCGGGACTGACTGGTCCCGTGCCGATGCCATCACGGACGACGACATCGACCGCCAGATCGCCGAGGATGAGGACGTTGCCCCGGTGATCCTGCCGATGGACGTGAAGGCGATCCGGTCGGCCACCGGCTTGTCGCAAACAGCCTTTGCCAGCCGGTACCAGATTCCGGTGGGAACGCTGCGGGACTGGGAACAGGGACGCAAAGCACCGACCGGCACGGCTCGGGTCTTGCTCAAGGTGATCCAGTATGACCGAACCGTTGTCGACCATGCCCTGTCGATGGATCGGGGCCGGTTGTCATAAGGACGCGGTTCTCGCCGTCATGATTCATCAGCCTCGGCAGGAGAACTGGCAGCGTCCGGTACCACCTGTGCCGTCACAGCCGATAGCCCGGCTTCGATGGCCGGCAGCAGCAGCGCCACCGCCCTGGCATCGAAACCGAGGGTCTCGGCCAGCATCAGCGCCGTTCGGGCATCGAGAACCGGCAGCGCGGTGCGGCCGATCACCTGAAACGACAGGCTGCGCTGGCCGACCTGCCAAGCCTGCCAGCCCTCGACGGTTTCGGGCTCGCTGGTTACGTATGGGCACTGTCCGCCACAGTCACGGCCACTGTCTCGGCACCTTCCACAGTACCCAGCGCCGCCACCCCAGTGCCATTCGGAGCGACGCCGCAACCTTCCCCCTCGGCGGCCAGCCGATCCAGGGGGGCGTAGATCAGGCGAAGGAAGGATGTCGCGATCTTCGGGATGGCCATCAGCAGCGCCACGCTCTCGGCGGTGACCGGGGCCGGGCTGCCGTCGGCGAGCAGCACTCCGGACCAGTCGAGAATCGTGAGCTGCCCGAGAGCACGAGCCAGGGCATCCTTGGTCTGGCCCGCACGCCAGGACTCCTTGGCGGCGGCGGGGGGCGCGGTCTGGCCGCGTTCGCGCAAATCGGTGACGGCGGCGGC
>JBAWVF010000120.1:0-11840 GCA_037147415.1 Rhodospirillaceae bacterium | reverse complement strand
AGCCAAGCGCAGCCATAATCTGGCTGCCGCCGTGAAAGGTTTTCAGGCTCTCAGATAACGGTGGATCAGGCTGTGTAGCCGGCTTGTACCGTTGTCAATCGCGTCAATTAAACGCTCATCTTCGGTGATCCGCTGAACTTCGGCCCATTGGTGCTCCAGCATGTGGCTACCACGCCAAATCAAGCCGGCCACGATTAAGCAAACGGCAAGATTAAGCATAACCAGCAGAGAGATACGCCAGCCGACCGGAATGCGGCGAACAAAGCGAATCGGAGCATCGAGCCGGGTCTTGGCCATCGGGCTTGCGGTTGGTTCGGCAAATTCAGGAGTGGAGAGGGTCACGGGATTTCCTGAATACGGGTCATCAAATCCCGGACCGGGGACTCTGCGGCAAATCGACGATAAATCGGCTGCATTGCGGCGACAAAAGGCGCCGTATCGATATTGTCGATTATTTCAACCCCTTCTGCACTCAACGCGGCCCCGGTGACAATTTCGCGGTCCGGCCAGTGGCGCCGCATGCCGGCGACGGCTTCAGAAGCGGCATCACGAAAAATCAGCCAATCCTTCTCACTTAAACTCTCCCGGACACGTTTCGACATGACCAGAATGCCCGGACTGAATATAGTCTGCGTTCGGGAGAAAAAGCGCGCAACCCGGTAATGTCCGGTTTCAAAATAACCCAACAGATTGTTTTCAGCCCCGTCGATCAGGCCGGTCGAAAGCCCGGTCATGACTTGCTTATAGGGCATGTAGATTGACCCCGCGTCCATTGTTTCTAAGGCCGCGGTTAGCAGGGTCGATGGTGATACCCGCATGCGCAGACCGCGAAAATCGTTCGGATGGCGCAAAGGTCCATGCACCGTGTAAAAAGAACGCGGGCTGGTTTCAAAATAAGTCAGCCCGACCATATCAAAGCGTTCAAACGCCGCCAGAATTGCGGTGCCGACCGAGCTTTCAAGAACACGGAGCAAATGCGCCTCATCCTTGAACAGATAGGGCAGCCCGAGTACCCGGGTCTCGGGAATCAAGTCGTGAACGGTCGCGATATTGAAGCGAACCAGATCGATAACACCCGACCGCACCAACTCGATCGATTTCGCCTCGTGCACCAGTTGGCCGGAGTCGTAAATCTTAAGCCGGTGCCGCCCGTCGGTGCGTTCGGCCACCGTCCCCGCCATTTGGTGCAAGGCCTGGACCGACGGATAGCTTGACGGTTGTGAATCGGCGACTTTGAATTCGCGGGCGGTCGCCGGCAGGGCTAACATCACCATGAGCAGGCCGGCAACAAGCAGACCGCACCGAACCGGAGCGATCCGGTATTGCACGGTCCCTTTCACATCTGCCCCGATCAAACCTGCTCCGATCAAACCTGTCGGACACCAAGCCACCGCCCCCGCCATGATCGATACCTCTTGCCCGATCAAAACTACCCCGTTAAGGCAGGATTCACCAAAGCAGCAGTATCGTGCGATCTACGGCGCTTTGCCAGCAGTTTATATGTTCAGCGGCACTTTTGTTGACGAAGCGGCGAAACCACCACGGTCGGCTCACAGAATCGGTTCAGACCGCGACGCCCTTCGTCTTCAAAAGCTCGGCTAATTCACCGGTCTGGTACATTTCGCGAACGATATCGCAACCGCCGATAAATTCGCCCTTAATATACAGTTGCGGCAGCGTCGGCCAGTTGCTAAATGCCTTTATCCCTTCGCGCAATCCGGAATCGACCAGCACATCAAAGCTCTTATATTTAACATTGAGCTGGGCCAACACCTGAATGACGGCAGCGGAGAAGCCGCACTGAGGAAAAACCGGCGTGCCCTTCATATAGAGCACGACATCGTTCTCGCTGAGATCGTTACGAATCCGATCGGCGGTAGAGGCGTTCATTCTGCGATACTCCCGGTTGGTCGGTCGGTTAAAGCTCGGTCGGTTAAAGCTCGGCCGGTATTTTGGTTTGCAGAGCCAGCGCATGCAACTCACCGCCCATACGGCCCTGCAAGGTCTTGTATACCATCTGGTGCTGCTGTACGCGAGTGCGACCCTTGAACGCCGCAGATTCGACATGAGCCGCGTAATGGTCGCCGTCGCCGCGCAGATCCTCGATGCGGACCACGGCATCGGGCAGCCCGGCCTTGATTAAAGTTTCGATCTCTTGTGCGTCCATGGGCATCGGTCAAAAACCTCTATAGATCCGGATCGGAGAAAATCGTTATTATTCGGCTTTGATGAAACTCTATCGCCACGATTAGACTCTATTGCTTTTTCCCGGGACCGCCGGCCGGGGCGGCCGGGGCGGGCTCCAGCCCGAGCCGGGTTTGAGCAAAGGCCTGAACTTGCTTTCGTTTTACCGAAAAAACTTCACAGGCGGAAGTATCCGGTACGGTAAAAAAGTAAACCATGCCCGATCGGGCCAGTTTCTGCGGATCGTGCAGGTTTGCGCCGTCGCCATACGCCACCGCATAGGCCAAGCCGGTCGTTACCGCATGAAGCCGCCAGTCTTTCTCGGGATGGAAGGCGCCGCGCCGACACAAATGACTAAGCCGTTTGTCAAGACTTGCGCCATCAATCTTTGCCCCAGGAAAGCGGTAGGCTATGAAGTCGTCATAGCGGAGAACATGCTCAACCCGTGGAAAAGCGATCTCGAAGGGCTGGTGAACCCTGCTGCCGACATGGCCCGGCTGCGTCCGGTCAAGCGGCGCCCGCTCGTCCGCAAAGGCGGCCACGGCCATGAGCAGCGCGCCCGCCGCCCCGATCAACACCACCGCATTGCCGCTCACCGGATTGGCCTCGCGCTCGTTCCCTTCACGCCAATATACGCCGTTCCGCTCGCCGGAAAAAGACGGGCGGAAAATTTTATAATCCGGGCTTGACCAACGGCCCCGTTCACGGTCATTTCCTTGTCATGAACGGGAAATGCAGTGGTCCCTTTATTGTTTTCCGTGTCCTGTCGGCGGCCGTCGCGGTGATCTTCGGGCTGACGCTTGCGATTGAGTGCGCGCGGGCGGCGCCGCCGGTCGAGCCTGGATTGCACTATTTCCGCATTGCTACCGGCACCAGCTCCGGCACGTATTTTACGGTGGGCACCCTGATTGCCAACGCGATCAGCAACCCGCCGGGCTCGCGCCCGTGTGAGCGGGGCGGCAGTTGCGGCGTGCCCGGTGTGATTGCCAGCGCTCAGGCAACTTCCGGTGGCATAGACAATTTACTTTTGCTGAGGTCGGGAGCGATTGAGGCGGCGCTGGTGCAGGCCGACTTGGCCGCGCTCGCCTATCGGGGGCAGTCGGTCTATAAGCGCGACCCGCCCTTTGAGACATTGCGCGCACTGGCTGCGCTTTACACCGAAACCGTGCAAATCGTGGTGCGTGCCGACAGCTCGATTCGTTCCGTTCCCGATCTGCATGGCCGGACCGTTTCGATCGGCGAACCCGGGTCGGCGACCGGGCTGGAGGCCGGCATTATCCTGGGAACCCTCGGCTTGCCCGAGCGCGGGTTCAAGCCGGTCCATCTGCAACCGGGCGCTTCGGTCGATGCGTTGGTCGAGGGCAAGCTTGATGCCTTGTTCATTCTTGGCGGCGCCCCCTTTACCGCCATTGCCGACGCCGCAAACCGCCTGCCGATTCGCTTGTTACCGATTTCTCCCGACGATGCCCCGGCGCTCCAGCGCGGTCGTTGGCGCTTGTCGCATGCCGTGGTTCCGGCCGGCGTCTATACCGGGGTCCCGGAAACCGCGACTCTGGGGATTGCCGCATTGCTGGTGGTTCGAGCCGAGCTTGAGGAGCCCTTTGTTTACAACCTGACCCGCGCGCTTTGGCATCCGGCGACGCGAAAGGCCTTGGAAAGCGGCTTTCCCAAAGGCAGCTTTCTGACGCTCGACGCCGCCCGCGATGCCGGTGCCGTTCCGCTCCATCCCGGTGCGGAGCGGTTCTATCAGGAAGCCCTGAAGCCCCCGGAAGCCCTGAAATAAAGAAATCGCGTCACTGAGCCCTGGTGCCTCGGTATCGGCGGCGGAAGCGCAGGAACACCGGCCGGCGACCGGCCTCAATCGCCTTTTGCTCATACCGGGTCGGGGGCCAATCCTCCGGCCGGCTGCGCCAGTCCTCGGCGCGGCGGGCCAGCCATTCAAAGGCCGGGTGGTGCCAAGTGTGCTCCAGCATCCAGCCGACCAGACCGGGATCGTCACTGGCCAAGCGCAGTTCCGCACCGTCTGTTAAGACCCGAGCCAACCGCTCCAGATTTTCCGGTCCGATAAAACGCCGTTCCCAGTGGCGGCGCTTGGGCCACGGGTCGGCAAACAAGACATAGCAGGCCCTGATCACGGCATCGGGCAGGGCGTCGAGCAAAAAGCGCGCGTCATCAGCCAGAATGCGAATGTTGGTCAAGTGCTCGCGCTCGGCATGATCAAGCAGGCCGGCGACGCCGTTCATAAAGGGTTCGCAACCGATAAAGCCGATATCGGGCCGAGCTTGCGCCTGCGCCGCCAGATGCTCCCCGCCGCCGAAGCCGACTTCAAGTCGGACTTCGGTAACCGGGGCGGGGAATAGCGTATATGGGTCAAGTCGGCTGCCTGACGCGGGCCGCTCGAGTTGAAGCTCGGGCAGCAGGCTTTCCATCAGCCAGGATTTACGGCGCCTCAACGGGCGACCATGGCGCCGGCCGTAAAGCATGGGAGGATGGCGAGAATCGCGCTCGTCATCGACGTCGTCGGTCACGGGTGGCAGTCCTCGCGCAGCTTATCGATGCAGCGCCCGGCAAGCATGACGGTCGCCGCGCTCGCACTTGTGCTTCAAGTGAATAAGATGGCAGGCGTGTCTGTCTCCGCGGTGGCACTGCTTCTGGAGGTGGTGCCAATTGTAAGCGTTGGCCGGAGTCGAAAACATCAACCCGCAGACTATCAATAATCCCAACCAAATTGAACGCATTCCATCCTCCATTTGTTGGCAGATTAAGCGACTACAACGCCGGATGTAACGCCGGGACGAAGACGAAGCAAGTCCCCGTCCCGGCGCATAGCTCTTTACTTACCGAACTTGCCTTGCAGTGCCTCGACCAAGTCGATTCGCTCCCACGAGAAGCCGCCATCGGTCTCGGGTTCGCGGCCGAAATGGCCATAGGCGGCGGTCCGGGCGTAAATCGGCTTGTTCAGGCCGAGATGGGTACGGATGCCGCGCGGGCTGAGATCGACCAGTTTCTGCAACTCGTCGGAGAGCAGATCCTCGTCAACCCGGCCGGTGCCGTGGGTATCGATATAGACCGACAACGGGCGAGACACGCCGATGGCATAGGCCAGCTGAATGGTGCAGCGTTCGGCCAAATGAGCGGCGACCACGTTCTTGGCCAGGTAGCGCGCGGCGTAAGCGGCCGAGCGGTCGACCTTGGTCGGATCCTTGCCCGAGAACGCGCCGCCGCCATGCGGCGCGGCACCGCCGTAAGTGTCGACGATGATCTTGCGCCCGGTCAGTCCGGAGTCGCCATCGGGGCCGCCGATGACGAAGCGGCCGGTCGGGTTGACGTAGAACGTCGCTTCCGGGCACATCCAGCCTTGCGGCATCACGTTCTCGACATGCGGGCGGACGATTTCGCGCACTTCGTCCTGACCGATCGAGCCGTCATGCTGGGTCGACACCACGATCGACGTGGCGCGCACCGGCTTGCCGTTTTCGTACTGAAGCGTGACCTGGCTCTTGGTATCGGGACCGAGCAGCGGGGCGGCACCGGAGTGGCGCGCCTCGGCCAGCGAGCGCAGGATGTTATGCGCATAGAAGAGCGGCGCCGGCATCAGCACCGGGGTTTCATTGCAGGCGTAGCCGAACATAATGCCCTGGTCGCCGGCACCCTCGTCCTTGTTGCCGGCGGCGTCGACACCGACCGCGATGTCGGCCGACTGGGAGTGAATCCGGTCGATGACCTCGAGGTTTTTCCAGTGGAAGCCGTCCTGTTCGTAGCCAATCTCCTTGACCGCGTGCCGGGCGACCGCTTCGCGCTTTTCCTCGGTGATCGAGGGGTGACCGCGGACCTCGCCCGCAAGAACGATCAGGTTGGTGGTGCACAGAGTCTCGACCGCGACGCGGGAGAGGGGGTCCGCCCCCAGGTAAAGATCGATGATGGCGTCGGAAATGCGGTCGCTGACTTTGTCCGGGTGCCCTTCGGACACCGATTCACTGGTAAACAGATAATTCAGTTTGGCCACGGTTAGCCTCGGAGCGTTAAGGGGACATGAGGAGCCCGCTCGCTCCTTCGGCGCGAGCGATCTAACCCGCTCTTTTTGCAGTCCGGGGCTCCGGGGTCAAGTCCTAAACCGCTGCCGCAGTAAGAACAGGCCGATTGCCGACAGCAGCAGGATGATCGGTCCGTTACCGTAGCGGGCGTAAAAAGTCGGCCGAGCCAAGGCGCGGGGCAGGTCCGCGTCAAGCACGCCCTTTTCTCCCAATTCCAGCCGGGCAACGGTCCGGCCATAGCTGTCGACCACTCCCGAAATGCCGGTATTGGCGACCCGGACCAGCGGCAATCCCTCTTCGACCGCACGGGTCAGCGCAATCGCAAAATGTTGGTGCGGGCCGGCGGTGTGGCCGTACCAGGCATCGTTGGTCAGGTTAAGCAGCCACTCCGGCCGATCGGCGGGATCGGTAACGGCGCCCGGAAAGATCACCTCGTAGCAGATCAACGGGCTGACCGGGGGCAGGCCGGGCAGGCGTAGCGTGCGCGGTCCGGGGCCGGCGGAAAAGTCGCTACCGCCGTCGGTGGCGACCCCGACCAGCGGTAACCAAGACGGGATCAGAGCGCGTCCGGGGATGTATTCGCCGAACGGCACCAGATGAAACTTGTCGTAATCGGCGATGATGCGGCCGGTGGGATCGACCACGGTCAGGCTGTTCCAGAACTCGGGCGTATGATCGGGCTTGAGCCGTCCGCGCGGGGCGCCGGTCAGAACCAAGCCGCCGGCCGGAGCGG
Source organism: Rhodospirillaceae bacterium (assembly GCA_037147415.1). Taxonomy (GTDB): domain Bacteria; phylum Pseudomonadota; class Alphaproteobacteria; order Azospirillales; family Azospirillaceae; genus BOG-933. Next base: position 4,889 of record JBAWVF010000120.1, on the reverse strand, counting down.
CCGCAGCCAAAGCGTTCCGGCGTCCCGGATCAAGGGCGACAAAGAAGGTCACCGCAGTTTCCGGCCAAATGATCGCGGTCGGGCGCGCCGTACCGGCAAGCGGCGCTTGAGTGCTCAGCGCAAGCTGGGCGCGGAAATTGGCGTCGCGCTCACCGGGCGCCCACTTTAGCCGCTGATCGATATTGGCCTGAACCAGCCGTAACCTGACGCCGGGAACCGTATCGTGATCCGCGTGCGCCAATCGCCATGACCCGATCCCGGCCAATCCGACGAACAGCAACAACCCGGCGGCGAGCGCGGCGATGGCGCGACGACGTGGCACCTCGGGATCAAAGAAGGCGGCGGGCAACCCGGCCACCAGCATGGTGAGCAGGCTCAAGCCGTAAATCCCGGTGATCGCCACGGTCTGAAGCACCGGAGTCCAGGCGACCCAGCCATAACCGACCAGGAGCCAGGGAAAGCCGGTGAAGACATGCCCGCGCAGCAGCTCGACCGCGGTCCAGATGACGGCAAACCCGACGATCCGGGACAGTCCGCGCAAGCCGAGCGCCCGGCTCGCCAGGGTAACCAGCCCGATGAACAGCGCCAGCACGGCGGGCAGACCGGCGATCGCGGCCGGCATCAGCCACCAGAATTTGCCGATATCGACCAACAGGGCAAACGAAATCCAGTACAGCCCGAGCACGAAATGGGCAAAACCGAACCACCAGCCCAACAGGAACGCTTGCTTGCGGTCGGTGGCGCCGTCCAACAGCCGTAACAGCCCCGGCACCGCGATCAACAGCAGCGGGACGGCGTAGACCGGCGGCATGGCCAGGGTGGCGAGGGCGCCGAACGCTGCGGCTTTAAAATAAACCCTTTTATTCGGCAACGCCGATCTCCTTGCGTCGCGGAATGTTGCGAACACGAATCCGCTTCACCCGGCGCGGGTCGGCGTCGAGCACCTCGAATTCCGGGCCGAGCGGATGCTTCAGCAACTCGCCGCGCCCGGGGACTCGCCCGGCCAGCGAAACCACCAGCCCGCCCAGCGTATCGATATCGGCCCGCTCGTCTTCGCCCAACAACGCGCCGACCCGCTCCTCGAAGATTTCGATCGGTACCCGGGCGTCGGCGATCAGGGTGCCGTCGGCGCGTTCGACCATGGCCGGCTCGGCGCTGTCATCATGTTCGTCTTCGATGTCTCCGACGATTTCCTCGACCAGATCCTCGATCGTGACCAGCCCGTCGATGCCGCCGAATTCATCGACCACCAGTGCCATGTGCTGGTGGGTCTGGCGCATCTGGAGCAACAGATCAAGCACCGGCATCGAGGGCGCAACGATTTGAACCTCGCGCACGATGTCTTTGATCTCGGCCGGTTTATTGTGCGCAATGCAGCTCATGACGTCTTTGATGTGGACGATGCCGATGACGTCGTCGAGCGTTTCCCGGTAAATCGGGATGCGGCTATGTCCCTCATGAACCATACGGGTGACCAGCTCGGGAAAGATGGTCTCGATGTCGAAAGCGATGATATCGGCGCGCGGTACCATGGCATCGACCACCGTGCGGTCGCGCAGTTTAAGAATATTGGCCAGCAGCACCCGCTCGCCAGCGTCGAGCGAGCCTTCTTCGCCGTTTTGTTCCTCAATCAACTCCTCGATGGCATCACGCAGCGTATTGTCACCGCGGCGGCGTAAGATGTTGCGCAGCCAACCGCTGAATTGTTGCGGCAAACTGCTTTGATCGTCGTCGGTCTCGTCGCGGCCGACGCGGGTACCGGGAAGGTCGGTCATGGTCTTTCGGGGGGCGTTTGATAGGGATTGGCCAGGCCCAGGCGACCCAGCACCTCGGTTTCAAGAGTTTCCATCGCGCTGGCTTCGGCGTCCGTTTCGTGATCATGGCCGAGCAGATGCAAAACCCCGTGTACGGTCAGATGAACGGCATGGGCGGTAAAAGACTTGCCCTGTTCCACGGCTTCGCGCTCGATCGTCTCCTGGGCCATGATGACATCGCCGAGCAGGATCGGGGCGCCGGGCGCGTCCGGCTTCAGGCTGCCGTCGGTCAGCGGGAACGACAAGACGTTGGTCGGGGCGTCCTTGGCTCGATGTTCAAGGTTCAGTTCGTGAACCGCAGCGTCGTCGGCGAGCGTGAGCCCGAGTTCAAGATCATGATCGCTCGGGCAGGTGGCGAGCGCCGCCCGGGCTGCGGTTTCCAGCGTTGTTTCAATGCCGTCGGGCCAGGATTCGGTTTCACGATTGATGATGATCTCAATAACGCTCATGACGTTCCCTTTGCCGCAGTCTTCAGATGATCGCGGCGATCATAAGCACGGACGATGCGGGCGACCAGCGGGTGACGCACAACGTCGGCGTCGGTAAAGGTAATGATGCCGATGCCGGTCTCGCCGCGCAGAATATCCAAAGCATCATGCAGGCCGGAGCGCTGGCCGGGCACCAAATCTATTTGACTGAGATCGCCGGTGACCGCCATGCGTCCGCCCTCGCCCAACCGGGTCAGGAACATCTTCATCTGCATCGGCGTGGTGTTCTGTGCCTCGTCCAGAATGACATAAGCATTGGCGAGGGTGCGGCCGCGCATGAAGGCCAGCGGGGCCACCTCGATTTCCCCCGACGCGAGCCGCCGCGCCACTTGATCGGCCGGCAGCATGTCGTGCAGCGCGTCATAGAGCGGGCGGAGATAGGGATCGACCTTTTCGCGCAGATCGCCGGGCAGAAAGCCGAGCTTTTCCCCGGCTTCGACCGCCGGGCGCGACAGGATCAGGCGCTCGACCCGGCCGGCGGTCAGCATCGCCACCGCCTGCGCCACCGCCAGATAGGTCTTGCCGGTGCCGGCCGGACCCAGCCCGAACACCAGTTCGTGATCCTGGAGCGCTTGCAGATACAGCGCCTGAGTCGGGGAGCGTGGTGAGATCGAGCGGCGCCGGGTCTTCAAATTAAAGTCGGGCCGGCTGATCACGGAAAGCGCGGCGTCGCGCTTGGTTTCGTCCGGGCAGCCAACCACCATGCGCAGGGCCGCGTCGACTTCGGCGGCGCCGACTTCCATGCCGCGTTTCAGCCGTTCCCACAAGGCATCAAGTGCCGAGCGCGCCGCTTCGGCACTTTCGGCCGGGCCGGCGATGGTCAGGCGGTTGCCGCGCGAGATCAACGAGACCCCGAGCTGAGCCTCGATCCGCGCCAGATGACAATCATGCTGACCGTACAACACGGCGACCAGCCGGTTGTCGTCGAACTGAAGGTCGATCCGCCGATCCGGTACACCCGTCAAGCGGTCACCTCCCGCGCCCCCGGCGCATTCTGCTCTAATGCTCCGGACAGGCTGTTGGCATGAGCGGCCGTGATCCGAACCGAAGCGATCGTGCCGAGACGGCTTTCGTCAATCGCGGCATGAACCGCCTGCATATACGGGCTGCGGCCCAGTAATTGCCCCGGGCGCCGCCCGACCCGGTCGAACAACACCGGCAGGGTTGTTCCGATGGCCGCTCGGTTGAACGCGATCTGTTGCCGGTTGAGCAAGTCCTGAAGCACGGCCAGCCGCTCGGTTTTGGTCGCTTCCGGTATTTGAAGCGTGTCCATGTCGGCGGCGGGAGTGCCGGGACGCGGGCTGTATTTGAAAGAATAGGCTTGCGCATAGCCGACCTGTTCGATCAGGCGCAAGGTATCGGCAAAGTCGGCGTCGGTCTCGCCCGGAAAACCGACGATAAAATCCGAAGATAAGCCGATATCGGGCCGGGCGCGGCGCAGTCGCTCGACCGCCTTTAAATAATCCTCTGCTTTGTGTTTGCGGTTCATCGCCGCCAGAATCCGGTCAGAGCCGCTTTGTACCGGCAAATGCACGAATGGCATCAGCAGCGGCACCTCGGCATGAGCCGACAGCAGTTCCTCGTCCATGTCGGACGGGTGGCTGGTGGTGTAGCGAATGCGCGCCAAGCCGTCGATTTCGGCGACCGCGCGAATCAGCCGGCCTAAGCCCCATAGGCCGCCGGCCGGGGCCTCGCCGTGCCAGGCATTGACGTTCTGACCGAGCAGGGTGATTTCGCGGGCGCCCGAGTCGACCAGTCGGCGCGCTTCGGCCATGATCGATGCGGCCGGGCGGGAGAACTCGGCGCCCCGGGTATAAGGCACCACGCAGAAAGTGCAGAACTTGTCGCAGCCCTCCTGCACCGCGAGAAAGGCCGAGACGCCTTGCCCGGCCTGTTCCTCCGGCAGAAAGTCGAACTTGGATTCGGGCGGAAACTCGATATCGAGCAACGCGCCGCCGTCGCCTTTGTCGGGCGCCGTGGAGGCTTTCGCTACCATCTCGGGCAGGCGGTGAAAGGTTTGCGGCCCGAACACCATATCGACATAGGGCGCCCGCGCGCTGATCTCGGCGCCTTCGGCTTGACCGACGCAGCCGGCCACCGCCAGAATCATGCGTTCGCCGCGGGCGGCCTTGCGCTTTTTCAGCACACGCAGCCGGCCCAACTCGGAGAACACCTTATCGGCGGCCTTTTCCCGGATATGGCAGGTATTGAGGATGACCATGTCGGCATCCTCCGGACCATCGACCGGGCGATAGCCGACGGGCGCCAGGACATCCACCATTCGGGCGGAGTCGTAGACGTTCATCTGGCAACCCCAGGTCTTGATGAACAGTGTCTTGCTCAAAGTCCCCCCTGACGTGCTGGCCCTACCATAACACGTCGTGGCGCTCGGCTGTCAATCGGTCGCATGGGTCGGTTTCAGGACAACAGCGGAGCGCGCTCCGCCGTCGTTCCCGCGTTCCCCCCTTTCGTCATTCCCGCGTTCCCCCTCTCGTCATTCCCGCGTCCCCCCCCTCTCGTCATTCCCGCGTTCCCCCTCTCGTCATTCCCGCGAACGCGGGAATCCAGCACTTGTTACCCTGGACCC
>JBAWVF010000119.1:0-11992 GCA_037147415.1 Rhodospirillaceae bacterium | reverse complement strand
CTGGAAGCACACAACATCTAGTGGGTGTGTGCGTTAACCCGATAGGCATGCGTTAATCATTCCGGTGCAATAAGCTATGGTATTGACTGTGGCCGTGACTTGACGGCACTCTCCCCCCGCGTAAGGGATGACCCGGAGCATCTGATTGTGCTGACAATGACCGAAGATTTAGACGCAAATATTCTTGAAGGTATACCGGCGCACGAGCTTGATGACTTTTTGCAATGGCGCAAAAAGGTCAGCGGCACCAATATTTCCGAAAAATCTTTGCTGGCAACAGACTATCTTAATCATTTCAACGAGATTGTAATGTTGATTGAAATGGTTCCCGACATGCCCGACATGTTGGAGGAATGCTATATTTGGGAGCCGAAATCCTATCCGCGCCATTTCGAGGAAAGCGGCTTTTCGGATAAGGAACTGGCGATCGCCGCTTATGAGCATGTGCCGCGCAAGTTCCGCCAGCCGTTCGAAGATACGATTTTGCAAATGCAGCTGGTCGTGGGCGCCACGATTCAGCGCATGGCCGCCGCGATCGATTCTGAGAAACCCGATCAGTTGCGCCTCGACTGCCAAGTTTCGGTCGCCATGATCCATAAGATTATCCAGGTCGCCAACGGTATCATTCACGGCACAGCGGGCGTCATGGATCAGGAGGAAATCGATCTGTATCTGGGCAGTGCGTGAGACACGCCGGGAGTCTGGCATCGGTGCCCGGTGTCGCGTATAAGGGTGCGCAACTGCCCGCCCCCCCTGGGGGGCCTGCTGACGGAGAAGATATCATGGCGAGCAACAAGAGGGCCATCAAGGCTTCGGCCAGACGGTTTTACGACGCGGTCGAAACCGCGGCTACCGCCTTGGAGGAGCTTATCTCCTTCCGCGACGAGGATGTGTTCGAAGATATTGCCGAAGACCTGCTGGAAGATTCCCACGACGGCGACACCATCATTCGTCGGGCTTGGCTGGAACAAGTTGCCGCGTTTGCTTTGCTTCAAGCCGTAAAGCTCGATCTTGCCGAAGAGGAAGGCGAAGAGGAAGAGGAAGGCGAAGGCAAAGCCTGAGTCCGCGCACTGCGTTGCTGACGGTATCCTCGTGATATTTGCATCCGAAAGGGAATGGCGATGAATTTACGACCCTTATTAAGCGTCGCCCTGTTGGGGTTGGCGTTCGGCGGCTGGGTGGTTGCCCCCGCCGTCGCGGGCGATGCCGCTGCGATTGCCGTAGATCCGGTCGTGGCACGGGTAAACGGGAGCGAAATTCATCGGTCGGAGGTGGTGCAAACCCTCTCCAACTTGCCGCCCCAGGTCCGCCAGATGCCTCCGGAGATGGTTTTTCCCGCCGTGCTGGAGCAATTGGTCAATACCAAGTTGGTCGTGACCGCCGCCATTGCGGCCAAGGTCTCGGATGAACCGGACTTCAAGGAAAAGCTTAAGCGTGCCGAAGAGCGCGTGATGCAAGAGGTCTATCTGACCCGGGCCGTCAAAACCCGCATCACGGAAGACATGCTGAAGGCCCGCTATAAGAAATTCCAGGATGAAAATCCGCCGCAGGACGAAGTGCGGGCCAGTCATATTCTGGTCGCGACCGAAGCCGAAGCCAAGGCTCTGCTGGAACAGCTTAAAGCCGGCGCCGATTTCGCCAAGCTTTCCAAAGAAAAATCAACCGATACCGCGGCCGCGGCTCAGGGCGGCGACTTGGGTTGGTTCAGTCGCGACGCCATGGTTCAGCCCTTTTCCGAAGCCGCTTTTAAGGGCACGCCTGGGAAAGTGATCGAAACACCGGTGCATACTCAGTTCGGATGGCATGTTATCCGGGTTGACGAGCGCCGCAAATCAACGCCGCCCGCTCTCGACGACATGCGTAGCGATCTGGAGAATGAAATGTCTCAAGAAGTCGTCCAGGCCGTCGTCGGCGAACTGCGCAGCAAGGCCCAAATCGAGGAATTCTCGATGGACGGCTCGCCCAAGGCCAAGCCCTGATTCTCATTCCCATTGCTCCGATTCCCATTGCTCCGAGTCGCCCCGATGTCGTCTCCCGTCCCGTCTCCGCTGACGCCCGAAGTTTTTCCCGAACTGCCACCGATTGCCGGCGTCACGCTGGCGGTCGGGCAATGCGGGATTCGCTATCAGGATCGAACCGACCTGATGGTGGCCGTGCTGGAGCCGGGGACCACGGTGGGCGGCGTCTTTACCCGTTCCTTGACCGCGTCGGCGCCGGTTGAATGGTGCCGGCGCGCCCTTGACGGGGGCCGGGCGCGCGCCGTGGTGGTGAATTCGGGCAATTCCAACGCCTTCACCGGACGACAGGGCGAAATCACGGTTGCCGCAACGGTGGACGCCGTGGCCGAGCGACTCGGGTGTGCGCGCGAGGAAGTGTTCGTCGCGTCAACCGGCGTAATCGGCCAACCGATGCCGCCCTCTATTATTCCGGATCATTTGGCGACAGTGCTGGCCGGACTGGATGCCGGCGCCTGGTCGGAGGCGGCGCGCGCCATCATGACCACGGACACTTTCCCGAAAATGGCGACCCGGCAGGCCATGATCGGCGACACCCCGGTCACCCTTAACGGCTTTGCCAAAGGCTCGGGCATGATCGCGCCCGACATGGCGACCATGCTCGCCTTTATCTTTACCGATGCCGCCATCGAGTCGGCGGCGCTGAAACAACTGATCGCCGAGTCGAACCAGCGCTCGTTCAACTGCATCACCGTCGATGGCGATACCTCGACCAGCGACACCGTTCTGCTGTTTGCCACCGGCAAGGCCGGCAACAAGCCGGTTGCTAACGCGAATGCCCGGCGGTTCGAGGATTTCAGACGCGCGCTCGACGAACTGATGCTGGAACTGGCTCAGTTGATCGTTCGGGATGGCGAGGGGGCCGGCAAATTCGTGACAATTACGGTGACCGGGGCCGATGGACGTAAAGCGGCGCGGCGCGTCGCCTTTGCCATCGCCAACTCGCCTTTGGTCAAGACCGCGATTGCCGGCGAAGATGCCAATTGGGGCCGAATCGTGATGGCGGTCGGCAAGGCCGGAGAGCGCGCCGACCGGGACCGGTTGATGATCTTCATCGGCGGCATACAGGTGACCGCTGCGGGCGCCGCCGTCCCCGGTTATGACGAAGCCCCGGTCGCCGCCCATATGAAGGGACGCGAAATTGAGATCCGGGTCGATCTCGGCGTCGGTCAGGGCGAAGCCACGGTCTGGACCTGCGACCTGACTCACGGCTATATCGACATCAACGGCAGCTATCGAAGCTGACCCCGGCAGCGGAACAAATCCGATGAGCTGCTCTGACGGGCGGGACCAACCGACCGGATTGCCTGTCGTATTTGTGGTGGCGGCAGCCCTGGTCGATACCGACGGGCGGGTGCTGCTGGCGCAACGGCCCGAAGGCAAGCATATGGCCGGGCTGTGGGAGTTTCCCGGCGGTAAAGTCCATCAGGGTGAGACGCCGGAAGCGGCTCTGGTGCGGGAACTGCAAGAAGAGCTTGGGATAGACACCAAACATAGCTGTCTCGCGCCCTTCACTTTTGCCTCACATTGCTATGACAGCTTTCACTTATTGATGCCGCTTTATGTCTGCCGGGTCTGGCAGGGCACACCGGTTGCGCGCGAGCACAAGGCGCTTGCCTGGGTACGTGCGGCCCGGCTCTCCGACTACCCGATGCCACCCGCAGATCTACCGCTGGTAGCGATGCTGCGCGATCTGCTTTAAAACCGTGAAAATAAAGGATACGTCACCACCCCGGAATCCAGGATGAGCCAACATTTATTAAAAAAGCTTCGGTTTCAGGGGTTGTTGTTGATCCGGTCCGGGCGCATGCCCGAAAAGGTAAAGAATTTCGAAGGTCGCAGTGATTCGACCATCCGGCCCGGCATGCGACTCGGCGTAACGACGTGCGGTTTCAAGAAACAGGGCGCGCCCCGGCGGGCGGCGACTGCGCGCCAGCAAAGCCCCGGTCTCACCCATGCCACGCAAATCCCCCATCAGGCGGAAGACATCGGAATAGGTAACGGTGATGGTCTCGGAGTCGGCGATCGGCAAGGTAAAGCCGGCACGCTGAAGCAGGTGTGCCGCGTCGAGCAACCCGGCGAACGGGGAAACTCGCGGGGCCACACCGCCCGCTAACGCCAGTTCGGCTTCCAACAGACACCGGCGCAACTCCGTCAGGGTGTTACCTCCCAGCATTGCCGCGGCAAACACGCCGTCCGGCCGCAGAACCCGGCGCACCTGGACCAAAGCCCCCGGCAGATCATTGACCCAGTGCAAGCTGAGATTGCTTATGACCAGATCAAAACTGGAGTCGGAGAAAGGCAAAGCTTCCTCGTCGGCGGCAAGAACCAACGCGTCACCCGCACTCCCGTTCAGACCGGCGAATGCCGGGGACAGGTCGCACGAGACAAGCGTTTCGATTCGTTTCGGTCCACGCGCGAATCGCCCCGTGTATCCGGCATGGCAACCCAAATCAAGCGCCCAGGGGAAACCCCGACGAATAATCTCCAACCGTTCGGTCAAGCGGGCCGCGGTATCGGCAAACAAAAAATCATGCCGGGAGAACCCCGGGGCGGCGCGGTCCCGATGCCGGCGCACCAACGCGCGGTCGAAGACACTCATGTTATCACTTTCCCTCATTGCTGATGGTTAACATTTCTTGCTTCAGCAGACAAGCCGAACGCAAAAATATGACACTTCCGCAACAGCGCTTAAAATTTTCGCATAGCACTGGTGTCTTTGCTTGCACCGCAGCATGAACTTGATTACCCAATGAACTTATGCGCGGCGCTCTCCTGCGGGGCCGAGCTGAAGGGGAAGGTGTGCCGAAATGTCGGCGCGCCCGCGGACGATCCCGATCAATCACAATTGACCAGGAGAAACCATGGACGGTTTAGCCTTTCGTTTTAGCATCAGGGGCAGCATTGACGACCTCGTTGCGCGGGTTCGTGAACAGTTGAGTGCACTCCAAAAGCCGGACGGGCATTTCGTTTTTGAACTCGAAGCGGATGCGACGATTCCGGCTGAATATATCATGTTGCGCCGCTATCTCGGCGAAACCGACTCGGAACTTGAAGCCGAAATAGGGACTTATCTCCGGAGTCGCCAGGGCCGTCATGGCGGCTGGCCGTTGTTTCACGACGGCGACTTCGACATGAGCGCTTCGGTCAAAGCGTATTACGCGCTTAAGCTGATCGGTGACGATGTTGATGCGCCGCACATGCGCCGCGCACGCGAAGCAATTTTAAGCCGCGGTGGCGCCGCACGCAGCAATGTGCTGACGCGCTTCCTGCTGGCGCTTTATGGTCAGATTCCGTGGTACGGCGTGCCGGTCATGATGGTGGAAGTCATGCTGTTGCCGCGCTGGTTCCCGTTTCACCTGTCAAAGGTGTCGTACTGGTCGCGCGTAACCTTGATTCCAATGCTGATCCTGCAAGCGCTGAAACCCTTACCTCGCAACGGCGGGGTTGATATCCGTGAATTATTCACAGTAGCGCCCGAACTGGAGCGCAATTACAATATCAACCCGACCGGGAGTCGCTGGGGTGATCTGCTGCTGGGGCTCGATGGCGTACTCCATAAAGTTGAACGCTTTCTGCCGCGGCCATTCAGACAGCGCGCAATCGATGCGGCGCTGGCTTTTATCCGAGAGCGATTGAACGGCGAAGACGGCCTGGGCGCGATTTTCCCGCCGATGGCTTTCCTGGTCATGGCTTATCATGCGCTGGGCATGCCCACCACAGAGCCTGAAGTTGCGACGGCGCGGCTGGCGGTCGACAAGCTTTTGATTCGCAACAAAAAAGGCGGTTATTGCCAACCTTGTGTGTCACCGGTCTGGGACACCAGCCTTGCCGCTCATGCCTTGCTGGAAGCGGGCGCACTGCCTGACAGCGAGGCGGTGCGCGGGGCACTTGACTGGCTGCGCGACCGCCAAATTCTTGATACCGTCGGTGACTGGGCCGATTCGTCAAAGACAGACCTGCGCCCGGGTGGCTGGGCTTTCCAGTACGGCAATGACTATTACCCCGATGTTGACGACACTGCGGTGGTCGGCATGGTTCTGCACCGCACCGGCGACGAGCGCTATCGCCATGCCTGGGAGCGCGCGGCCGAGTGGGTGATCGGCATGCAAAGCAAAAACGGCGGCTGGGGTGCCTACGACGCCGATAACACGCACGATTATCTCAACCATATTCCGTTTGCCGATCATGGCGCGCTGTTGGATCCGCCGACAGCCGACGTCTCGGCGCGCTGTGTCGGCTTTTTGGCTCAACTCGGGTATGGAATGGACCACCCGGCAGTGAAAATGGGCGTCGATTACCTGCTGAAAGAGCAGGAACCAGACGGCTCATGGTTCGGCCGCTGGGGTACCAATTACGTTTACGGGACGTGGTCGGTGTTGTGCGCGCTGAACGCCGTCGGCATGGATCACGAGCACCCGGCGATTCGCAAGGCGGTGAACTGGATCCTGGTTCGCCAGGCCGCCGACGGCGGCTGGGGTGAAGACTGTGCAACCTATTGGGATGAACGGCGCACCGAAGTCAAAGGCAGCACACCGTCCCAAACCGCTTGGGCACTGCTCGGCTTAATGGCGGCGGGAGAGGTCGGCTGCGATTCGGTACGCCGTGGCGTCGAATTCCTGGAACAAGCGCCCCGGTCCGGCGCCCGTTGGGAAGAACAACTTTATACCGGGGTCGGCTTTCCACGGGTTTTCTATCTGCGCTATCACGGCTATGCGGCTTACTTCCCGTTGTGGGCCATCTCGCGCTTCCGCACATTGATCAACCGTAACGATCGCCGGGTCGCGTACGGCATCTAAAGAACCGCGGAATCGTCACATAAACAGGCGGGAGAGCCGGCGCTCTTCCGCCTGTTTAATATCGGCCCGCCCTTATTCAAATATTAAGAGCCTTCAGGGCTTGCTGTCGCGGCAACCGGTAACCCAGACATCATAAACCGGATGCTCCAACGCCGACAAAGCGGGGGAAGACGCGAACATCCAGCCGGAAAACAGGGCTTCCGGGTCTTCGTCCGGTTTAACATCCTGAATTTCCATAAAAGCGGCGGCATCGGGCGGATCAATCGGCGGAGCCTCGCGGCAGGCCCGCAAGGTAATCAGCAGAGTGCCGAAATTGACGGTCTGCCCGATCGCCACCTCGACCTGCGACACGCGGGCGGTGATTTTGTCGAGTCCATGAAGGATCGCGCCGTTTCGCTCTATCATGCCGGAGGCAGCCCCGGCGGGCAGCGGCCCGAGACCGAGCGCGGCCAGCACCACCGCCATCGCAGCGCGCGTCATGCCCGTGCCTCCCTCTCCATCCGTTCAGATTTCATCTATAGGCCGACCGCGGGCTTCCGTCCAGGGGTGATCCCGAAATTTCACCCCCGGCGCCGAGTGACCGTTGCAGGCGAGGTGACCGGCAGGGTTACGATAAAGCTGCTGCCCCGCCCAGGCGTCGATTCGACCTGAATGCGACCGCCCAACACGCTGGCCACCACATTAAACGCCATGTGTAAACCCAGGCCGATCCCGCCCTGGCCGCGGCGGGTGGTAAAAAACGGCTCGAACAGCCGAGCCTGGTCGGCCGCATCAATCCCGATCCCGGTGTCGGCAACGGTCAGTACGATCGCGGATGCATCCAAAGGCGCCGCGGAAACAGTCACGGTACCGACGCAGCCATCAGGAAAGGCATGCGTCAGGGCATTATCGATCATGACCGTCACCACCTGACGCAGCGCTTCCGGAAAGCCGTTGATGGTCAAGTCGGGCGGGCAGTCCAAGACAATGGAACTCGGCTTGAAACGACCCGCTTCGGTGATCAGGCTAATTGATATTTCGAGATGTTCAAGTACACGAAATATCTGGCGCTCGTCTTCATTCGGCTCGGTGGCAACCTGCTTGAAAACCCGGATAAGATTGCCGGACCGCTCCAGATTATTGCGCAGCAAAATCGTTACTTCAGCAGCCACGTCGATGAAGTCCTGAACCTTAGACTTTCGCAACTGCCCGCTTTCAAAATTTCGTGCCAACTCGTCAATGCGCTCGGCCAACAGCGACGAGGCGGTCAGACAAACCCCGACCGGAGTATTCAGTTCATGCGCAACGCCGGCAACCAGACCGCCTAAAGCCGCCATTTTCTCCGTCTGCACCAAAGTCTGTTGCACGTCCTTGAGTTCAGCAAAAGCGCCCTCGGCACGCTCCTTCGCGGCACGCAAATCGACCTCGGCCTGTTTGCGCCGCTCGACAAAATGGCGTAGCGCGCCGGCCATATCGGCAATCTCGTCGTTGCCATCAGCCGGAATGACGATTTCGCGGCCGGCAGCCTCTCCCTCCATCGCACGTTGCAACGCAAGCAAACGGCCAATGACTCCTCGGCCGAAATACAGCCAGCCGATGCCGAGTGCCACCAGAACGGCCATCCCGGCAGCCAGGGATTGAAGCAGGCGGGCATAAGCGGCATCGCCCTGAACATCATGGGCCAGCTGCTCGGCCCGAGAGCGTGCCGAACCCAAGAGGCGATCAACTTCTGTCGCCAGCGCCTCGGCCTGCCGGCCATTCTCGGCCACCACGGCGTTGGAGGCTTGAACAAGCTCCAGCTCATGCAACCGACGATCGAATTGATTATCGGCACCCAGCCCGTATTGCAGCATCGGAGTAATCCGACCCAGCAACATCTGATTTTCTGCCGTAGACGCCAGATTAAGGCGGATCGTGCCCATCGAAACGGTAATCTCGCTGAACCGGTTGCGCAACTGCTGAACCTGCCCCGGATCGGTCACGAGAACCACCTCGTTGAGCAGCCCGGCCGCAAGGTTACCGGCCGCAGCCAGTTCCAGCAGGGCCAGCATCTCCCCGACATTGCGGTTGAACAACCAAGCAATCCGGCGTTGCAGTACCACCATGTCCTGATGGCTTGGCCCCGGTCGGGGCGCATCGCCTGCCGCAGCCACGGGCGGGGGCTCGGCCGGACTGGCCGGGCGGGTCTGCCGCAAATCATCGACCAGAGTCTTAATGCCCGCAAACAGCGAGCGATAAGTCTCGTCGATATGCGGTCTCACTGCGTTAAGGAACTGCTTGTGGCTTTCGCCCAACTGGGCTGCATCGGCCTGAACGTGCGTCCCGAGCGCGATACGTTGAGCAACCAGATCACTCTGGCTTCGCAAATTGTTAGCAAGCGAACTGATTCGGTCCCGCAAATTGGCAATCAGGACATCATCGACATCAAATCGCCGCAATTCATCGAGTCGATCATGCAGACCGGCCACCCGAGCCGCCAAAGTCGTCATCAGTTGAAGGCGTTGCACCTCGGTCAAAGCCGCCGTCAAACTACCGGTGGCATTGACGATCGCCGCGGTTTCGACCGCCAGTGCCTCGGCGGTAACCGTTGCCGGCACCGCCTTGCCGACCACGGTCGTCAAATCGCTCTCAATCCGCCGGAAGGAAACCCAGGCCACCATTCCGGAGGCCACAGCCATCGCGGCCACCACCGCAAAGGCAATGCCCATCTTTGCCTTGATGCCGAAGCGGCGCATCGGCGCCCGCTCGGCAACAGCCAATCGAGTGTCCTGGAACGCCGGAAGCCGTTTAAGCATTGAACCGGCCGACCTTTACCTAATCCGTCGCCGCGTTATAGCCGAACCAGTTCAGCGACAATCGCGACAAGGTGCCATCCACTTTAGCCGCGGTAATCGCGGCATCGAATCGGGCGCGCAACGCAACATCCTCGCGGCGCAGGGCAGCCCCGATTCCCCGCCCGAAAGGACCACCGGTCAACGCAGGCCCGAACAGGGTAAGCGTCGTCCCGTCCGCGACCTTTTCCTTTTCTTTAGACAGAATGAATTCGTGAAGCGGCGCTCCGCCGTCAAGAACAGCATCCAGTTTTTCATGAACCATGTCGGCGTACTGTTCAACCTCGCTGCGATAGAGGCGAACATCAGCAACACCGGTCAAATATTGCTTGGCGAAAGTTTCATAGACGGTTTCCACATGGACTCCGACCCGCTTGCCCTTCAAAGCATCAACTAAAGTTGATAATGTTGACTTACCCTCCGCCGTCATATTGTCAAGATCAAGACGGTTAAGGGTCAATAACGTTGTCAAATCATTATTGACCGTTGTGGCGAAATACTCCGGCGTCAAGGCATATGGCACGCTGAAAGCGACCTTTTCCGCGCGCTCGGACGTAATCGTCATGCAGCCGATATAGACATCGTATTTTTTAGCATTGATATCGTCGTAAATCTTTTCCCAATCGACGGTGGTGATTTCACACTTCGCGCCCATACGCCGACAGATATCGTTAATCAGATCAATCTCAAAGCCGGTAATATGGCCGGCTTCATCGCTGATCGTCCACGGTGGATAATGGCGATATGTGCCGATTCGGACCACATCGTCCGCCTGCACCGGACCAATCGTCAAAAACAAGGCAAAAAACAGGCCGATCGCAACCGCGCCCCTGATGAGCCGACGCTTCATTTCGATGATCTCCCGGCTTTCGACATACTCTTAAATGACCGGGAGACGGTAACGCCGGGACGAAGGCGAAGATAGCAGTTTTTTCAACACGCTCACGGTGCAACACTAAATACGGTGACGACCGTGGTAATTCGCGAGCTATTTCTTAGACGTATCCGTTCCTGTCTGCTGCTTGCCGACATTCTGGAGACTAAAAATAACCTGGCCTAACAATTGCTCAAAACCGGGTGTTGACTGGGTGTATTCGATGCGACCACCCGGCTTAATCTGTTCCAGATCACCGCCGGGTTCCAACGACAGATATTTGCCGCCAAGCAGACTTTCACTGGCAACCAACGCAACGGTATCACGCGGCAGCTTGATCATCGGATCAATCGTTAAACGAATGACCGCCAAATAAGTCACGGGGTCAAGGCTCATGCCGGCAACACTACCGACTCTGACGCCGCTTATCCGAACGTCCGCGCCGTTTTGCAGCCCGCCAATGCTGGAAAAACGTGCGGTCAGGGAATAGCCTTCGACCTTACGCAAATCCGCGCTTGAATAAGCAAAGGCCAGGAAAAAACCCGCGCTGAGCAAAACGACGGCGCCCAGCACGGTCTCGATCACATTTCTATGCATGCCCCACCCGACTCCGGCGGCTTCCGAAACTTATTATACCGGTTGCCACGGTTCATAATCACCGGCAACTTTTGGCCGTTGCCCGCCCGACACCGGATGGCCGGGGGGACGATAGGCCGCGGCCGTTCCGCTCTGATTAGCCAGATGGGGCTTCATCCAGGGCTTTTGGTGCGGGCTTTCCGCCGTACCGGGCAGGTTGTCGGTGTGATGCAGCCAGCCATACCATTCGGGCGGAACCTTACTGGCTTCAAACGCACCATTATACATGACCCATCGACGCTCGCGCCCGTCATACCGCGGACGCCGCCCCCGGAAATAACGATTGCCGAACGAATCAGTGCCGACCGGGATACCCTTTCGCCAGGAAAACAGGCGAATCTGGACGGCATCGAGCTTGGTCAGGAGGGAGCCTATTTCAAACATGGCTGCTTGATACCCTGGCGTGAGGAGATATCCCGACGTGAGAGATATCCCGGCATAAACCTTAC
Source organism: Rhodospirillaceae bacterium (assembly GCA_037147415.1). GTDB lineage: Bacteria > Pseudomonadota > Alphaproteobacteria > Azospirillales > Azospirillaceae > BOG-933. The sequence continues at coordinate 409 of JBAWVF010000119.1, read as the reverse complement.
CCCTCCGGAGCAAGCCGGAGTGCGGACTCACTATGACACCGACCATCGATCACGTCCAGTGTTCCGATAAAGGCCGCGCCTGCCCGCACCAAGGAAAATTTCAATTCCAGCTAAAGAGCCGGGAGAACGCCGCCTTGTTAATAAAGCTGTAATAGTTTGGCGCGGCACCGCAGCATGACTTATTAACTTTTCGTTCTATTGTTGCTACTGCGAAGGTCAGGATGAGGCATATCGTCGCTTCACCGAAATGGCTCTTGTTATATATATCAGCCACCAATATAATTTAGCGCGTGATGTATCATCGGTTGCGTAACAATCGTGCGCGGCAATCGGTTACTCATCGATCCATTGTCCATCCCATGCCTATCGGGTTAACGCACACACCCACTAGATGTTGTGTGCTTCCAGT
>JBAWVF010000118.1:0-12123 GCA_037147415.1 Rhodospirillaceae bacterium | reverse complement strand
ATATCCCGGAACTCTATATATCCCGGAACTCTATATATCCCGGAACTCTATATATTAGTGACCGCCGCCGTGACCGCCACCACCATGTAACAATTCATGCAGCAGATGCGGTTTGAACCAACCGAGCCCGCCCAAGGTGGCACCAACCGCGCCCAAACCGATCCCGCCAAAGGCCAATATCGGCATACCGGTAATCACCGAGGCCGAAGCCAACACGATCGAAAGCTGAAGTGCCGCCGCGCCATATTCAAAGTTATGATAGGCATTGGCTGCTTCGTCGCGCTGTTCAGTCAGGTGCTTGGCCTTTATCAGCAGTTCCTTGCCACCCTCACCGGATTTGGGATCTGAGTCGAGACTATCGGCATATTCCTTCCAGTCGGCCATGGTCTTTTGGACCTTGGCGGCTTTTTCCGGCGCAAGGGCCGTATCCGCCATCACCGTGTCGACCAGGGCCGACGAGGTACGCAGCACGGTCGAACGAATTTTCTTCGCCTGATAGAAAGCATAAGTATCTGAAAGATCGATATTCTTGCTGAGTTGTTCGGTCTGGGAGGCTTTGCCGCCCGACTCGACGACAGCCAGCATGGCCGCCAGCACCGCGATCAAGACCGCGATCATTTTGCCGCTGGAAGCGTGGCCATGGCCGCCGGAGGTGTGTTCAAGATGTTCGTGATGTTCCAGAGCTTCATCAGGCTTCATCATTATTCCCCTTGATGGTCGGTTCCAGTATTCCCGGTGTTGATTGAAGACCGGAAAATTGGCGAGACCATGGCAGGCTCCGCTCATGATCGCAAGTCCCGGCTTTGCGAATGCTTGCATCCGCCGGGGCGTCCCGCGTATAACCCTGTAACCTGCGGGCGGCGAGGCCGGGTCGTCAGACCCCTCGGGCATGCCCAACCGCTCCATAACGGCAACCTTCAGCATAAGGAACCGAAAATGCCCAAGCTGAAAACACAAAGCGGCGCGAAGAAGCGCTTCAAAGTCACCGGCTCCGGCCGCGTCAAAGCCCAAGCCGCCGGCAAGCGCCACGGCATGGTCAAGCGTCCCCAAAAGATGAAGCGCAACGCCCGCGGCACCATGGTGCTGCACGACGCCGACGCGCGGATCGTCCTCAAGAATTTCCTGCGCAACGCCTAAAGGGGAGACGCAACCATGGCACGTGTTAAGCGCGGGGTAACCACTCACGCCCGCCACCGCAAAATCCTTAAGCTCGCCAAGGGCTATCGCGGTCGCAATAGTACCAACTTCCGTATCGCCATTGAAAAGGTTGAGAAGGCGCTTCGTTACGCCTATCGCGATCGGCGTAATAGAAAGCGCGATTTCCGCGGTTTGTGGATTCAGCGTATCAATGCCGGCGCCCGGGAACTCGGCCTGACCTATTCCCGTTTCATGCATGGCTTGAAGCGGGCCGGAATCGACCTTGATCGTAAGGTGCTGGCCGATATTGCGGCACGCGATCCCGAGTCGTTTGCCGTCCTGGTCAAGCAGGCTCAGGCGGCACTCGCGGCCTGATTCTCACCATGCCAGTGTTCCGATGATGACGGATGATTCCCATCCGTCATCTGAATCGGACCACTAAGAATTTGTTTCTAGTGCGATTCAGACCGGGGCGCATGGGCACCCTGCGTTACGGTCATCGCACCAGGGGGGCCGCGCGCCCTCCTTTAATGCCCGGACTGTTTGACCCGGCGCGGGGACCGGAACCATGCCTGATACCCTCAAAGCCGAGTTGCTGCACGCGATCCATGCCGCTGCCGACCCGGCGGCGCTTGAAGAGGTGCGGGTGACCGCGCTTGGCAAAAAGGGCCGCGTCACCGCTCTCATGAAGGATCTGGGGGGACTCGGTCCTGACGAACGCAAGGCCCGCGGCGCCGCACTCAATCTCGTAAAAGACGAAATCAGCGCGGCGATCGAAGCACGTAGGGCCGAATTGCAAAGCGCGGCGTTGACGGCACGGCTCGAAGCCGAGCGGATCGACGTCACCCTGCCCGCCCGGCCCGAAGCCGAAGGCCGGATTCACCCGATCAGCCAAACGATCGACGAAATTACCGCGATTTTTGCCGATATGGGCTTTACGGTTGCAGAAGGGCCGGATATCGAGGGCGATTTCTACAATTTTACCGCACTTAACATTCCTCCCGAGCATCCGGCGCGGCAGATGCACGACACTTTCTATTTACCCGATGCGCCGGACGGCACCAAGCGCGTTTTACGCACCCACACCTCGCCGGTGCAAATCCGCACCATGCTGGCTAACAAGCCACCGATCAGAATTATTGCGCCGGGGCGAACCTATCGCTCCGACTACGACATGACTCATACCCCGATGTTTCATCAAGTTGAGGCATTGGTGATTGATGAAGCAACCCATATGGGCCACCTTAAAGGGGCAATCATCGAGTTCTGCCGCGCTTTCTTTGGCGTCGATGATCTGCCTGTGCGCTTCCGCCCGAGCTTTTTCCCGTTTACCGAGCCTTCGGCCGAGGTTGATATCGGCTGCGCCCGCTCCGGCGGCGAACTGAAACTCGGTAATTACGGCGACTGGCTTGAAATCATGGGCTGCGGCATGGTTCATCCCAAAGTGTTGGAAAATTGTGGCATCGACTCGACGCGCTACCAGGGCTATGCGTTCGGCATGGGCATTGAACGGATCGCCATGCTGAAATACGGAATTCCCGACTTGCGTACATTCTTCGACGCGGATTTGCGCTGGTTGAAGCATTACGGCTTCCTCTCGCTCGACCTCCCGAGCTTGGCGCAAGGGTTGACGCGGTAGAGAGAAATGATGAGAACAAGAGCGATCAAACCTAATATTGGCCGACGTACTTGGGCTAATTTTGAAGAATTCATGGATAGACATGAAGAAACCCCCTGGTTGTTTCGCGGGGTAAAAAATTCTTCCTACAATTTAATTCCAAAAGCGGGCCGTGTTGATGATATGCCTGATAAAGGGTATGATCCGGAGCGAGAGTTTCGACTTTTTAATAACTTTATCCGTCACGCCCGTGCTTATAGCTCATTGTCGGCTTCTAATAAGTGGGACTGGCTGTTTTTAGCTCAGCATCATGGTTTGCCGACCAGACTTCTTGACTGGACCAGTAATCCTTTGGTTGCTGCGTTTTTTGCCGTAAAAGATGTTGCTCAATCTGAGGACGATACGGAGGCCGTGATCTTTGCTGTTAAAATTGATCGAAAGATGATTGTTAATACCGAAAAAGATGCGGATCCCTTTCTGATTAACGGGGTCCATTTTGTTGCACCATCTGCCATCACGGGTCGCTTGGTTTCTCAAAAGGGCTTTTTTACCATTCATGGCCCCCCGAATGAGGATTGGAATAATCCGCAACAGACTGAAGATAGATTTTTAATCCCAGCAGACGCCAAACGCTTTTTTCGGAAAAGATTGTTTAAGCGCGGGGTTGACCATGCCCATATTATGGCCGACCTTGATGGCCTGTGTCAGACCCTGGCTTGGCAGTATCGCCACGCTTGGCTCTTGTGATTTACTGAGAGAGAGAATCCGATGAGCCAATTAAGCCAACACCACGAAGCACCGTCATCGAAAGCCATTTCGGATGCAATGAATGCTTCAGACGTCACAAAATTTCCCGGATGGAAAGATGTCGCTGATTTATCGGCCAATACAACCCTTTGTGACATGGATATTTTAGACGATATCATTATATATGAAGGGGCATCGTTTCATTGCGGGGTTAATGTATATGTCAAATTTGAGTTTCCTGACGATGAAAAATTTCCGATTGTATCTGATGAATTTCCGGGAAGTTTAAAAGGACACGTAGAAGGTGACAATATTGTTATTGATGATATTTCCATAGATACTACGTCCTTTGACGGGTAGCTCCGTTCAACAATATTTTTCGGACAACAGACCGATGAAATTCTCCCTGTCCTGGCTCAAGGATCATCTTGAGACCGATGCCGGCCTTGACCGTATCTGCGACACGCTGACCGCGCTCGGCCTGGAGGTCGAGGTCGTCGAGGATCGTGCGGCCAAGCTGAAGCCGTTCACGGTGGCACATATCGTCTCGGCCGAACGCCATCCCAACGCCGACAAGCTGCAAGTCTGCATGGTCGATACCGGCGGCGGCGTGCTTCAGGTGGTGTGCGGTGCGCCCAACGCCCGCGCCGGTTTGAAAGTGGTATTCGCTCCGGTCGGCACCACCATGCCGACAGGCGATCTGACCCTGAAAAAAGGCGTGATTCGCGGCGTCGAGTCGAACGGGATGATGGTCTCGGAGCGTGAACTCGGCCTGTCCGACGAGCATAACGGCATCATCGAGATGCCCGATGACACCCCGATCGGCGCCTCTTTCGCCAAACTTAAGGGACTGGACGACCCGGTCATTGAAATTGCCCTGACCCCGGACCGTGCCGACTGCGCCGGGGTACGCGGCATTGCGCGCGATCTGGCTGCGGCGGGATTGGGGACGCTTAAACCGCTTTCAGGCGGCTACCTGGACGCGGCGGCCGTTTCCGGCGAAATCAAAAGCCCGCTCGGCGTTGTAATCGAAGAGCCGACCGCCTGCCCGCTGTTCGTCGGCCGCTATATCGCCGGGGTCAAGAATGGCCCCAGCCCGCGCTGGCTACAGGACAAGCTGATCTCGGTCGGTCTACGCCCGATTTCAATTCTGGTCGATGTCACCAACTGTCTTTCCCTCGATGTCGCGCGCCCGCTCCATGTCTTCAACGCCGATACTTTGGCCGGCGGTATCATTGCCCGGTTGTCACGCAGCGGAGAGACCTTAAAAGCGCTGAACGGCAGAGAATACACGCTTGACGATGCGATGTGCGTGATTGCCGACCGGGATGGCGTACTCGGCCTGGCCGGGGTCATGGGCGGTGAACCTTCCGGCTGTACCGAGGACACCGTTAATGTCTTTATCGAGGCGGCTTTATTCGATCCGGTCCGTACCGCGGCGACCGGACGTAAACTCGGTATCGATTCCGACGCGCGTTATCGGTTCGAGCGTGGCGTTGATCCGGGTGCGGTGTTCGAGGGCATGGAGCGGGTCACCCGCCTGATACTCGATATGTGCGGTGGCACGCCGTCCGAATTGGTGGTGGCCGGCGCCGTACCCGACTGGCAACGCAAAATCACCCTGCGCACGGCTCGAGTCGCGCACTTGGGCGGTGTTGATGTTCCGACCACCGAACAGGAACGTATCCTGACCGTACTCGGTTTCGCCCCCGTCGAGCATGAGAACGGTCTTTTGACCGTACCGGTACCGAGTTGGCGCGGCGATGTCGAGGGCGAAGCCGATCTGGTTGAAGAGGTGCTGCGGGTTTACGGCTACGACAACATTCCGGTCGTGCCGATGGTTCGGCCCCACACCATCACCCGTTCGGCGCTCGATTCCCGGCAGCGCCGTATCCGGTTTGCTCGACGCACCCTGGCCGCGCGCGGTCTCAACGAAGCGGTGACATGGTCGTTCATGCCTTCAGGAGCGGCTGCCCTGTTCGGCCGCAGCGAAGCCGATGATAGCTTGCGCCTGCTGAACCCGATCAGTTCCGACCTTGACGTGATGCGGCCGTCGCTGCTGCCCAACCTGATCCAGGCCGCCGGCCGCAACGCCGATCGCGGCTGGCCCGACGTCGCCTTATTCGAAGTCGGCCCGGCCTTTCGCGATGCCACGCCCGAAGGACAGGACATGGTTGCCTGCGGTCTGCGCACCGGAGTTGCGGCCACGCGGCATTGGTCGGCGTCGACCCGGCCGGTCGATGTGTTTGACGCCAAGGCCGACGCACTAGCGGTGCTGGATGCTATGGGCGCTTCGACGACGAGTCTGCAAATCAGCGCCGATGCGCCATCCTGGTATCATCCGGGGCGCTCGGGAGTGGTGCGCTTGGGCCCTGCGGTGCTGGCCCGATTCGGTGAAATCCACCCCGGGGTGTTGGAGCAATTGGGGGTCAAAGGTCCGGCGGTCGGTTTTGAAGTCTTCCCGGACGCCCTGCCCGTCTCCAAGAAGAAAACCGGCCCGGCCCGACCGCTGTTGAAACTGTCTCCGTTCCAACCGATTCGGCGTGACTTCGCTTTTCTGGTTGATCACGCGGTTGACGCGGACAAGCTGGTACGCGCGGCCCGTGGCGCCGACAAAACCCTGGTCCGCGAGGTCACGGTGTTCGACTGTTACGAAGGGCCGGGCGTTGAGGCCGGGCGCAAGTCGATCGCACTGACCGTAACGCTGCAACCGGTGGAAAAAACCCTGACCGACGCCGAAATCGAAGCCACCGCAGCAAAAATCGTCACCGCAGTCACCAAGGCGACCGGCGGCGCGCTCAGAGCCTGACCCCCTACCGTTTACCCCCCGCTTTGCCGCTGCCTTTACGCGGCGGCGGGGGCGGGGGCGCGATCGACGCTTGGTATTTGGCGACAAAATCCTGCAACAAACGGTCGAATGACGGCTGCGGTGCGGCAAACTGTGCAAACAAACCGCGGTCAGGCGTTATTTGGCGAATGATGCCGCGGCCTGAAAATTTCTGCTCATCGCCACCGACGGTCAGAAACAAGGAAAAGGTAAAGTTTTGTTTTTCGATCAGATCCCCTTCATAGGGATATATCCGAAAATTTCTTGTACTTAACTCCACCAGATTATATTCACTACTGTCAATCGTCAACCGGGCGTCAGGTATCCCGACTCGGGCTTTCACTTTATCCGAGCCGGCACCGGCATCCGAAGCGGAGCTTTTGCTTCCAAAAATATTACTCAACCATGACATGTTATTGGAACCCTTCCGGAAGTCCGCCTGTCGCTCGCGAATGCGGTAATATTAATGGAATATTACCCCGCTGAAAATGAAGCATTTGTCCGAACGCAAATATTTGCCCCAATGCTGCAAGCAAGATACACTGTTCGCGTTTCGGTCGTCCGGCGAATTTCGACCTCCGAACGACGAGGGACACGTGCTCCGACGATGACGGATAATTTCCGCCCGCCATCAGGATCGGACTACTAAGTCTTTGATTTTGATATGAACACGGTGTAATCACAGACCATCCGGCGCACATGCCCCCACTATCACTGCCCCCGATCATCGGCCATCGCTGCGCCCGGGCCTCCGCTCCTGAAAACACACTGGCCGGATTGCGCCGGGCGGCCGGTATGGGCGTCCGTTGGGTTGAGGTCGATGTCAGATTGACCGCCGATGGTATTCCGGTTTTATTGCATGATGAAACATTGGACCGCACCACGAACGGTCAGGGCGCCCTTGCGGACACGACTGTTGAAGTTCTGCGCCGGCTTGACGCCGGCTCCTGGTTTGACCCGGCTTTTGCCGGCGAAACCGTGCCGCTACTTGCTGAATTCCTGCTGGTAGCAAGTGATTACGGAATCGGGGTTAATCTTGAACTGAAGGGTGATTGCGGCGATCCGAATGTATTGGCCGCTTTAGCGCTGACAACCGCGGCTTCGGTGTGGCCGGGGCATAAGCCGCCTCCGTTGATCTCAAGCTTCGATTTGCCCTGTCTTGAGACCGCGGCGCGAATCGCGCCCGACTGGCCGCGCGGGTTACTGCTCGAACGAATCGATCAGGATTGGGCGGGGCGTGCCGCCGAAATCGACGCCGCTTGCATTATCATTGACCACGAAAGCATTACCGGCGCGGAAAGCGTTGCCGCACTCGGCGCGGGGGGACGTCCGGTACTGACCTACACCGTCAATGACCCAGGCCGGGCTCGTTATCTCTACAGTATCGGCATCACCGCCGTGATCACCGACCGACCGGACGCCGGAATAAACAATGCTGTCGGGGTCGGGTTTTCAGAAAAATACGCCATACATGGATATTTGATGACAGCACCGGCCCCGGCCGGGTATGACGTATTGCCGGATGCGAGCGGACGCCCCTGTCCGTTACCGACCTGATGATCTGGAGGGTTCCTTGAAGCCGTTGAGGCCGTTGCTTATTTCCGGTCGCGAAGTGTTGCCGCTGGTCGAAGGTGGCAAGGGAATTTCAGTGTCGACCGGCGAATGCTCGGGCGCCTGGGCGGCTGCGGGCGGGGTCGGTACCTTTTCAGGCGTCAATGCCGACGGCCGCGATGAGTCGGGCGCATTGATTCCGCAGCTTTATCACGGCAAGACCAGACGTGAGCGCCATGACGAACTGATCGCTCACTCGATTCGCGGCGGTATCTATCAAGCCAAGGTCGCGCACGAGGTTTCAAACGGCCAAGGCCGCATTCATATGAATGTGCTGTGGGAAATGGGCGCATGCGAGCCTATCCTCCACGGCATTCTTGAAGGCGCCAGGGGTTTGATTCATGGCGTAACCTGCGGCGCCGGCATGCCTTTTAAGGTTGCCGAAATTACCGCGCATTACGGCTGCTATTATTACCCGATCGTGTCTTCGGCCCGGGCCCTTCGTGCGCTGTGGCTGCGCGCCTATAGCAAGCATGCCGCCAATCTGGGTGGCGTCGTTTACGAGGATCCGTGGTTGGCCGGCGGTCATAACGGCTTATCCAACAGCGAATCACCCGATAAGCCGGAAGACCCCTATCCGCGGGTTAAGGCGCTACGCGCCATGATGAACAGCTTCGGGCTTCAGGAAACGCCGATCGTGATGGCCGGCGGGGTCTGGTATCTGCGCGACTGGGACAACTGGCTTGATAATCCCGAAATCGGTCCGATTGCGTTCCAATTCGGCTCCCGTCCGCTGTTGACCAAAGAAAGCCCGATCTCCGACGCCTGGAAAAAGAAACTGTTGACGCTTAAAGAAGGCGATGTCTTCCTGAATCGCTTTTCACCGACGGGTTTCTATTCTTCAGCGGTCAATAACGGCTTTATTCAGGAATTGCGCGGCCGCTCGGAACGCCAGGTTTCTTTCAAAACCAAGGCGGAAGGCGATCAATCCACGCCGCTTCCCGTCGGACAGCGCGGTCGCCCGGTCTTTATGACCGAAGCCGACAAGGCACGGGCCGATGGCTGGATTGCCGCCGGATTTTCGGAGGGGCTTAAAACGCCGGATGATACCCTGATCTTTGTTACTCCGGAGCGTGCCGAAAGCATTATCCATGATCAGGTTGATTGTATGGGCTGTCTCAGCGCGTGCCTGTTCTCGAATTGGGCACAAAATGAGCAGGGCACGACCGGCAAAAAAGCCGATCCGCGCAGCTATTGCATTCAAAAGACCTTGCAGGCGGTTTCTCACACCGATGATTGCGAACATGAACTGATGTTTGCCGGTCACAATGCCTACAAGTTCGCGTCAGACCCGTTTTATGCTAACGGTTTTGTTCCAACCGTTCGAGAGCTTATCGAGCGCCTTTGCACCGGTGACTGAGCCCTGCGTTAATACTGTTCGCAAATGGCTGAAATAGGGAGGAGATGGACCCGGCATGGCCGATGACGTCTCCCTTCCCTCCGCTCTGTCCGAGCCCATTACCGGCGCAACGCCCGTGATGGTGCAATATCTTGAGATCAAGCGGGCGCACCCGGACTGCCTGCTGTTCTACCGGATGGGCGACTTTTACGAGATGTTTTTCGAGGACGCGGTTACAGCGGCGCGCGCCCTTGACATCACCCTGACCAAACGCGGCAAACACGATGGCGATGACATCCCGATGTGCGGGGTGCCGGTTCATAGCCACGAATCCTATCTGCTACGCCTGATTCGTCAAGGTATTCGAGTCGCAATCTGTGAGCAGCTTGAAGACCCGGCCGAGGCGCGCAAGCGCGGTTCCAAGTCAGTGGTTCGGCGCGACGTCATTCGCATCGTCACCCCCGGCACCATCACCGAAGACAGCCTGCTTGAAGCGCGCAGCGCCAGTCTGTTGGCCGCAATTGCCGAGGCGGCGGGCGGACTGGGGCTGGCTTGGCTCGATCTGTCGACCGGCGAGGTTGCCGTGCAACCGGTCGAGATCAACGGGCTGGGTGCGGCGCTGGCCCGACTCGAGCCACGCGAATTGCTGCTGCCCGAGCGTTTGTCGCAACGGCCGGAGTTGTTCGAACTCTGGGCCGAATGGAAGGAGCGGCTTGCTATTCAACCCGACGCCCGCTTCGACAGCGAGAACGGGCGCAAACGATTATTGACGCTGTATGGCGTCGGTACCCTTGATGCTTTCGGCAGCTTCAGCCGGGCCGAGGTGGCCGCGGCGGGCGCGCTGGCGGCTTATGTCGACCTGACTCAGAAGGGTAAGGCGCCGGTGTTATCACCGCCGCGCCGTCTGCCGCCGGGCACCACGCTGGAGCTTGATGCCGCCACCCGTCGCAATCTGGAGTTGACACAAACCCTGTCGGGCGAGCGGCGCGGCAGCGTGCTCGCCACCATCGATCGCACGGTGACCGGAGCCGGTGCGCGGCTGCTGGCGGCGCAACTGGCGGCGCCCCTGACCCGGCCGGTCGAAATCGACTATCGGCTCGACATGATCCAGTACCATTTGGCCGAGGATGGCGTGCGATCAGAACTGCGCGCGCTATTGAAACAGGTGCCCGATCTGGAACGCGCCTTGTCGCGCATCGGGCTGAACCGGGGCGGACCGCGTGATCTGGCCGGGGTGCGCGACGCGCTGGCCCGGGCGGCCGAGATCCGCACCCTATATTCTCGTCCGACGCTGGCACCGCAACCGGAAGGCATCACCCGGGCGGTTGCCGAGCTTGGCATCGCCGGCGACGAGCACACCGTGCTGCTGCATCGCTTGACCAAGGCCCTTGCCCCCGAGCTGCCGATATTGGCGCGTGACGGCGGCTTTATTGCGCGCGGCTATTCGGACGCGCTCGACGCGCTGCTCGTCATGCGCGACGAAGGCAAGCGCCTGATCGCGGCACTGCAAAGTAAATACGCCGAACTGTCCGGGGTTTCAGGTCTGAAAATTAAACATAATAATATTTTAGGCTATCATATCGAAGTCACAGCGACCCACGCCGACAAATTAATGACCGGCAAAGGGCGCGAGACCTTCATTCATCGTCAAACCATGGTCAACGGCGCGCGCTTCGGCACCGTCGAGCTGTCGGACATGGAGCGCAAGCTGAACGAGGCCGGGGCCAACGCCCTCGCGCTGGAGATGCAGCTGTTCAACGACATGGTCGGCGAGGTCACCGTCCGGGCGCCGACTCTCGCAAAAATGGCGCGCGCACTGGCGGCACTCGATGTGGCATCGGCGCAGGCGACTTTGGCCGCCGAAAACCGCTGGTGCCGGCCGGTGGTTGACGACAGCCTGCGCTTTGAAATTATCGGCGGGCGACATCCGGTGGTTGAAGCGGCGCTGACGGCTTCGGGCGGACCGGCCTTCGTCGCCAATCCGTGCACGCTCAATCCGGAAAACCGGCTTTGGCTGCTGACCGGCCCCAATATGGCGGGCAAAAGCACTTTTTTGCGGCAAAACGCGCTGATTGCCATTTTAGCGCAGGCCGGCAGCTTCGTTCCGGCCGAAAGTGCCCGCTTCGGGGCGGTTGACCGCCTGTTCAGCCGGGTCGGCGCCGCCGATGATCTGGCCCGGGGCCGGTCAACTTTTATGGTCGAGATGGTCGAGACCGCCGCCATTCTTAATCAGGCCGGGCCGCGTGCTCTGGTCATTCTCGATGAAATCGGGCGCGGCACCGCAACTTTTGATGGTTTGTCGATCGCCTGGGCCAGTGTCGAGCACCTCCATAACGCCACCCGTTGCCGCGCCTTGTTTGCTACTCATTACCACGAGCTAACACAACTCGCCTCTAAGCTGCCGAGCCTTGCCTGCCATACCATGCGAATCAAGGAATGGCAAAACGAGGTGGTGTTCCTGCACGAAGTCGCCCCAGGTGCGGCCGACCGCAGCTACGGCATTCACGTCGCCCGTCTGGCCGGGTTGCCGACCCCGGTCATTCGCCGCGCCGAGGAAGTGCTGAAAATACTGGAATCGGGCGATCACGGCACCGCGATCACCCGGCTGGTCGAAGATTTGCCGCTGTTCTCCGCCGCACGTACCCGCACGCCGGCAACCGCTGCTCCGGTTGCTCCCGAGCCACAAAGGCCCTCTCCGGTAGAAGAAGAATTACGCCAGCTCAACCCCGACGAACTCACGCCCCGCGCCGCCTTGGAACTGGTGTATCGGTTGCGAGGGATGGTGTAGAGTAGTACGACAGAGTCACTTGAAAATGTCCCCCGGATTCCCATCTACAGGCTTTG
>JBAWVF010000117.1:0-12189 GCA_037147415.1 Rhodospirillaceae bacterium | reverse complement strand
TCAACCGAGCTTCCGCGGCGGCTACGCGCCGCGCAAACTCTTAATTCGTTGGAAACCGAACTATCGGAAGCGGAGGCTGCGGTTTAACAAATCCGCGGGAGCTGTTCGCCCGAGAGCCAGTCGACGATGCGCCGGCCGCCGAAGCCGGTTTGCATTTGAACGAAATGGTGATCGTCGGCCTGGACATGGCCGATTAATGCGGCGTCGAGGCCGAGCGGGTGGGCGCGCATGACAGCCAGCAAGCGTTCGGCGTCTTCGGCCGCGGCAATCGCGATCAGCTTGCCTTCGTTGGCGACGTAAAGCGGATCGAGCCCGAGCAACTCGCACGCGGCGGCGACCTGGACCCGGACCGGAATATCAGCCTCGCGAATCAGCATGCCGACGCCCGATTGCCACGCGATCTCGTTCAGTGTGGTGGCCAGGCCGCCCCGGGTCGGGTCGCGCAGACAATGAATATCGGGGACCGCTTCGACCATGGCGGCGACCAAGCCGTGCAGGGCGGCGCTGTCCGAGAGAATCGCGGTCTCGAAGGTCAGGTTCTCGCGGCACGACATGATCGCAACGCCGTGATCGCCCATGGTGCCGCTGACCAAAATTGCGTCGCCCGGCTTGGCCCGGTGCCCGCCGGGGGTGACCCCCGGCCGTGCGACGCCGACCCCGGCGGTATTGATGAACAGTCCGTCGGCCTTGCCGCGTTCAACCACTTTGGTATCGCCGGTGACCACCGCAACCCCGGCCGCGCGGGCCGCCGCCGCCATGCTGTCCACGATGCGCTTCAGATCGGCGAGCGCGAATCCTTCCTCTAGAATGAAGCCGGCGCTGAGATACAGCGGCTCGGCTCCGGCCATGGCCAAGTCATTGACCGTGCCATGCACGGCGAGCGAGCCGATATCGCCCCCTGGGAAGAACAGCGGCGAGACGACATAGCTGTCGGTGGTCATCACCAGCGGTCCGGCCGGGCGCTCCAGCACCGCCTGATCATTGCCGCAGGCCAACCACGGGTTGTCGAACGCCGGCACGAACAACTCGGCGACCAACTGAGCCATCGCCTTGCCGCCGCTGCCGTGGGTCAGATCGATTCGGCCGTGCTTCAGATCCAGCTTGCGTGGAAACAAACGCTCTTTCATGCCGAGGGCTCTCCGGGGAAACTCAGTTCGATGTCGGGCCGGAACACAAAGTGCCGTTCGATCAGCGCCTCGTCAACCTCAGCCGGGGTTGCCGGCCGCCAGCGCGGCGCTTTGTCTTTATCGATCAGCATGGCGCGGACACCCTCGTAGAAATCGTGCCCGGCCAGGCAGGCTTGGCTTAGCCGGTATTCCTGGCGCAAGCAGTCCTCAAGCGAAAGTTGCGCGCCGAGCGTGAATAAGGACATGGTTAGTTTGAGAGCGGTCGGTGACGCGCGGCGAAGTGCGGCCAACTGTTCCGTGGCCAAAGCGCCCCTGTCTTGTTCCAGCGCCGCCATGATCGCTTCAACCTGATCAAACGCATAATACCGGTCGATCATGTCCCGGTTTTGAGCGAGCGGTGCGGGCAGCGCGGGAACCGCGTAGCGGGCGATCACCGAGTCGATACCCTCACGCGTTAACCGGTTCGGCGCGGTCGTCACCAAATCATCGACCAGCGCATCAAGGGCGGAGCCGGGGATCAGGGCGCGGGCCAAGCCGAGATAGAGCAGGTCGGCCGCCTGAATGCGCGCTCCGGTCAGTCCGAGCCACAGTCCGGTTCGCCCGGGGCAACGCGGTAAAAAATAGCTGGCGCCGATATCGGGGAACAGGCCGATCCCGCATTCGGGCATGGCGAATTTGGTGTTTTCGGTGACCAGAGGGTGCGAGCCGTGCAGCGAAATCCCGGCCCCGCCGCCCATGACAAGGCCGTCAAGCAACGCAATGTAGGGTTTGGGAAAGCGGGCGATCCGGCGGTCAACCCGGTATTCGGCGGCGAAAACCTCGCGGGCCAAGGCGCCGCGGTCCCCGATGCCGTTGAACGCCGCCAGTCCGGATTCATGAACATGGACGACATCGCCGCCCGCGCAAAAGGCCCGGCCGTTACCCCGAACGACCACCGCCCGCACGGCGGGATCACGTTCCCAGGCGGCGAGTGTAACGTCGAGCGTCCGGAACATCTCCAGAGTAAGCGCGTTCAGCGCCTGCGGTCGGTTGAGCGTCACCAACCCGAGCGAGCCCCGGACGGAAAACAGAATATCGGGTTCGGTCCCGGTCATCGCGGTACTGTTCATGTCAAGGTGACGGTAACAGAACCGACGCCCTCGATGGTGCCGGTCAGCAGATCGCCGCGTTGGACCGGGCCAACCCCTTCGGGGGTACCGGTAAAGATCAAATCACCGGCTTGCAGAACCACCAATTGCGATAATTGGGCGATGACATCGGCAACCGACCAAATCATATCGGCCAAATCACCCTTTTGCCGGACGGAGCCATTGACGGAAAGCCCGATCGCACCGCGAGCCGGGTGCCCGATTTCGCCGGCCGGGCGAAGTGCGCCGATCGGCGCCGAACAATCAAAGCCCTTGGCCATGTCCCAGGGCAATCCAGCGGCTTTGGCCGCGGCTTGCAGGTCGCGTCGGGTCAAATCGATGCCGGCGGCATAGCCGAACACGCAGGTGAGTGCCGCGGCCGGCTCGATCGCCGCGCCCCCGCTTCCCAGCGCGACCACCAATTCGATTTCGTGATGGAGATTGGCGGTTGCCGGCGGGTAGGGTACGGTGCCGCCCCCGGTCACCACGGCGTCCGCCGGTTTGGTAAAAAAGCAAGGCGGCTGGCGACTCGGGTCGGAGCCCATCTCGCGCGCATGGGCGGCATAGTTCTGCCCGACACAGAATATCCGTCTGACCGGAAACACTGCTCCGCTTCCGGCAATGGTTACGACAGGCCGGATCGGCGGCTCAAATATGTAAGTCAAGGTTTGGCCCCCGATTGAATATTAATGCATCAGGCTGAGCACGGCCTGTTGCTGTTGGCCGGCGATGCTGAGCGATTGGATGCCGATTTGCTGACGGGTCTGTAACGCCATCATATTGGCGCCTTCCTCGTTCAAATCGGCAAGCGTCATTTTGCCCGAGCCCTCGGACATGGTGTTGATATAGTTGCCGGTAAAGTCGAGCCGGGTTTGAAGGAAGGTAATCGTCCCGCCCAGACGGGCCGAAGCGGCGCGCGTCGTGCTGATCGAGGCGGCCAACTGCTGCTCCATCTGGTCGAGGACATAGGTGGCCGAGGTCGAGTCGGACAGGACCGAAAACCCCATGCCCGCCGTGGCGCCCGCGGCCGACAGCATGACGCTGAGCGTGCCGTCGCTGGCGGCCCCGGCTGCGAGATACATCGCGCTGACCAGCACCGAGGTCTGAAGATTCTGAGCCGCCACCAGCAACGACGCCGTCGTGCCCTGGTTGAAATAGACGTTGAGCGAGGCGATGCTGTTATTGACCAGATTTAAGCCCTGGTAGCTGGCGTCGGTTTCGGCGCTGTTAAGCTGTCGTGCCAGTTCGTTGAATTGGCTGGTCATGGTGGCGCGCGTGCCGACATCGGCCGTGCGGGCGCTGCTGACCAAGCCCTTCAACTGTTTAAGAATACTGTCGGCGATCGTCGTGCCATGAACCGCAACCTTGATCGCAGAGATGCCCTGGTCGATGTCGGTCTTCCGGTCGGTAAAATCAGCGGCCCGGTCGGTCAATGATTTTCCCTTAAAGTACAGCACCGCATCATCGATGGCGCTGGACACCTTCAATCCGGTGGTCAACCGTCCCTGTGTCCGCCCCATCAGCGATGTCGTGGTCTGTATCGACAACAGAGCACTGCGGGAGGCGGCGGTCAGAACAATGTCAGAGGCCATGGGATTAATCTCAATCTCGGATATGCGCGTCCGGCAAGCGAAGCAGAAGCGGACTCGAAGATCGCCCTACAAAAGCCGTGCCAACGTCGATCGTCGCTGATTAAGGTTAATTAGACCTTTCATTAGACAAAATTAAAGGAAATTTTTGCCGACCGGGACGGGAAAAGCCTGAAATTGCCGGGAACAAACTGCCGAGCCGGGTATCTCCTTATCGGGGATATCCTTATCGGGCGCCTTCTTATGGAGCCGTGCCGGTGGCCCAATGGTAAATACCATAAAGGTAATAAACCACGGTCGCGCCGGCCGCTGCGGCCGCAACCGCACCGATCTGCGCTTGCGCCAACATCGATTGCGTCAATGGCGGCACGAGTGCCCCGCCCGCCGGTCGGGCCGCGGTTCCCGCTGCGCCCGTCGCAGTTGCAGCCGTTGTGGTTGCGACAGTCGGCGCCGCCGCCCGCACCGCCGGCGTTGCCGCCCGCACCGCCGGTGCCGCCGCCCCGGTTGCGCTGGCCACCAGCCGCTGCCGGCTGGCAACGGCGACCGCGCGGATATTGCCGACCGAGCGTACGGCGGAACTGCCCCACTCAACCACCGTCGGCGCCGCGATGTTGAAGGCGATCACACCCATGAGGGCACCGAGACCGACCATATAGAGCGTAAGGTCGCGGCCTTGGGGTCGCCAGAGTTGCGAATCGCTTTGGTCCAATTCAGGACTCTGGGCAAAAGCCCCGGCGCCCGGCAGCACCGTCGCAAGGCACAAAGTCGCAATGACGACATAGACCACCAGCCTGCGCATGCATCCTCCGTAACAACTCAACCGTGAAGTAGTTCTTCGTCCGGCTCAGTTCCCGTAAAGCCAGTTGAGCACCCATGCGCCGACCACGGCGCTGACCACCGTATAAACCCGGTTCTGGGCGATGGCCCGTGCCGTGAGCATGGCCCCGGTGGTCACCGGAGTCGACAGCAGCGGCACGCCGGCGACTCCGTAAGATGCCATGTTATAGACGGCTACGCCACCGATGGCGCCCACGCCCAGCAAGATCGGGTAGAGCGGTCCGTTGGTTCGAGTCGGAGCAACGGGTTCACTCTGAGCCGACGCCGAACCCGCCATCGACAGGGCGCCGATGGCAACAACCAATGCGATAATCAGAAGCTTGCGCATGTGTCCCTCGTGGCCTTAACCGGCCCCGTCAGCGGTTTTCGCGGGCGTAAAGCGTGTTGCCGACCAAGCCGCCGACGACGGTACCGATGAACACCAGCGCGCCTTGCCCGAGATTGGCGAGTGCCGCACCGCTAATCATGTTGGTGCTGACCACGCTGAGCACGACCATGCCGGTAACGGCGCCAAGGCCGATCGACAGGACGCGCATGGTGTCATCACGCAACCCGGCGGTTTGAGCCGGTGCCGGTGCCGTGGCCGACTGAGCCGGCTGAGCCGGCTGAGTTTGGGCTGACCCCGCAACCGGCAGAACGCCGATCAGGGCAACAAGGATAACCAGGACCAATTTGCGCATGGACTCCCCCAACGATCGGACCGACGCAGTTTCCGGTGCAGAGCACCATGAATTCATACGATTCTGAAGATACACGGGTTTGATGGACGGCTCAAGAGCCGGAAGGGAAAATACCCGCGCAATCGTCTGAAAAGATTAGGTCGTGTCTTCGCAGCGACCCGGTGCCCCGTCATTCCCGTCCGCTCTCTCCGTCATTCCCGTCCGCTCTCTCCGTCATTCCCGCGCAGGCGGGAATCCAATGCCCGCTATCCCGGGCCGGGGCTTTTACGATGAGAATGATGAAGACGGAGAGCGTGTGATCGCAGCTTGCCCGCATCGGTCGCTTCACATACTATCGTATGTTTCGGGGAGGATATTGATGATGACCGAGCTGACCGCCGGCTACGATTCGCCTTTTCTGCGCAGTCGCGATCAACCCTTGGATCAGGTTGCGAGGATATTGCTGACCGGCTGGCGCCTGGTGGTACTGTGCGCGCTTTCGGCCGGATTATTGGCGGTGGGTGGTTTGCGCCTGGTGCCGCCCGAGCATAGTGCAAGCATGGTAATCGGTCCGATTGCCCGCAGCGGCGCTTCGGCCATGGGCGTGCGTGCGCCCGGTTCGGCGCGCCCGGACAGTCTGCTCAGCGTCGTCGAGTTCGGCAGCGGCGATGAAATTCTATCGGATTACACCCGGTTTTTGGAGCTGTTGACGTCGCCCGCAATTGCGGCTCGTCTACAGCAAGAGCCCGGCTTGGTCCAGCACCTGTTCCCCGATCATTGGAATTCGGCCGGCGGTCGATGGCAGCTCCCCGACAGTGCCGTGGGTCGGTTGCGGGGAATGGTGCTGGCCCTGGTCGGGCGCGACGATTGGGCTGAACCGGATGCCGAGATCGTGTCCCGGCAGCTTCGTCGGATGGTGGTGATACAACCGCTCGGCGCCAACCCGATGCGGCGCCTGACGGTTCGTGACGCCGACCGTTCCTTTGCGTTGCGTCTGCTCGACCGGATGGTTGCCGCCGCCGACGGGCATTTGAGGGCCGAGGCGCTGCGCCGGGCCGAAACCTCGGCGGCTTTCGTCCGAGCCCGGCTGGCGGCAACCGCGGCCAACGACGACCGGGCGGCCTTGGCCGATTTGCGCAATGATCTGGAGCGGGTCTCGATGATGCTGCGGGTGGAGCTGCCCTTTGCGGCCGACCCGATCGAGCCGCCGAGCGCCGCTCAACAGCCGGATTGGCCTAATCCTCAGCTGATTTTGCCGCTTGCGGTCGCGGCCGGAACCGGTCTCGGTCTGTTTCTGGTGTTTGCCCGCGCCGCCGGCAGGGGGCCATGGGTTCGGAAACGCACGAAGAGCGGCGGACCGGGCTGGGGAATATAAGAGTGCGCGGGTCGATTCCGGTGTCCGTTATTGTCATGACCCGGAATGAAGCCGACAATATTGTTGCCTGTCTGAGCGGGCTCAGTCGTTTTGATGAAGTGTTCGTCGTTGATTCGAACAGTACCGACGGCACGGTGGCGCTGGCCGCGTCGATGGGGGCGCGGGTGGTGCCGTTTACTTGGAATGGCCGATATCCCAAGAAAAAACAGTGGTGCCTGAACCATCTGCCGTTCCGCCATGACCGGGTTTTTTTTGTCGATGCCGATGAACGGGTGTTGCCGGCGCTGGCCGATGAAATCGAGGCGTTGATGGTGCGCGGCCCGAAGCGGGCCGGCTATTTCGTGACCGCGCGCATGAGTTTCGACGGGCACCGCCTGCGATTCGGTCATCACAATTGCAAGCTTGCTCTGTTCGACAGAAAGCGGGGCCATTTTCCCGAATGTCCCGATCTTGACGTCACCACCATGTGGGAAGTTGAAGGCCATTATCAGCCGACCATCGACGGGCCGACTGAACGGCTCACCGCTTATATGCTGCATGAAGACGGCAAGCCGGTGTCCGCGTGGTTCGAACGGCACGAGCTTTATGCCGATTGGGAGGCCACCCTTGGTTTTGACGGCCGGTTGTATCGGCTGGCTTCGGCGGAGCCGCCCCTGCGGCGCTTATTGAAGCGGGCGGTGCAGCGACTGCCTTTGCGGCCGCTGCTGGCCTTTCTCCACAGTTACGTGTGGCGGCTCGGGTTTCTCGACGGTTCAGCCGGCTACCGTTACGCGAAAGCGCGGGGGTGGTATTACCGGCTGATTGATCGGAAGACGGCCGCTATGCGTTCTCTAAAGTTGTCCCCTCACCGCCCAACGCCTTGATCAGCTCAAAGGCGCGGCGACGAACTCCGCCTTCGCTGATACGGTAATAGGCCCGCACCAGTTCAAGGGTTTCACGCCGAGCCATCGACGCGAACTCGTCGGTCTCGCTTTGCTCTTCGTCGATGGTGGTGTGGTCGCCAGCTTCGCTGAGCACAAAGCTTTCGGGCATGTCGTCATAAAAAAAGGCAACCGGTACGCCGAGCACTTGCGACAGATTGAACAACCGACTAGCACTGATTCTATTTGCACCGCGCTCATATTTTTGCAGCTGCTGAAACGTAATGCCGACGGCGTCCCCCAGTTTTTCCTGGCTTAACCCGAGCAATGTACGACGTAAGCGAAGCCGTGAGCCGACATGGAGATCAATCGGATTCGGACCTTCACCGCGGCGCGAAAGGGTGTGCGGAGCGGTGAGCTGATATTCCTCTACGTTCATTGTATCCCTCGAACACATCAGGGGCATGCGTCTAATGAACGAAACCTAACACCGCAAAGCAATAGTTAGCAACAATCCGTTCGCTAATTTCGAGCGTACTAGCTCTCGTTAATACTTACGATATCGAAACGAGCCCGAAAAAGCGCCGATCGGCAGCGTATAAGAGAGAACAATTCGGGCGCAATCTTTCTCAGGCTGAACGTCATCCACTGAATTGCGCTGACAACACGACACGATATGAAGCCATGCCCAAGAAGGTCGCGACGGATGCAGGCCTGCTCTCGGCGACCGGCATTAGCATCCCGCTGAGATATTCCACCCGGTGCAAATAGACAAAATGGCTCGCGCAATTGCATGCTACTTTGCGCGCGTTCAAGGACTTGCAGCGTGAGAGCATAATCGGCGGCGATCGGGTAAGCCAAGTTATATTTCAGACCGGTGAGCACTAATCGACGGTAGAGCATTGCTTGGTGGTGAGTGAACATTCCGTACCAGGCGACTCGGTGCGAGCGCGCGGGTTTATTGAGTACGCTTCCATCTAAAAAACCTTCAAGAGCATCTCCGTAACAAAAATCAGGATATCCGGCTGCAATCAGGTGTGTGGAGAAATACTTCAACGTGCCGGAAGCAGCCAATGAATCGCCTGCATTGAGGAAAACGACATACTCGCCGCGACTCGAGGTCAGTCCGATATTCATCGCATCATACAAACCGCGGTCGGGTGCCGAGCGCCACCAGGTGATTTCACCGTCATGCGCGGCCAGCCATTCCCGGGTGCCGTCGTCGGAGCAGCCATCGACAACCAGCCACTCAAAGTCGCGAAGCCCCTGTTTTTGCAAGCTTTCATAGGTGCGGGTCAGTCCGGCGAGGTCGTTGCGCACCACGGTCACCACCGAAAAGAACGGGCGCGCGCTCATTGTCGGCCGATAACCGCAATCGAGGCGGCGGTAAGGGCAAGCTGGCCCAGGGCGCCGCCGACCGAGCGCGCGGTTTCCAGAAAATCGAAGGGGTGAGGGTCGCGCGGCACCACGATGGTTGAGCCGGGGGGAATCGTGGTGTCGCCATGTCTCCAGGCGGAAACAGCCAGCGGCCGCGAACTCCCGTCGGGCAACAGTATGAAGGCATGGTCATCGTCGGCATTGCGGCCGATACCACCGGCTGCGGCCAGATAATCCTCGGCACCCTTTTCGGGATCGAATTGCAGCACAACCGGGGCCTGAACCTCGCCGGAGACCGCGATGGTCTGAGAGCGTTTAGGAATGATCAGGCGGTCACCCGGCTCCAGCAGCATGTCGAGCCGCGGTCGCGCTTTCAGGATGCCGGGGTCGGCTTGAACCGTGATCCGCCCGACCGGGCGAACCGTGCGCAACTCGGCGGCCAACTGACGGGCCAGGGCGATGCCGTCGGCCCGACTGGCGGCGTCGGTGCGAAACAGCTCGACCGCAAGCGATTGTTCGATGTCGCGGGCTTGACGCTGGAATTGTTCGGCTTCAAGCCGGCGCACGCTTTCACGGGTGAACACCGCCCCGGCCGGGTAGGCTTCGGCGGTCAGGCCTCCGGCGCGGGCGATCAGGGAAGACAGGGTCTCGCCATGGAGAATGTCATAGCTGCCCGGCCGGCGTACTTCGCCTTCGATTTGCACGCCCCGTGCTTCGACCGCAATAAAGCGCGCATTAACCCGGATCGCATCGCCCGGCCCGACCTGGCTTTCGGCACCGCTGATTCCGCCGAGATCGACCAGCGAGCGCCCGGCGCCGCCGGGGGTGTCGACCGTCACTTCCACTCCGGCCGGGTCGGCCGTCGCCGATAATCCACCCGCGGCTTCAATCACCTCCGTCACCGGGGTCGGGCCTGCGATCGGATAGCTGCCGGGACGGTTGACCGCGCCGCGCACCGCAATCGTATGGTCGCGCAATAAAGTGAGCAAGGCGGCATCATGCTCGGATAGGGCGGTGGTCACGGCGGTTCCGGCGGCGGGCCGGGGTTCGGGCGACCCGGCGGCGACGGGAGCGTCCGCCTGCTCGGAGCGGCCCCGGCCGGGACCGGGACCGTTGCCGACACCGCTGGCCCGGGCATAATCGCCGGCTTCCGCCTCGGCCCGCTCATGCAGGCGGCGGATTTCAGCTTCCGAAAACAAAATGACCCGATCACGATCGCTCAGACTGCGATCGAAGCGGCCGGTGGTCACTTCGCGCGGGGAAAAGGGCAGCAACCGGCGCACCAATCCCGGTTGTTCAAAGCGGTCGATCACGCCGAACAGGGCATAGACCCCGGTTTTCAGGTCTTGACCCTTCCCGATCGCCACCCGCAAGCTTTTAGTGCGGGCCAAAGTGCGCACGCCCGGATAGCGGAACGGGCCGACCAGCTCGATTTGCGACTCGGCGCGGTCTTGAATGTCGCGGCTGCCGGGGATTTCGGCTTTGCGCTCGGGTACGGTTCCGGCCGCGCGGGTCAGGGCGGCGCTCTCGGTCCGCCCGGTTCGGGGATAAAAGCCCGGCCGGGCCACGCCCGACGTCAGCAAGGCGGCATGCTCAAGTGCGAACAGCAACAGATCGGGGTGACGTTCGAAAATCGGCGGGCAAGTGCCCTCGGCCGGAACCAGCCGGGTCGCGGCTCGGGTCGGCGCTCCGGCAGCCAGCGGTCCGTCGGGGTCGGCCGACAGCGCCCGTGCCAGCACGGCCAACCCGGCGCATTCGAAATCGGCCGGCGGCTCGCGGCCGCGCAGCAGGTCGAGCACCGGACGCGCGCTCAGGAAATCGACATCACGCGCGCCCAGCACGATAACGGTATCGCCTTCGGCCAGCGCGCGGTCATCCTTAAGCGCGAATATCGCGGTAAGATCAACCGCGCTCAAGGTGCGGGCCCGGCTGTCGGGATCGGTGCGCTCGATCGCGGCAAAGGGCAGATAGGGCCGCGGCAGCAAATCCTCGGGCGTCAGCAGAGACCCGACGCTCGGCTGTTCGGCCAGCGCGCGAACCCCGGGGCGGCGGACATGCCCGTCGAGCCGAACTTCGCCCACCCGGTTTTCGTGCAACGGGGTGACCACCACGACATCGCCGTCGCTGAGCAGCGTTTTGTCGCGCTCGCCATCGGGCACGTCGACCGGCTGTTCGGTGCCGTCGGCCGCAACGGTCAATCGCAGCATCCGTCGAGCGCCCGGGCGCAGCGGTCCGCCCGCCAGCCGTTCCAGCCCGGCAACTGAAAGACCGGCGCTATCCGGCGGTAATTCATAGATCGCGGGCCGGTTGACCGCTCCGGCAATCGCGGCGGTGGCGCTCCGGGGTGGAACCAGAATCCGGTCCCCGTCGCTCAGGCGCATGTCGGCGCCATTGGCTTCGGCCTGGAGCAACTGATAGAGGTCAACGGTGCGCGGCTCTCCGCCGCCGGCCCGGACCAGCACGATTCGGCGCAGACTTCCGGTCCGCGTCACGCCCCCCGCGGTAAACAGCGCGTCGAGTACGGTGCCCAGGCTGGTCAGATTGGTGCGGCCGGGTTGTGCGACCTCGCCCGCGACCGTGACCTCGATCCGGCGCAACTCGGCCAGCGACAGCGTCACGTCGGTTTCGCCGAGTCCTGCATTGACCACGGCGGTCAGCTCTTTGCGGATATCGCCGAGCGTGCGCCCCGCCGCCTGTATCGGCGGCAACTCGTCCACCAGCAAGCGCCCTTCGCGGTCGATGGCGTAGATCGTGGTTGAATGTGTCTTGCCGCTGCGTAACGCAATCTGAAGTCGATCGCCGATGCCAAGGGAATAGGTGTCTTGAATCGCGCCGACCGGCAAGGTTCCGGCCAAAGTCGCGGGACGGTCGCCGGTGCGCGCGAACAACTCATAGCCGAACTGGCGCAGCGGCAAACCGGCCCGCGCGGAATAAACTTGCTCCAGCTCGTTCGGTTTTGCCACGGGAACGCCGCGCCCCGACTCATGAGCCGGAGCGACAAACGCCCACACGCCTAGCGCCGCCGCCAGCACCAGCCGGGCGAGTATCCTGCACGCAGCAGCAAACATCCGATGTCACAACCCCCGAGCCCGAAGTACCCGTTCGGACACATACGGATGTATGCATTTGAACTCGAATAATGTCGAGTCATACCTGAAGGTTGCGTGATCGAGGTTTTGGATTATACCAACGGCCCCGGTCGATGACCGGCCGTTGGTATCGGCGGCGACTGCCGCCG
>JBAWVF010000116.1:0-12241 GCA_037147415.1 Rhodospirillaceae bacterium | reverse complement strand
TCTGGAAAATACTATATCTAGTGGGTGTGTGCGTCAAGCCGATAGGCATGGTTGAACGATCAAATCAGGGTAGTGGGCGAAGTGTTCAAACCGACTTCCGTTCCCTATCGAACCAATATGACCTTGCTCGACCTGATGATCGACATCGGTGGCTTGACCCCGTTCGCGGCCGGAAACCGGGCGACCCTATCCCGTCAAGTGCACGGCGGGCGCAAAACCTTTACCGTGCGACTTAACGATTTGCTTAAGGACGGCGACATAACGGCCAACGTGCCGGTGCAACCGGGCGATATCATCCTGATTCCACAAAGTTGGCTGTAATACCGGCGCACGATAAACCGACCGGTATTTGTGCCGGCCTGCCGACTTCCGTGGAGACCGAGGGAACGACAAACATGATTGCGGATCATCCCGACACGATACAAACCGCCGTGCTGCCATATCTGTACGAGTTGTGGGATCGGCGTTGGCTGTTGGCTGCCGTGGTTTGGCTATTGGCGCTAACCGGTTGGCTGGTGGTGTTATTACTGCCGGATGTCTTTACCGTAACGGCCCGTGTTTATGTCGATACCGAATCCGTACTCAAACCATTGATGCGTGGACTGACGGTGCAGGGCGATCTCGAGAAACAGCTTGCCGTGATGCGGCGGACCCTGCTTGCACGCCCGACC
Source organism: Rhodospirillaceae bacterium (assembly GCA_037147415.1). GTDB lineage: Bacteria > Pseudomonadota > Alphaproteobacteria > Azospirillales > Azospirillaceae > BOG-933. Next base: position 11,570 of record JBAWVF010000116.1, on the reverse strand, counting down.
ATGGAGCAGGTGATGCGGACCAGCGATCTGGATCTCCGGGCCACCACTCCGGTCGAGCGGGAAGCTCTGATCGACAGCCTTCAGCAGCGGATCGCCATCTCGACCGCCCCTACCGCCAATCAACTGTATCAGATCACGTTCACCGATTCCGATGCCCCCATGGCGCACAAGGTGGTGCAATCCCTGCTCAACATCCTGATCGAGCAAAATGTCGGCCCGCAGCGACGCGATGTCGAGAATGCCCGGCGTTTCGTCGAAAACCAACTAGCCGACTACGAGGCCCGATTACGAGTGGCCGACACTAAAATTGCTAATTTCCGCCGGGATAACGCTTCGGATTTGGCCAGCCGGCAAGACGCCGGCAATCAGGTGGCCGAAGCGGAAACCATGAAGCACCGTCTCGAGAGCGAATTGCAGGCGACGATTTGGCGGCGCGATCAGCTTCGGCTTGAACTGGCCCGGACACCGGAGACGCTCGAAAGCGCGGCCGCTCCGCGAGCCCGCTCCAGCGGGGACGAGGGAGCCTCCGGGTTGCGTCTTAAACTGACGGCTCTGCGCGCGACCCGTACCGACCGCAACCCCGACGTTATCGCCCTGGAACGCGAGATCAGCGCGCTGGAAGCGCAAGGCGGCCGGGGAGCGAATGGAAGAGAGGGCGTCTCGCACACTGCCAATCCGGCCCGGACCCGCCTTGCCGAAGAGTTGAAGCGCGTCGACCTGGACGTGGCCACCTTGGAATGGCGTACCAAAGCGGCGGCGGCTGAGGTGGTTGATCGTCGGCACCGCATGGAGGCGTCTCCCGAGGCTGAGCAAAAGTTGACCGCCTTGACCCGCGACTATGACGTGGTTCGCAAGAATTATGAAGAACTGGTCATTCGTCGGGAGTCCGTGCGGATGGCCCAGCAGATGGAAAACGATTCAGCCAGTGTGGCGTTCCGGGTGATCGATCCGCCCGTGATACCGCTGGCACCCAGCGGACCGGATCGCGTGCTGCTTTCCGTCGGCGTTCTGTTGGCGGCGTTAGCGGCCGGGATCTCCTTTATTATGCTGCGCGGCATAACCCGCAACGCTTTGACCGGTCTGGTTCCCCTGCATCAGGCCTTTGATCTGCCGGTCCTGGGTGGCATTACCCAGGTTCGCGGGCGGATGACGCGGCTGCTTCAACCGGTCGAAACCGGAAGCTGGGTGCTGGGCTGGTTCGGTTTGTCGGCGCTATTTGCCGAGCTGATCTACCTTCAGCTGACCGTACCTGTCCATGCCAACTTGGTCGCCCTGACGACACGGCTGGTCGATAATTTGGCCGATTACAGCAGCTTAGCGAACACTATCGTACGCCACCTGTTCGAGCGGTTGTGACGGGGGCAAGACGGCGTTACCCGCCTTCAATCCACCGGATAGAGGTTCACTGTATAGAGGCTCGCAACATGAGCGTAATTCAGAGGGCGATGGAACAAATTCCGTATCCCCCCCGGGAAGGGGTGCTGCTCGAGCCATGGACGAGGTGCGGCGCCGGGACGCCGCGACAACCCGATTGCGCCGGTGAGCCCGCGGCGGAGGCCATCATCCCGACGGCCGCGGCTGCTCCGGCATCGTCGTTGCCGGTTCCCGATGCCAGCCGACGGTTTTCTTTAGATTTCAGCGTGTTGGAACAGCACGGTCTGATCACGCCGACCAGTCGGCAATCACGGCTCGCCGAGGAAATCCGGCTGGTCAAACGGCGCCTGCTTCACCGAATGCAGCCGGGAGCCGGGGACCGAGAGGAAACCGACCACGGCAGCCGCACCGTGCTGATCACCAGTTCCCGCCCCGGCGAGGGCAAAAGCTTTCTTGCGCTCAATCTGGCGCTTAGTCTGATCCTCGACGAAGGCCTGAACGTGCTGCTGGTCGACGCCAGTGTCGCTCGCCCGACCATGCTTAAGCGGCTTGGACTCACGGCCATGACCAAGGACAAGCCATTACTCGGTTTAACGGATTTGCTCCGTGATCCGAACCTTCCAGTCTCCGCCACCTTGTTGCGCGATCCCGAGCGGCGGCTGTCGATCCTGCCGCCGGGGACCCCGGTCGATTCCGCCACCGATCTGTTCACCGGAGCACGGATGCGGGCATTGGTCGCCGATTTCGGACACCGCTACCCCGACCGAGTGCTGCTATTCGACGCTCCGCCTTTGCTGGCACGCACTGAACCGATCGCTCTGGCTCGTTTGGTCGGGCAGATATTGTTCGTCGTCGAATGCAATAAGACGCCTTTTCAAGTTATCGCCAGCGCACTCGAATTAATTCATAACAATAACTGCATTTCCATGGTTATGAATAAGATGAATAAGGCCGGAAGCCACAACAGATTTGGTGATTATCATGCAGAATATTCGGATAATTAATGGCCAACGTCGAGAGAAGCTTAGGCTTCCGCGGGCTCGGCGTTGTCACATCCAGCACCGATACTTTGCCGGATGGGTTGCCGGACTGGCTTTGGTTAGCCTGCCCGCAGCGGCTGACACCACGAAGATCAGCGGCTCGGTCGGATCGCGGATCGAGACGTCCGACAACCTGAACGGAGCGTCGAGAAAGCGAGCCGCGGCGGGGTTGACCGCGATTCAGTTCGGGACCACCGACTTTGTCATCGACACGCCCCGGGTCAATTTGACCTATGATTACGGCTTGAATTTCGACTCTACGTTCAGCACCCGGAGTACCGAGAATTTTCAGCACACCATGCTCGGGGTCGGGAAGGCCGAACTTTATGAGGACATACTCTATATTGACGGGCGGGTTATGCGTAATCAGGCCCTTGTCAATCCTTTGGGGCCGGAACCGGCAAGCACCACCGGCAACCGGAATAATCTAACCACCGAACAATTAATCGAAATCAGTCCGTCGCTGGTTCATAGTTTCGGCCGTCTGGCCAAGGCTGAGTTGCGCTATCGCTATCGCGGCACCTTTGTTGACGATGCGACGATCGGTAACAGCGAGGCCCGAGAGGAAAGCTTTATCATTCGGAGTGGCGATGCCTGGAGTCAAGTCGCCCTCACCGCGACCGCCGACCATCTTAAGGTCGTCTCCGACCAGTCGACCGGCAATCTTGAAACCTTCACCGACGAGATCACCGGCCAATACGCCCTGAGCCGGGAGTTTTCGCTGTTGGCCGGCGTCGGCGTCGAACGTATCGATCGCGGCACCTTGACCGACGCACCCTATGAACCGATCTGGGACATCGGCTTTAAGGTGCGACCCGGGCCGCGCTCTGAACTTCGCTTGACCTATGGCCAGCGCTTCGGCGGCACCAGTATCGACGGCACGCTCTACTATCAGATCACGCCCCGGCTGACACTTAGGGCCGACTATCGGGAAAGCGTGGAAACCACCCAGCAGACCGGGGCCTTGAGCCAACTTGCCCGCGCAACCGGTCTGGAGGTGGGAGCGGGCGCGGGACTGCAATCGGGACAAATTTTCGACCCCGTAACCGGCCGGGCGGTTGACGTCAACAATCCCGGGCGGGGTTTACAGCCGGACGTTGTGACGGTTCGTCGTTTCGACGGCTCGTTGACCGCAAACTTCGATCGCTCGACGGCCATGCTCATCCTGTTCGATGAACAACGGGACTCCACGGTTCAGCCGAACCTCCATATCACCGATCTCGAGGCGAGGTACAACCGGCAATTGAGTCCGGACAGTACGATCAACGCCGGACTGACGGTTCGCCATGCCTCTCAAGGCAGCGGCGGCACCAGCGACTCGCTGATCGAACGCGTGTCCTTTTCCTATTCGCTCTCAAAGGATCTGGCCGCCAGCGTCGGTTATACGCGGGTCGACACCTTCGGCGCTTCGTCGAGCAAGTCCTCTTCTGAAAACATGATCTTCGCACAGCTACAGATACGGTTTTGACATGTTCGATGAATTTTACCGACTATCAGGATCGCCGTTCCGTCTCAGTCCGGATCCGCGCTTCTTCTTCGGCAGCCGCAGCCACACCAAGGCGATGGCTTATCTCCATTACGGCCTGCAACAACGGGAAGGGTTCATCGCCATCACCGGGCGCGTCGGCACCGGCAAGAGCATGCTGATCAGCCACCTGTTAAGCCGGCTCGACCTGCGGCGGGTGGTGGCTGCCAATATCACGACCAGTCAAGTTGAACCCGAGGACATGCTTCAGCTGATCGCCGCGGCGTTCAATGTACTGCCCGCGGCGCGAGACAAGGCGACGCTGATTCGTGCCCTGGAAGCATTCCTGCTCCAGCAGCACGGTATCGGCCGCCATGTGCTGGCAGTGATCGACGAGGCTCAGAACCTGCCGTTGCGTACCATCGAAGAAATCCGCATGCTGTCCAATCTGGTCCGGGACGGTCAATCCTTATTACAGATATTTCTGGTTGGTCAGCCTCAGTTCAGCGCCTTGCTGGCCAACCCGGCATTGGAACAATTGCGTCAGCGAGTGATCGCGTCCTACAGCCTGGAACCACTCTCTTCGGCTGAGACCCGCCACTACATCGAACACAGGCTGGGGTTGGTCGGCTGGTCCGACGATCCGAGCATCAGCGAGTCCGCCTTTTGCCGCATCTTCGAAGAGACCGGCGGCTTGCCCCGACGCATTAATACGGTGTGCAGCCGCCTGTTTCTGCTTGGTGCCCTTGATCAGCGTCACCATCTCGGCGACGAAGAGGTCGATGTCGTGATTGACGACCTGCATGGAGAAATGTCTGAAATGGTAGCCGGACCTGCGCCGATACCTCAAAACTAAATTATTGAGCCGCACCGATCCCCCGTTTTCGTATGAGATTCTTTGAAGGAGTTAACATGCCGGGTGTATTCGATCATTCCCACACCGGCGGCACAGTCGTCAACGCAATGTCGGTTGACGTCGAGGACTATTTCCACGTTTCAGCCTTCACCGATTACGCCGGTCGAGACGGATGGGATAGCTTTCCGATGCGGGTGGTGGACAACACCCGGCGCATTCTCGACCTGTTCGCGGCGGCAGAAGTTCAAGCGACCTTTTTCGTACTGGGTTGGGTCGCCGAGCGTTATCCTCAGATCGTTCGCGCCATCGTCGAGGGGGGGCACGAACTGGCAAGCCATGGCTATGACCATATCCGGGTCGGCGAGCAACGGCCGGAAGAATTCCGCGCCGACGTAACCCGCACCCGCCTGTTGTTGGAAGCAGAAGGCGGGGTGCCGGTGCGGGGCTATCGCGCCGCCAGTTTTTCCATAAACCGGTCGAATTGGTGGGCGTTCGACGAATTGGCAGAGGCCGGCTATCTTTACAGCTCCAGCGTTAGCCCGATCCACCATGACCATTACGGTGTGCCCGACGCGCCGCGGCAACCGTTTCAGCCGACCCCCGATGGCGTCCTGGAAATCCCGGTCGGCACCATCGCCGTATGCGGCCGACGCATGTCCCTGGGCGGCGGCTTTTTTCGGGCGCTGCCGTACCGCTGGAGCCGGGGTAGCCTTGCCGTCACCAATGCCGTCGAGCGGCGGCCGGAAGTGTTCTACTTCCACCCTTGGGAGATTGATCCCGGTCAACCCCGCCTGCCCATGCCATCCATGCGCTCGCGGGTCCGGCATTACCTTAACTTGGGAGTGATGGAAGGCAAAGTGCGTCGACTGCTCGACGATTTCCACTGGAACCGGATCGACCGGGTGTTCCCGGTCGGGGAGAGCAACCGCCATGCTTGAGAATAGCCTCAACTTGCCACCGTTGACCTTGCACGAGCTTCTCGGCACCAACGCCGCTTCACCCGAAGCTGTCGCCTGGGACGCCTTTGTCGTCACCTGTCCCGGGGCCACGTTTTGCCATCGCGCCGGTTGGCGGCAGGTAATCGAGGCAGCGACCGGCCAATCCTGTTTCTACCGCTTCGTTTGCCGCGGCGGCATGATCGTCGGCGTGCTGCCACTGGTCCATGTTCGCAGCCCGCTCTTCGGCAATGCCTTGATTTCTAATGGATTCTGCGTCTATGGCGGCATTGCGGCACTTGACGATCAGGCGGCTGAAGCTTTGGCTGCCGATGCCACGGCGCTCGGCGAGCGGTTGGGCGTCGATTATGTTGAATTGCGCCATCAAGCCCCGCGGCTCGACTGGCCCGGCCGGTCCGACCTGTACGCGACCTTTCGGCGCCCGCTGGAAGCGGACGAGGCTCGTAATTTCCTGGCGATTCCCCGCAAAAAACGGGCGGACATCCGCAAAAGCATTGGCAATGGTTTGAAGCTGGTGGTCGATGCCGACATCGACGAGTTCTATAATATCTATGCGGAAAGCGTACGAAACCTCGGAACTCCGGTGCTTCCGCGCCGGTTTTTCCACCAGATCAAGCAGAGCTTCGGGACGGATGCCGAAGTGTTGCTGGTCCGGGACTCTGCGGGACCGCTGGCGGCGTTGATTGCTTTTTATTTCCGGGATCAGGTCTTGCCTTACTATGGCGGTGCCCTGCCCCTGGCGCGACCGGTCCATGCCTATGACTTCCTTTATTGGTCGTTGATGAGCCGAGCGACTAAGCGCGGGGTCCGGGTCTTTGATTTCGGCCGCAGCAAGCGCGGCACCGGCGCCTTCGACTACAAGACTTTTTGGGGCTTCACGCCCGAGCCGCTGCACTATCAGTATCACTTGATCCGGGCCACCGAACCGCCACGGATCAATCCGCTCAATCCCCGGTACCGATGGCTGGTCGCAGCGTGGCAACGGCTGCCGCTGGGGATCGCCAACCGTCTCGGACCGGTGATTGCACGCGGTATCGGCTAGAGCGGTCACCGATCAGGTTAGGTTGGTGACCGCTCTATAACTATATGATTCTAGAGCGGATTCACGCTACGAGGCGATGCCGCCTCTTCGCGATCCGCTCTAGTGTTCCGATGATGGCGGAGGGGTTCCCGTCCGTCCTTTCGCGACCTGCTTCAGGAGAGGATACGCAATGCGGCATCTGCTGTTTTTGGCCCACCGCATACCCTATCCGCCGAACAAAGGTGACAAGATTCGATCCTGGGCGTGGTTCCGCCACCTGACGGAGCGGTTTGCGGTTCATCTCGGCTGCTTTATCGATGACGATGACGACAAGCGTCATCTTGAGGTGGTGCGTAAGCTGTGTGCCAGTTGCCACTTTGCTCATTTGAAGCCGGCGACGGCACGCTGGCGCAGTCTGCGCGGTTTACTCGACGGTCGGGCGCTCACCTTCGCCTATTTCCATGATGCCGGTTTGGCCGCCTGGGTGGCTGCGATTCAGCGCGAGTGGAAACCGGAGATCGAATTTGCCTTTTCCTCGGCGGTGGCGCCCTTGCTCGGTCCGCGCCATTTTCCCGGCCCCCGCCGGGTAATCGATTTCGTCGATGTGGATTCGGCCAAATGGGACCAATACGCTCGAGCCAGCTACGGCCCCTTGGCTTGGCTCTACGCCCGCGAGGCTAGACGGCTGGCCGTGGCCGAACGCCACCTTGCTTGCGATGCCGATCTCGCGTTACTGGTCTCGGAGCCCGAAGCCACCTTGTTTCGGGAGCGGACCGATGGCGCGGCTCAGGTGGCCGCATTGTCGAACGGTGTCGATGCCGACGCCATGGCCGACGCCGCCACTCTGGGCTCACCTTATCCTTCAGGCTGCGCCCCGATCGTATTTACCGGCTCCATGGACTACCGGCCCAATGTCGAAGCCGTCCATTGGTTTGCCCACGAAGTGCTCCCCGGGGTTCGTCAAGTCGTGCCCACCGCCGGGTTCTGGATCGTCGGCCGGAGTCCGGGCCGTTCCGTGCGGAAGCTGGCAACCCTGCCGGGGGTGATCGTTACCGGCCAGGTTGAGGATTCCCGTCCCTATCTTGCTCATGCCGATGTGGCGGTGGCACCGCTCTGGATCGCGCGCGGGCTCCAAAACAAAATCCTGGAGGCGATGGCGGCGGCCCGACCGGTGGTCGCCACCTCCCCTGCGGTGGAAGGGATCAGGGCGACGCCGGGCCACGATCTACTGATAGCCGATGATGCCCCGGCCTTTACCGACGCCGTGATCCGCCTGCTGACCGAGCCGGACTTACGGCGACGGTTGGGCGGAGAGGCGGTGCGCACCATCCGCAGACACTATCTGTGGCGCGATCATCTGGCCCGGCTTGACCATCTGCTCGAGGCGCCGGGAACCGAGAGTATTCCAAGGTGGGCCGAGGAGGATCACCCATGAGTGGAAGTCATGCAACCGTAAACTCCGATGATCCGGCGCTGATGACAACCGGTGCACCGGACTGGCGATCAGCCACCCTTTGGTTCGGTATGCTGGTCACATTGGCTCTGTTGTTATTTCACGACGCGGCGATCACCATGGTCGGAACCTGGTGGGATACCAAAACCTATAATCACGGGTTTCTGGTGCTGCCGATCACGTTGGGGCTGATTTGGGGCGAACGCAAGGCAGTGCTTGCGTTGGTGCCCAAGCCGGAGCCCCGGGCATTGGTCGGCCTTGCCGTGGCGGGCCTGCTGTGGCTGGTCGGTCAAGCCATCGAAGCCACCATACTGCGCGAAGTCGCACTGGTCGGGCTCGTGATAGCGCTGGTGCCGCTGGTGTTCGGCTGGCCGGTGTGTCGACGCTTGTGGTTTCCGCTGGCGTTCCTGTGGTTCATGGTCCCGGCGGGCGACGAATTGATTCCCGCTCTCCAGAGTTTTACCTCAACATTCGCGTCGGCACTGGTCGGTCTTGCCGGAGTGCCCGTGTTTCACGACGGCATCCTGATTCAGACTCCGGGCGGCATGTTCGAAGTGGCCGAAGCCTGCGCCGGCATACGATTTCTGATCGCCAATGTGGCTTTGGCGGTGTTGTTCAGCTATTTCGCGTTTCAGATATGGTGGAAATCCGCGATCATGCTCTGCTTGGCCGTGGTGGTTCCGGTGGTGGCCAATGGCGTCCGCGCCGCGACTATTATCCTGATCGCCAACTGGATCAAACCCGAGTGGGCCAGCGGCTTCGACCATGTCGCTTACGGTTGGGGCTTTTTTGCGGTGGTCATGTTTCTGTTACTGTGGCTGGGCAGCCATTTCGCCGACCCGCCGCCCTTGGAGCAGTTGATGCCCGCCGATCCACCGGTGGCAACCTGCTCGTCGCGCCAGTCCTTCTGGCGCTGGTGGCCGGCGGCGGTGGCGGCGGTGATGATCCCCGTGGCGCCTGCTTATGCCCATTGGGTCATCCGGTCGCCGGTCATGGCGGCGAGTGCCGGTGTCGAGCCGATATCGATCCCCGGTTGGCGCCAGATGGCGAGCGTTCAGGACTGGCAGCCATCTTTCCCGGGTGCCGATCGTACTATTCTTGCCAGTTATCGCGGGGAGCGCGGCATCGTCCATTTGTTCGTCGCTTTTTATGATTATCAGCGGCAGGGCGCGAAAGTCGTGTCTTTTGCCAACCGCTTCGATGACGGCCGGCAATGGCGACGTGTTGCCACCGAACAGGACGAGCACGCCGCCAGATTGGCGGGGGTGTCGCCCCGACTTGATCGATTGGTAGCGAATAATGATCATGGTCAACGGGTCGTGCTGTGGTGGTACTGGGTCGCCAACCGCTTCACCAGTGATCCGGCCCGGGCCAAGCTGTTCCAGTTGCAAGCCGCGCTATGGACGGAACAGCCGGCCGCTGCGGTGCTGGCCATAGCCTCCGATATCGGCCCTAACGAGCCGATGGCGGCGGGACTGCCCCGTCTGACGGCGTTTCTTGACGCTCTCGGCGATCCGGGCGGCTGGCTCGACCGGCTTGCGGCAGCTCGGCGGGGGGAGAACGGGCAATGACGGCTCTACGATTGCTCACCGTGACCACTTTATTTCCCAATCAAGCCCAGCCGACACACGGCATCTTTGTTGAAAACCGGTTGCGGCACCTGTTGGCTACCGGCGAGGTCACGGCACGGGTGGTGGCACCCGTGCCCTGGTTTCCCCTGCGCTCTTCCCGGTTCGGTGCTTACGGTCTGTATCCCACAATTCCTTCGGAAGAAATCCGCCACGGAGTCATTGTCAGTCATCCCCGCTTTCTCGCCATTCCCCGTATCGGTATGAGCGCGGCGCCGTTCTTGCTGTACGCGGCTCTGCTCGGTCATGTGCGCCGGTTGCTCGAAGAAGGCGTTACGTTCGACCTTATCGACGCCCACTATTTCTACCCGGACGGAGTGGCCGCATTGTTGCTCGGCCGGAAACTGGGTAAGCCGGTGGTCATCACCGCCCGCGGGACCGATCTCAATCTGGTGCCGAGTTACCGACTGCCCCGGCGTCTGATCCGCTGGGCGGCGATGGAGGCTGACGGCGTGATCACGGTGTGTCAGGCGCTTAAAGAGGTGCTGGTCTCGTTCGGCTTACCGCCCGAGCGAGCAGTGGTCCTGCGCAACGGGGTTGACCTTGCACAATTCACCCCCGGCGACCGTAAGGCTGCCCGGCGCACTCTGGGCTTTGAGACCACGCGGCCGATCATCGCCTCGGTCGGGCTGCTGATCACCCGCAAGGGGCATGATCTGATCATCCGAGCCCTGGCGGATTTGCCGGACGTCGAACTCTTGATCGCCGGAGCGGGACCGGAGCAATCGGCGCTGGAACGTCTTGCTATTGAAGTCGGCGTCGCCGATCGCGTGCATCTGCTCGGGTCGGTGTCGCCGGCACGGATGAAGGATGTCTATCGCGCCGCCGACGCCCTGGTACTGGCATCAAGCCGCGAGGGCTGGGCTAATGTATTACTGGAGGCCATGGCGTGTGGAACCCCCGTGGTCGCCTCTGCGGTGTGGGGAACTCCGGAGGTTGTCGCTGCCCCGGCCGCCGGGTTGTTGCTTCCCGAACGCTCCCCCGCCGCCATCGCGGCCACGGTACGCGCCCTGCTGACCACCTTACCGGACCGAACGGAAACCCGCCGCTATGCAGAACAGTTTTCGTGGGACTCAACGAGCGAAGGACAACTCAGACTATTTCAGAAAATATTCGGTCGCATTCAATCCGCCGTTACTTCATAAAGGTCGTTACTTCAGAGAGACGGTTTTGCTTTCGTTCATGGATTCTCTTGTGCGATTAAGCTCTCTTTCTGCGGGTCTGCCTACGGTCATGAGCAAGTCCGCATTCGGGACTCCGGTCTCGTCCTCCGATGGCAGGGCAGCCCCGAATGATGGATTCAGAGCGAATATCAGAACAGTCTCACCGACTTGAACCAAAGTTCCATGATTCAAGAGGGCGGTACAGTCTTCGGGCAGTTTTCTGCCGTTGATATATGTCCCGTTGTAACTATTAAGGTCTTTCAGATACCATAAATCATTCTTATCATCATGAATAATGGCGCAATGCCGCCTCGACACGAAACGATCATTCAGAGTCAGATTTGCTTGAATTATGCTGGCCGCATCATGACGCCCGATTATATACTGATCCCGATCTTCATCCAGCATCAAATAATATGTTTGTCCCGCTTTGGTAAGGACAGTCATACCTGCTTTTTGCCCCGCTTTTTGCCCCGCCTTTTGCGAGACTATGTACTTTTCTGTCGCCATGTCACGTGACTCCTTTCATATATTGATGCCGACGCGCAAAGTTCCGGTTCGTTTCATGCCTATCGGCTTGACGCACACACCCACTAGATATAGTATTTTCCAGA
>JBAWVF010000115.1:0-12277 GCA_037147415.1 Rhodospirillaceae bacterium | reverse complement strand
ACAGCTACCAAAACGAGTCAAAGTGCTGTGTATCTCTACCGAAGACCCTCCTCCTAGAGGCGGCTTCCTTGGCCACCTTCTGTAGCTCTTGGATTGTCTTTGCCCGATTGGTTTTTGGGTTTCCAGATTTCAAATAAACATACGTCCAAAAAATAGCCCCTGTTGTACATGACATTAGCCCTGGTTCAGGGGCATCGTGCTGTGTTAGTGCTGCCAAAAAACCTCCGAGATAATTGTTAAAGCCGCCAAGCCCCCCCAAAGCGTATGCGGTTTGTTTGCATTCGGAATGGCAATGATGCTGCTCGTCGGATGGTTGGGCGCAATGTCTTTTCCTATGGAAGAACGGAATAAGCTCATCTAGATCATTCATTTCTCTATTGGCAGCCATGACTATGCCCCATTTAAAAAAACAAAGCCCATGCAAAGACGGCTCAACTAGCCGTAAGTACCATAGCGGTTTCAGCAGTGGTAGGGAATTTTCCCCAGCGTCCCCAGCAACTCGACCAGACGCGGCACCGTCGTCTGACCCTGGTGGTATTGGGCGAGGATGAAGCGCTTCAGCTCAGGGCCGAAATGGTCGCCAACTCCGTCAGGCAGTGGGGCCAGAACGGTTTGGCCGTCCGGCAGCAGCCAACGCTCGCGGCGGCAGCACATTGAGAAAACTCAACGGGAGATAGCGAATCGACTAATTTGATGACAGTGAATCTTGAGCCGCTTCACGGTGTCCGCGGTAAGCGGCGGTTCGGAAACGGTCGGTGCCGCGTCGGGGCTTGGCCCGAATACTGTATGCTGACCTCTATCACCCATGGATGCGCCTCCCGCTGTCCGTCAAACATATAATGTTTGTCTGACGATGGCAAGGTCGGACTGTCAAAGCATCTTCGGGTGCTGGTTACGGGTTGGCAGCAGCCCTAAGTCCGACAGCCTGCAAGATGCCCGTCCAGTGGTCGGCTTTAAAGGGCCGACCGTCTCTGAAGGCGTGCGGCCCGGGAAAAACTTGCATACAGTTTGTTCGCCTATAGGTGATGCAATCAGATCGAGGCTTACCGCCCGAAATGACCTGAATAAGGCCCGGTGGTCACGGCGTCGTACGAGACATAGGCATAATCGCGCGACCCACCACCAAAGTTCATAATCGAAGCTACCGGGTTGCCTTGCGCAAGACTACTGGCCACATTTGTAAGATTACTTACTACCCCGCCGGGGTTGCTCAACATGTACCAAGCGGCCGCTAAAGTAACAAGATGGTGCATGACACGAACTCCTTCATGGGTGTGGCGAGTGTAATTTGTCGGTCTTTGTATCGATCACATCGGCTGGCGGCGTCCGAGAACTCATGGACATAAAATGCTCTGCTAGGCGCTTGTTCTGCTCATCGGTCAAAGGCTGCGTGGTCATCGGCCCAAGGACCATGATAGAAACGACCCAGACGACACAGAATAATCTAAACATGGCGCGGCTTCATTCTTAGTAATTCGCGTAGACAGCAACCAGTTTGCGCATGTGTTCTTCGTGCGTCTCAGAAACACCGCTTGCGCTTGACAGCATCGAGAAAAACATAACGATTATGATCACTCCAAGAATGCCACGTAACAACATTTTATCCTACATCACTTGGTTTTGTTTCCGGGGTTCCCCGCTCTGATGAAGATAATGTAGCGCATATTGCGACGACTGGCAAGAACTATTTTCGCTATCCTTGCATTATTTATTCAGATCATCAACTCTATACACGACTTGTTTCCGGCTATTCTTCCGCCCGAAGGGCGGTTACTTGCTGTGCTGAGGCACGAGCTATGAAGCCGTTGCTGACGGCGCGCCGCCGGGTGCTGCAGCCCGCGTTATCGCCCGCCGGATCCGTGTTATCATCGAGTGGATTGCGGTCCGGTCTGTCTCGCTCGATCGCGGCTTCGTGCGTCCTGTCCAGCCGTTTGAGTTCGGCGGCCGGGATTGAATTCGAGCGAATGGCAGCATGGAGCCTGAACGTCCGCTGCACTTACAGTGCACTTACGGAAGGTCCGGTTCTTTGAGATAAAGAGCTAACCCATTGAAAAGATGGTGGGCCCGGAGGGATTTGAACCCCCGACAACACCGTTATGAGCGGCGCGTTCTGACCTCTGAACTACAGGCCCCACCGACGGGGGAGCAAGCCCCCGTCCGAAACGTAAAGCACATTGCCCGAGTCCGCATGCTGCGGCAAGGGGATAAAAGAGCCGACGGGTCAGGTATCTAAAAAACTGCGCAGCTTGCGCGAGCGGCTGGGGTGTTTCAGTTTGCGCAACGCCTTGGCCTCGATCTGGCGGATACGCTCGCGCGTGACCGAGAACTGCTGGCCAACCTCTTCAAGCGTGTGGTCGGTATTCATGCCGATGCCGAAACGCATGCGCAGAACCCGCTCTTCCCGCGGCGTCAGGCTGGCCAGAACCCGGGTCGTGGTCTCGCGCAAATTGGCCTGAATCGCGGCGTCCAGGGGCAGCACCGCATTCTTGTCTTCGATAAAATCACCGAGATGGCTGTCCTCTTCATCACCGATCGGGGTTTCCAGACTGATCGGCTCCTTGGCGATTTTGAGAACCTTGCGTACCTTTTCCAAAGGCATCAGCAACCGCTCCGCCAACTCCTCGGGAGTCGGCTCGCGCCCGATTTCATGCAACATCTGGCGGCTGGTACGCACCAACTTGTTGATGGTCTCGATCATATGGACCGGAATTCGGATCGTGCGCGCCTGATCGGCAATCGAACGGGTAATCGCCTGCCGAATCCACCAAGTCGCATAAGTCGAAAACTTGTAGCCACGCCGATATTCGAATTTATCAACCGCCTTCATCAAGCCGATATTGCCTTCCTGAATTAAGTCCAGAAATTGCAAGCCGCGGTTGGTATATTTCTTAGCAATAGAAATGACAAGCCGCAGATTGGCTTCGACCATTTCCTTTTTCGCGCGGCTGGCTTCTTTCTCGCCTTTCTGAACGGTAGAAACGATTCGACGGAATTCACCAATCGGCAAACGAACTTCTTCGGCAATGCCGGCAATGCCTTCACGCAGGCGAATCGCTTCCTCGCCATGCTTTTCGACCATACGGCCCCAACCCTTGCCCGGCAGCGCCTTTACGCGCTCCAACCAGTTCGGATCAAGTTCATAGCCGTAATAGTGGGTCAGGAAGTCTTCGCGCTTAATCTTACAGTCGGTGGCCAGACGCAGCAGCTTGCCCTCGTGACTGGTCAGGCGCCGATTCAAACTATAAAGCTGTTCGACCAGTTGTTCAATGCGGCCATTATTAAGCCGAACCTGATTGACCAACTCAATCATGTCGCCTTTCAGGCGATCATATTTCTTATCCGACTGACGACTGGTCTCCTCACCCTTTTGAATTGCGGCAAGGCGGCTTTCGTGAACTTTGTGGAGCTTTTCATAAGTGACGGCGATGGCGAAGAAGGTTTCCAGCACCTGCGGCTTCAGCGCATTTTCCATCGCCGACAGCGACAGGCTGTTTTCGTCATTCTCCGGATCGCCCTCGGGATCCATTTCCAGTCCGAGCGGAATCGGCGGCTCCGGGACTTCGCCTTCGACGCCCGGTTCCACACCGGCAACGGCCATCGCGGACTCGGCCGATGGCTCGCCCCCCGTCTCTCCACCCTCTGCGACCGCTTCAACCTCGATTTGGCCGAACGGGCTTGTTCCATAGGTTGCATCGAGGTCGATGATATCCCGCAGCAGCATCTGCCCTTCCTTAAGGGCATCATGCCAGCCGATAATGGCGCGGATCGTGAGCGGCGACTCGCAAATCGCCCCGATCATCATCTCGCGACCGGCTTCAATGCGCTTGGCGATGGCGATTTCGCCTTCGCGCGAAAGCAACTCGACCGAACCCATTTCCCGCAGATACATCCGCACCGGATCATCCGTCCGGCCGATATCATCATCATCGAGATTGCCGGTCTGGCGCCCCTCGCCTTCCGCGACCGGTTCCGGCGCCGCCGCCTCGTCGGTTTCCTCGGACTCGATGACATTGATGCCCATTTCGGACAGCATCGCCATCGTGTCTTCGATCTGCTCCGATGAAGACTGATCTTGAGGCAGCGCGGCGTTGAGTTCGTCATACGTGACGTAGCCGCGCTCTTTGCCGCGCGCGATCATTTTTTTGACGGCCTGAACCAAGCCATCCATCAGCGGGCCTTCAGCGCCCTCCTCGCGGGCTTCGGGTGCGTCTGTTCTATTCGTCGCTTTCGTGGCCATGTGCGATCCCGTGTCCCCGAGAAAACCCTTTGCCGTCCCTTACGGACGTCCCACCCGCACGCATGCGTACGCCCGCGGAATCCCTGCCGCGAAGCGCACGGTCGTCTCACTTTCCATATTAGCCCGGCCCATATTAACCCGGCCCCGCCACCTTCGGCGGCCAAACTCGCCGACCCACAAACCTTGCAACATTTTCTTCTTGCCAGCCCGTGACAATTGGCGACGAACACCGGCAGCGTCAAGTCCGAACTCTCACTCCCGGGTCTTCTTCAGTCCGGATCATCAAAAAAAGCTACGGAAACCGCCAATTCACTCCGCAAACTTTCTACTCGAAAACAATTCTGTAAAGTCAAATCCTGACGATAGCGTTGGCCCGCCTGCGGCAATTCGCCCACCAGGGCTTCCAAAGCCAGCAACCTGAGGATCTCCGCCAGTCCGGCCCGTACCGACTCCGGTTCAGCATCACTTCGGATAAAATAATAGGTCTCCAATACGCTACGGCAAAATAATTGTTCAAACAGCTCGGCAAAGCCTTCGGCCTCAAGCCTGGTCCGTAAAGTGGCCGGCTCGAACGCGTGATGCTCGCCCCACAGCCGAATCAGGGCGCGGCGCAACTCGGAGAGCAGCGGATCGGCAATCTCCAGTTCAACCAGCCGCTCGCCATACTCGTCGATCAAGGCCGGATGATTGATCAGGGCTGCTAAAAACACCTCCGCACGGAGTCGACTCGGACGCCGCGGAATCATCATCGGCGTCTGAACCGGGGGCAACGCCAGCGGACGCGGCCCCGGCCGGCCGGCCCGTAAAGCGCTGCGCGCTCCGATCGCACTCTTGCTCCTCGAGTCGCGTTCCGGCGGGCGCCAACGGAACGCCTCGCGCAGCCGCCGTTTCATATCCTCCCGGTAGCAACTTTGCACGGCACGCTCGGCAATCAGGCCGACCCGCTCATTCAAGACCGCCTCGAGTCCGGCCTTGGCCTCCGGGGTATCGAAGCGCCGACCGGCGGTTTCCATTTCCCACAGCACATCGGCCAGCGAACTCGCCCTGGCTAATACCGCCTCCATGGCGGCGGCGCCGCGGCTGCGAATCAGGCTGTCGGGATCCTCACCGGACGGTAAAAAGGCGACCCGGATCGACTGATCGGGCATCAGCATCGGCAAAATCCGCTCGACCGCCCGAAAAGCGGCGCGTTTGCCGGCATTATCCCCGTCGAAGCACAGCACCGGCATCTTTTCCCGGCCGGAAAACAACTTCCACACCACCTCGATCTGAGTTTCGGTCAGCGCGGTTCCCAGTGGCGCGACCGCGCCCGGATAGCCCGCCCGCACCAGGGCGATCACATCCATGTAACCTTCAACCAGGATAACCGGCTTGCCTTCGGCCGCGGCCAGCCGGGCGCGCGACAGGCCATAAAGCAAATGGCCCTTATGAAACAGCGGAGTTTCACCGGTGTTGATGTATTTCGGCCCGTCCCCTTCGATCAGACGGCCACCGAAAGCGACGGCGCGGCCACGACGGTCGGAAACCGGAAACATCACTCGATGGCGAAAAAAGCTGTAGGGGGCACGGCCATCGTCGGGCCGCTTGACCAACCCGGCCTCCAGCATATCGGAAACCGAAAAGCCCGCTCGTTCCAACGCCGTGCGCAGAGCGGCGCCCTCGGGTGGCGCATAGCCGAGCCGAAACGCCGCGATCGCCTCGTCGTCGAGCCCGCGCCGCTGCAAATAGGCCAACGCCGCCGCCCCCCAAGGCAGCCTTAATTGCTGTTCAAACCACGCCGTGGCGGCTTCGACCACCTCATGCAAACTCTTCTGCCGCTCATAGCGCCGAATATCCTCGGGCGCCTGACGCGGTACCGACAGCCCGGCCAGCCCGGCCAGCGACTCGACAGCCTCGGGAAAAGTCAGATGGTCGTGGCGCATGGTAAAGCCAATGATGTCGCCATGCGCACCGCAACCGAAGCAGTGGAAGAAGCCTTTCTGATCGTTGACCGTAAAACTCGGCGTCTTTTCGTGATGAAACGGGCACGGCGCCGCGAACTCCCGCCCGGCGCGAACCAGGCGCATGCGTTTACCGACCACCTCCGAGAGAGGCAGCCGCGCCCGCAGCTCTTCGAGGAAGGCGGGAGGGAACGCCATATGTCTCCGTTACTGTGAGAGTGCTTGTTTGACCAGCGGACCGGCTTTGGCAAAATCCATCATTCCGGCATGGCGTAGCCGCAGCTCGACCATGACCTTGCCCATATCCTTGATCGAGGCGGCGCCGACATCCTTAACCACGGCCTCAACCGCGGCTTTGGTCTCGTCTTCGCTCATCTGCTTGGGCATGAAGCTCTCGATGGCCGTGATTTCCGCGGCTTCCTTATCGACCAGCTCCTGCCGCCCGCCCTGACGGTACATTTCAATCGATTCCCGGCGCTGCTTGATCATCGCGTGCAACACTGTGACAATCTGGCCATCGTCGATACCGCCGGTATTGCCGCTCGGCCGGGCGGCGATGTCACGGTCTTTTACCGCCGCCAAAATCATGCGGATGGTGCTAACAACCGGCTTATCACCGGCCCGCATGGCATCTTTCAGGGCTTCGTTGAAACGTTCGCGCAGCATGATGGTCTCCGTTACGCAGCCCGGCAGCGAGAGGCTCGGCTCTTTCGTTATACACCGTTATACACCGCGCTCTTTCGCCCGTCAGCCCGGATGATATATGACTTGTCCGTTAGCCGTAGCACCACCGCCCTCCCCGAGCGCCAACCAAGGTTCCGCCATGACCGAATCCGCCTCCGCCGTTGCCTCCCCCTCCGCCGCCACGGTTGCCAAGCCCGACGGGGCGACCGCCGTTCTGGTGCTGAGTGACGGCACCGCGCTCTGGGGGTATGGAATCGGTGCCGCCGGCACCACGGTCGGCGAGGTCTGCTTCAACACCTCGATGACCGGCTATCAAGAGATTCTGACCGATCCCAGCTATGCCGGCCAGATCATCACCTTCACCTTCCCGCATATCGGCAATGTCGGCGCCAATCCCGAGGATATCGAGTCCGTTACCCCGGCGGCCCGCGGTCTGATCATCCGCGCCCCGATTACCGCCCCGTCGAATTGGCGGGCAACCCGGGATTTGGACTCGTGGCTGCGCAGCCACAATTTGATCGGCCTGTCCGGGCTCGATACAAGGCGGCTGACCCGGCGCATCCGCGACGGCGGCGCGCCCACCGGCGTGATCCAACATGACCCGCACGGGCGCTTCGACCTTAAGGAGCTTCAGGCACAAGCCGTAGCATGGCCCGGCCTTAACGGCATGGATTTGGCGCGCGAGGTTACCTGTGCCCGCAGCTATGGCTGGAGCGAGACGCAGTGGCGACTCGGCGCCGGCTACGGCAATCAGGAAGAGCCGCGCTTTCACGTGGTCGCCGTCGATTTCGGCGCCAAGCACAATATTCTGCGCTGTCTCGCCTCCGCCGGTTGCCGGGTAACGGTGGTACCGGCCAGCACCACCATTGATGAAATCATGGCCCGTAAGCCCGACGGCGTTTTCCTGTCCAACGGCCCCGGCGACCCGGCGGCAACCGGCATCTATGCGGTGCCGACCATTCGCGGTCTCATCGAATCCGGACTGCCCCTGTTCGGCATCTGCCTGGGCCATCAATTACTGGCGCTGGCGCTGGGCGGACGCACCGAAAAGATGGCGCGCGGCCATCGCGGCGCCAACCATCCGGTCAAAGACCTGGCCACCGGCAAAGTTGAGATCACCAGCCAGAATCATGGGTTCATGGTATTGCCCGACAGCCTGCCCGCTGACGTCGAGGTGACCCACGTGTCGCTGTTCGACGGCAGCAATGAGGGGCTCCGACTTAAGAACCGGCCGGTATTTTCGGTACAATATCACCCGGAAGCCTCCCCCGGTCCGCAGGATAGCCACTATCTGTTTCAGCGCTTTATCGAAGCCATGGCCCGCCACAAGAAGTGAATCACGGTCGACGCCATGCGAGACCGGTGTTAGTATGCTATCTTGCGGAGGTGTTCGATGGCCGACAATCCCGATAACAATCCCGATGATCTGAAACCGCTGCTGCTTCAGCTCATTAAAACCGTGAACGAAATCAAGCAAGAACACGGCAGTATCCTCGCCGAGCATGGTAAGATACTCGCCGAGCATGGTAAGCGGTTCGACCAGATCGACGAGCAGCTTCGCCAGGTCAAGGAAATGGTCGGGATCGTCCGCCTGCGGGAAGTGGCCCGGCTTGACGGTCGTATCGATCAACTGGCGCAAGATATTGCACTTGATCGGCACGCGGCGACGCCGCGCCCGTCCTGATCGGGATACCCCGCCATGACCACTCGGAAAGACGGCAAAATAGCCTTCGCCCTCGGCGGGCTAGGCGGCGTAAATGCGCACGGCGTCGGCTTTCTGGAAGCGGCGCGCGCTCTTAACATCGAGCCGTCGATCATTTCCTGCACCAGCGGCATGATTGCCCGGGTGGCGGATTGGCTGGATGGCGTCCCGCTCCAACCGCTGCTGGAGGAACAACTCCGCCAGGGCGTCAAGTTTCCGCCGCCTTTTCACTGGATGAATACCCTGTGGCTGGCCACTTTCGGCGATCCCGGCAGCTTTCGCCCGGCCATCCGGGAGTATTGGACGCGCTGGCTGAAACCGCTGGAGCGCCCCGATGCCCGCTCGTTTTTCGATCGTTTCTGGCCGGCACAGTTGTACGTACCGCAGCGCACCCCCGAAGAACTGAGCCGAATCGCCGAGATTCTGAACGCTTCGTCCATTCCGGTGATGTTCAATAGCTATCATCCCGGTGCGGCACGCGAGTATTTGCATGTCAATCACGCCGCCTGCGATTTTCTTGAGGTCAAAACCGGAGAAATCGGCGGATCGACCAAATATTTGCCCATCGATTCACGGGCAGTCCGCGGCGCCTTGTGGCTTTATTTCTACGGCTTCGATGAAAATGCGAACCCGGAGGGATTGGTCGACGGGGCCTATCACCGCCAATTCATCGTCAGCGAGCTTCATGCCTGTGACCGTATCTATGTGGCACGGCCACGCAACAGCCGTTGGGACGATCGTCTGCCGGGGAACTATTTCGAAGTCCAGGATTTCACGACCGATCTCTGGTTCGATTCCTCTTTTACCGCCGAGTTGGCCGGACTCCGCCAGATCAACCAACTGCTGGCGCACGGTCGGCTTAAGGGCGACTTCCATCCGGTAGACATTATCGAGGTTGAGGTCGAGCGCAAATACGGCTTTTTCGAGTGCCTTGTCGATGAACGGGAGTTGTTCGAGCAAGCTTTCCGTAAGGCTTACCGTGAGCTTACGGTCAAGGAATGCGAAACCGCAGGCTGACTATCGGTTATGATCCCCGCGGCCATGGCCCCGAATGTATGACGGAGAACGTTATGAGCACCGAAATCCGTACCTTCGTCATCCCCGACGCCGACCCGGACCAGGACCGCAGCGAAATGGCTGCCTTTCTGCGCTCGGTTGTGGTTGAACGCATAGAGACCGCGTATTCCGAAGGGGCGTGGCGCATGCTCGTCTTTTACGAGGATGCGCGCCGAAAGGAAGAATCCGATCAAATCGAAAGCGCAATCAAAAGTGCTCTGATTGCTTGGCGCGACCAGGAAGCCGCCCGCGAAGGCAAGCCGCAAGACAATATTCTTTCCGACTCCCTGCTTAATGAAATCGCGCACTTCGCACCGACCACGGAGCGCGAATTGATCGCCATCGCCACGGCAATGGGCGTCAGTGTCGGTCCCTTCGGCTCGGCTATCGTTATCGTTGTAAAAAAGATGCTGGACGACCTTATCGAATAACGGAGTTTTGCCATGCGCCGCCTGCTCCGCTTACGCTTTGCCGTCGTCCCGGCGGTACCGCCGGTCATGGTCATGGTCATCATGCTCGGATGCTGGCCCGGAGCGGCACGGGCCGGGGATTTGGCCCCGGTGGAGCCGACCCCGCGCGAACAGACGATTCAGGGCATCGATCTGATCATGAAGGGCTTGCGCGGCATGCTCGAGCAGGTGCCGCTGTACGGCCCGCCCGAACTGACCCCCAACGGCGACATCATCTTGCGTCGGCTCTCGCCTCCCGGCAATCCCCCCGTCCCCGCTGCGCCGACACCGCCGCCATCCTCCGCGCAACCCGATAAACACCTGTTGTGAGTGAGCCTAATCCTTTTCCACCAGCACCTCGGTCAGATTGCGGACATTGCGCGCCATTATCCGAATTAAGGCACGGATGAACGGATCGGTTTTTTCCAACTTTTCCTGCAAGATCTCACCGGGAATCACCACACAGAGCGTATCGCTGACCGCCGTGACATCGGCCATGCGGGTGGTGCCGTCAAGCAAAGCCATTTCACCGAAGATGCCGCCCGGTCCGACCCGACCGAGCACCTTTCGCTTTTCCCCATAGCCGCGCGAGACCTCTACCGCACCTTCCTCGACCAGATACGCTCGACGCCCCATCTCGCCTTGTTGAATAATGACCTCCCCAACGGGAAACCGCCTGCGTTCGAAACCTTTCGGATCATTGCCCCCGCCCATGGTCCGCCCCCGCAATTCTTTAGCGTGTTATCATAACCAGTTAGCGGCCACCCGACAATCGTTCGATCAGGTTCCGAATATCACCCGGGTCGGTCGGAACAACCGGCGGCGGCGATACCTGTGCCACAACGGACGCCGGATCAACCCCGGCGGCTCGCGACAACGGATGAAGCGGCAGGCCGACATGGGCATCCATCATGAAATCATGCCACAGCTTGGCCGGCAGGCTGCCGCCGGTGACCCCCTTCATCTCGTCATTGTCGTCATTGCCCAGCCAAACCCCGGCGACATAATCCGCCGTAAACCCGACGAACCAGGCATCGCGATAGTCACTGCTGGTTCCGGTTTTGCCGGCAGCCGGGCGGTCGAGCCGCGCCGCTTTGCCGGTGCCATAGGCGAGCACCGCGGTCATCATGCCGGCAAGTTCTGAAACCGCGCCCGGTTCGGCAACCGGCGCGCTACCCGAGCCATGCCGTTTATACAATACGGTGCCGGCGGTATCGCGAATTTCACGAATGGCGTGGGGAATTACCGGATAACCGCCATTGGCGATGCCGGCATAGGCGGCAACCAGCTCGATCATGCTCACTTCGCTGGTGCCCAGCGCCAGACTGAGATCCCGGCCAAGCGGTGACGTAATGCCCAGCCGCTCCGCCAGCCTGCGCACCCGATCAACCCCGACCCGTTCCAACACGCGCACCGCACAGGTATTGATTGAATGGGCCAGCGCGTCGCGCAAAGAAACCGCGCCGCGAAAACCTTTTTCATAATTGGCCGGTTGCCAGCTGCCGATGCGAAGCGGGCTGTCCTCGATCGTCGTCTCGGGAGTAAAGCCGGACTGAAGTGCCGCCAGAAAGAGGAACGGCTTGAATGAAGAGCCGGGTTGGCGCCGGGCCTGGGTCGCCCGGTTGAACGGGCTCTCGGCATAGTTGCGGCCACCGACCATGGCGCGCACCGCACCGTCGGGCGACAGCGCCAACAACGCACCCTGGCTGACATTGCTTTGTTTGCCGCGCGCCGCAATCAGCTCAGCGACCCGCCGTTCCGCCGACATCTGAAGCCGCAGGTCGAGCGTCGTAAAGACCAGCAAATCCTCATGATCGGTGCCGATATAACTGCCGACATGATCGGCCACCCAATTAGCGAAATAACGGCCGATGCCATCGGCGGTGGCGGGAGGTGGCGCCGGAGAATCGGCGGCGGCGGCCTCCGCTTCGGCCGCGCTGATAAAGCCGGCCTCAACCATGGTCGACAGCACGATTCGGGCACGCTGGTCCGCTTCGTAGGGACTATTGATCGGCGAGTAATGAGCGGGCGCCTTCAGCATGCCGGCAAGGATCGCCGCCTCATGCACGGTAATGTTGGTCACGGATTTGCCGAAATAAGTCTCCGCCGCCGCATCGACTCCATAGGCCCCGGCGCCCAAATAAACCCGGTTCAAATATGCGGTCAGAATTTGTTCTTTAGTATAAAGATGTTCCAGCCACAGCGCCAA
>JBAWVF010000114.1:0-12482 GCA_037147415.1 Rhodospirillaceae bacterium | reverse complement strand
TAGATATCTATCCATTATGGCCGCGAGTCATGACTTCTTGCGACTGGTATCACTCTCGGATCCTGGTCCCGCAGCCGTTGGACCAGTTGAACCGCGAAAGCTGCCGGCAACGGGCCCTCGACGTCCTGCAGGAGCGTGGCCGCAGGCATGGTCCCATGGCTGCCGACACCCAGCAGGCGATCAGCCAGGACATTGGCCTGTTCACGGGCTGCTTGGCGTTCCACGATGGTTTCGGCCAAACGACGTAAATTCTCGACCAAGACGACCCGTAACGTGATCGCGACCGCCCATAGTTCGCCGATGCTCAGCGGTTGCACACGCTGATAAGCACGCACGAACCGGCACAGCATTTGTGCATCGAACCGGCTGTCGGTATGGGCGACGAAGGCCCAAGCCAGTCCGAAAACGCGCGGATATCCCACGAGCGGGCCATCGATCAGCTTGGGCAACTGGCGATGATATCCGGGCGGAAAATCGATTCTGATCTCCCTGACCTGTTCCTCGATCACATAAAAATTATCGACCAGCCAATCCGCCGCGGGCGAGATCGGGCGCTCCTCCGAGACCGCCAGGGCGATCGCGTGATAGGCTGCGCGCAATGCGCGCTCGTTGTCCCGAAGACGCCTCTCTAACCGGCGGTCGCTCGCGGGTTTCGAGGTCGCATGCTGGGCGGCCGCAAGACTTTCCGCGTGCTGCTCCAAACGCTCGATGCTGAACAGTTCCGCCCAGATCGGTTCGTCGCTCTCCCGAGAAACGGTCCCCGACCAAGACCTGAAGGCACGAACGATTGATGAGGGCAACATTGAGCGCAGCCGGGCGGTGATGCTCTTTCCCGCAAAAGTTTTGCGATTGTTGTCAGTAAGAGCATCGTGCATCAGATCGTGGGGTGCCGATTTCTTCGATTCCATATCGATTTCTTCCTTGCTCTTCTCGTAATAATTACGATTTATTATTGGTATGACTATGACTTATCCAATAAGAACATCGTTTGTCCGGTTTATTTCAAGCTGGCTAGAGGTTTTACAGCTTTAGTGGAACGAAAGAGGAGGGATCGTGAGCCATATGCAGTAAGAGTTTTAAGCAAGGCTTCGGGGCACATGAAGGTGAGAGGCCTTCGTGCAACTGACTTCCAGCCTTGACCGACAAGACCGCATCAAGACGATCGGAACGGCGGGTCGGAATTACAAACCAGCCGTCCGCAGAGGATGGACGAATTTCCTTACTGACCAACTAAACCGAGAATTTCCTTGATTTCCGCCAGAGCTTCTACTTGCGCTTCAAACTTGAGTCCATCAAGCCCTTCCAATGAAGCGATCATCTGGACCACGGCCATTTCAATGCGGAGTTGGCTTATAAGTTCAGGGTTCTCTGCTATACGGTGTGCGGGTGGAAAAAACCGGTGCAAGGCTTCATTAAATCTAACAATAACTTGCTGCCTTTCAGTAGCCGACAAACCATCGAATCGGTCAAGCCGGTCGACAATTTTCTTAACAGCAGATTCAATCGTCTTTTTGTGTGGCATTGAGAAGCTCCTTTTGGAAGAGGTCTTGCGGTCCCGTGGGATCTGCTTATAATGACATGGTAATTGCGTCAGCGCGTAACAACAACCTTCATGATGGCATCTCAAAGGAGTAAATACAGTCGGATAGAGAAATAATCGGGGTACATACTAAAGATAATTTACCCGACTTCACAGGACAGTTAGCAGTCCATCATGCTCTTCGAACCGTATTTTATCAATATTTTTTTATTATTTTTGCAAAACCTTGCCCCGGTCAGCTTGATTAAGGGGGGTTCAGCATAAAAGGATGGGCCAATGCCGTCCTTATGACCGGCAAGGGTGAGCCCGCATCCGCCTGACGCTCGATCACCCGCCGTCCACGCGAGCCAAAACCGCCTGAAAATAACGTTCCGCCCGCGGTTCACTCCACCCTATATCAGTGGGAGTACTTCGTCCCGGCCGGGTCGGAGGGATCATCGACGAACAGGGGTGTGCTATGAATCTTTCTCCGCAGCAGATCGAAAACCTGAGCCAGCATCAACCAGAGATGCTCCATGCCTGGACGCTTCCACCTTTAAGCGCAAT
The DNA here is from genome assembly GCA_037147415.1 of Rhodospirillaceae bacterium. Lineage (GTDB taxonomy): Bacteria > Pseudomonadota > Alphaproteobacteria > Azospirillales > Azospirillaceae > BOG-933. Next base: position 10,396 of record JBAWVF010000114.1, on the reverse strand, counting down.
ACAGGTGATGGAACTTTCCCGATCACCGGAGCTGATCGCTTTAGTCGGTTATGAACAGGGCAACACTCATCTTAATGTTGAAGACCACTTCTCCCCGCTGGCCTTCGGCCAACAGCCGATAGCCGCGCTAACGGTATCGCAGGTCGAGGCGTTGACCGTTCACTAATGACAGGCTCGCTATGCGCTTATTCTTCTCGCTGAATTGACTTCCCCTATGCTTTTCAAGTCAGGTAGTTTCCGAGCCTGTCTCCGAAGGGCAGGGCAGTGTATCCTTAACCCCTCTTTGAAATACGCAAAGAATATGGGCGACATGCCATAAAGCATCGCCTTATTCCGGACTTTGTCTGCTTTATAGTGAGCGGTCGAAGTCTCTCCCAGTGGTATGAATGGGTAAGCACGCGGGCCCCCATGTGAGGTGTCTAATGAAACCGATCGTTCTCTTCTTTGCGGTAGTCGCGGCAACCCGGGTTGTTTACGCGGCTGATATCAGCCCGGCCCCTGTGGGCCTGTGGTTTCCCCCGGACCGTAAAGCCGCGATCGAATTATCGACGTGCGGTGGGAATTCTCTTTGCGGGCGGATAGCCTGGATCGAGACAGGGCATCTGCCGCAAGGTCTGAAAGAACCTCCGGTTGACAAGCATAATCCAGACCCTACGTTGCGAACAAGGCCGCTGTGCGGCTTAGAGCTTGTTCATGGCTTAGAACCCAGTGAACCGGGCGTATGGGGCGGCTCCAGTATCTACAATCCTGAAGACGGTAAGAAATGGCAGATACAGATCAAGGTTGTCGGGCCGAATATCCTGCTTTTGCGTGGCTATGTTCTGGCTCCGCTACTTGGCCAAAACCAGCAGTGGACACGGGCGCCAACCAGTTTCGAGGCAAGCTGCCTTGCTCGAACCGAGTAAGCGGGTCATTAATTTAGTAGCCCTAAAGGGGGGCCGGTAATACGGCCGCCCTTTCTTGCGGGCCGTGCTCTTTGTCTCAGGTAACATACCTTAAATTCATTGACTAAATCATTCATCTAGAATATCGTCTGCTAAGCGTGTCTTTTAGTGAGGGTGTCATGTCTGAACAAGTGCTTATAAGAGATACAATGCACAGAATAGAGGTAAAGAGCATTAAGACACGCCTTGAAACAGCCATCCTTCAAAATCTTAAAAGAACTCAAGTAGACATCAATAATTCTATTGAAACAGGCAAATCACGAGCCCTAACCTAGGGTTATATTCAATCAGAACCTTCTCTGTCTAAAATATTTTATGACCTCCGTGCAATGGCAATTCAAGCTGCGCCGCAGCCGGCCGGCTGGCTGGCTGGTGCCGGTCAGAGCGTTAAATGTCTTGCCGCAACCTTTGGAAGCTTCGATCGATCAAAGCGCAAGAGGGGCCGGACAAAGCGCAAGAGGGGCCATTTGCGGCACCCTCTGTCGGATTCCGTCGCGAGCCTCTGGCGGCTCGCCCGGATAATCGAAGGAATTGTCAGAGTCGGTTCTTGTCCATGGTTGAATTCCTCTCTAGCCGTGCGCCGCACCGGGGGACAACCGATCAGGGAGAGTGCCGTTCGGCACTTTTTTCCAGAGCCTGTCCGCCCAAGCTAATATCCTCGCCGGCACCGGCCATGGTGTTACAGGCACTCAGGAGCGGTGCGGCACTCAAGAGTGCAAGCAACGCGAGAAGAAACATTGTGGTTTTGTAGGGCATGATGATAACCTTTGCGTAAGTGTTTCGATATCCGTCACGGAAAAGGGAAAGCAAGGGCTCCGCTTTTCAGAGATCGGGGTGGCTTTTGTCTTGCGACCCCTGGGCCGGCTATATTCGTCCCACAAGCAGCAAAACGACGACGATGACAAGGACGAGGCCCAGGCCACTACTCGGGTAGTAGCCCCAACTTGAGCTGTGCGGCCATGTCGGCAGAGCACCGACCAGAAACAGAACTAGAAGAACGATCAGAATAGTTTGAAGACTCATGGCAGAAACTCCTTAAAAAGCGACGCCTGATCCGGGCTTGGCGGCCCCTGAGTCGGTATCAGGTCGCCGGTGTCATTCAAAAGCTTACGACGATTACCGGATATGGATGCTGAGTCCCGGCACGTTGAGGCCGAAGTCGGGTTCATAAATCACCGGCGGCGGGTAATAATATGGCGAGCCATAGACGACCGGGGGCGTGCGATGATAATGTCGACGCTCCCAGTCGTTATAACCACGCTCACCGCGGTGATCCCAACCGTACTGATTGCCGTTCTCATTCCACGTCCGAGAGTTTTCATTCCACGTCCGGGGATCGTTCCACGTCCGAGAGTTTTCATTCCACGTCCGGGGATCGTTCCGCTCTTGCGCGCTCGCCGAGGCGACTAATGTTCCAAGCACGAGAAAAGCGGAGAGCGCCAAACCTGCCGCCAGCTTTGCCGACAGGCGGCGTTGCATTTTGTTATCGTTGACACAGGTCATAACGACTCCTTCCGATGAGCATGAAGTCATACTGTTTAACCGGTGAACCGACTTGTCGGTCCCTTCCTCCGCACCATGTGGCGCGTTGGCATTGCCTCGCGAAAGGCGAGCGCGAGCCCGGTTAATTGTGCGACGGTACGCCCTTGCTGCCGAAGCTCTGGAACACCTGATCGGCAATCTTCTTTTGCGAATCCGGCATCGACTTGTAGAGACCTTCGAAGTCGTCAATCAGGTTTTTCAGCCCGTCGGCGTGCGCCTGGGTAAATTTCTCATAGGACTTCAGGTCTTCGACAGCGGTCATGCTTTGTGATGCCCGGGCGTTGCTTTCCGTGAACAATTTTTGCATGGCGGTGGCATTCTCCCGCATCGCTCCGGCGACGCTCTCCCACTTCGATTCCTGCTCCGGTGTAATTCTCAGGGCCGTGTGAAGGCTGGCGATTCGCTGCTCGACAGTCTCGGCCCGGGAGTCGGAGGCTTCGACGCCGGCCTGGGGCGGCATGGTTTGCGGCAATTGAACCGCCGGGGGGGCGGCGCTTTCGGCGTGTGCCATCGTCAACTGGCCGATGAGAAACGGGACACCCAGCAACGTGACGATCGCGGTTGAACGCAACAGGGAAGCGGAAACGGCCATTCGACAGAAGAAGGGAGACATCGATGGAACCCTTTCTATTTCTATGGGCAAAGGCTGGCGTTCATAAGAACATGATCTTTGAAAGAAGGCTGTCTTCGTCGTCGGAACGTCAGTCTCTGTCTTGATAATAGGTACGCCCGTACGCATCTTGACGGACGACCGCCACGCGATCACCACGGACGACCGCCACGCGATCACTGACGTAACCGGGGGCTCCGGTCGCCCCGGTGGCGCCGGTATAGCCCGGGGCACCGGTCGCCCCGGTGGCGCCATCTTGTCCCGTGCGCCCGGTCGGACCCATGCAGGCCCCGAGCAGTGGAACGACCAGGGCGACAATGATGAAAGATCGGCTGAAAGTCATGGCCTTATCCTTTTGGTTAGTCTCCCGGCTTCGATCCGAAGCCGAAGGAAAAATCGGGCGAAAGATTTCCTGATTACATATGGAGCCTTTCGTCGAAATATCACGGAATCGGAAATTACTCAGGCTTTCTCCGGCTCGGGGAAGCGGTCCGTCTCTTACGGTTTATTAATTCGCTCTTTGCGTAGTTTCCGAAGCGGCCGATCCCGTTGTGCTGCGTCATACTCTCTCTAGTTTTTCACCCGATAGTGTGCCTATCGGTATTACTGAACCGAGCCGAGGGCGAGACGGGCCAGGGCGGGCAGAGACTTGGAACCGGTCTTCCTCATGATGGCGGCACGGTGGTTTTCGACGGTGCGCTGGCTGATGCCGAGGTCGGCGGCGATGTTCTTGCTGGGACAGCCGGCCAGGACCAAGTCCATGATCTGGCGCTGGCGTTCGGTCAGGGCGGCGAGCAGGTCGGCGGCGACCTTCCTTGAGGCTTCGCGCTTAGTATGGTCGCAGTACAGGGCGATGGCGCGGTCGATGCTGGAGAGCAACTCGTCGGCACGGACCGGCTTTTCGATGAAATCGGTGGCGCCGGCCTTCATGGCGCGGACGGCCATCGGGACGTCGCCGAAGCCGGTGATGATGATCGCCGGCAGGGTGTGGCCGCCGGCCGCCAATCGCTCCACGAGTTCGATGCCGGAAATACCGCCCATATGAGCGTCGACGAGCAGACAGCCCGCGCGATCGGGGTGCCAAGCGTGTAGGAACGCCTCGGCGCTGGAGTAGGTCTCGACCGTGCGATGGTTGCTTTCCAGCAAGGCACGCATGGTCTCGCGCATGACATGGTCGTCATCAACCACGAAAATGGTGACGGGCGGCACCGGGCCTGCTTCGATCGGTTCGGATTCGGCCGGCTCGGAAGGTTGGCTCAGAAGTTCGTGGATCAGGCGCATCAGTTCGGTTGCCCGCACCGGCTTGCCCAGGTGCGGACAGCCTTGGCGCGAAATGTTTTCCAGGGTTCCGAGGGAAATGTCGCCGGTCAGGATGATCGCCGGACACGGCGGGCGATCCGGCGCCTGCCGCATGCGTTCGATCACCCGATCGCCGGTCAGGCCCCCCGGCAGGTTGTAGTCGGCGACGATCAGGTCCGGCCGGAAATCTCCGCGCGCCACCAGTTCCAACGCCGCGGCACCATCGCCAACGACCCTCGGGCGGTAGCCCTCGAACTCGAGCAAAAGTTCGAGCGCCTCGCGGACCTCCGGGTCGTCCTCGATGATCAGAATGGTTTTGCCGGCCGGGGCGACGGGTGGGTCCGCCGGTCGGTCGTGAGACAGCGGGCAAGCATATCCCTCGGCGGCGTCGACAATCGGCACCTCGATGCCGAACACCGAGCCCTTGCCAAGAACCGAGCGGACATGGACGCGGTGGCCCAGCATGTCGGCAAGCCGTTTGACGATGGCCAGACCGAGGCCGAGCCCTTTGCTGCGCTCGCGGGCGGCGTTGTCGAGTTGGGTGAACTCATCGAAGATCATGTGGTATTGTGCTTCGGGAATGCCGCAGCCGGTATCCCATATCTCGATGCGCAACGTGTCGCCCCGCCTTCGGCAGCCCAGCAGCACCCCACCGCGCGTGGTGTATTTGATCGCGTTGGACAACAGGTTGCGGATAATTTGCTCCAAGAGGCGCGGATCACTTCGGACCACCGATCTGTTGCCGATCACCCGCCAACCCAGTCTGTGGGCTTTGGCGTGATAGTCGAACTCGGATTTCAGCCGGCTCAGGATACCGTCGACCGGGAAACAAGTTATCTCGGCCCGGACAACCCCGGCTTCAATTTGATTGATGTCAAGCAGGGTGTTGAGCATGCCGGTCATGACGCCCAAAGTCTCGTCGATCCGGCTTACCAATTCGCTCGCGGCCCGATCGGTGACCTTCCTGGCCAGCAGCCCCTGAAGCAGGGTGAGGGTCTGCAACGGTTGGCGCAAGTCATGGCTGGCGGCGGCAAGAAAGCGCGACTTGGCCAAATTCGCGTTCTCGGCCTGCCACTTGGCGGCTTCCAGGGCGGCGGTGGCGCGCTTGCGCTCGGTGACGTCGTCGATAGCCAGCAGGATCAGTCGCTCCTCCGGTCGGTCGCGCAGAACGTTGCGGGCGTTTACCATCAGGTACCGTCGGCCGAGTTGCGGCAGATCGATCTCAATTTCGTGGTCGTCGATCGACCCCGGGTCGGCTTGCATCAATTCCAGAAAGCCGTTCAACCTGTGAAGATCGCCCGAGGCATCGGCACCCGCCGTGAAGCGCTCTCCGATAGAGTCCCCCGGGGTTTTCCCGAAGAAGCGGTAGAATGCCCGGTTGGCCGAGACCACCCTCAAGTCGCCGTCGAGCACCAGTAGCGGGTGGTGGACGGTGTCGTTCACGCTGACGGCATAGGCGCGCGCTGTCTCGAGTTTCTGCTCCACCGCCTTGATCTCGGAGATGTCGGAGAAGGTGATGACCACGCCTTCGGTCCGCCCGTCCCGGGTGCGGTAAGGCAGGATACGGCGGATGCACCAGACGCCCGTATCGGTCCTGACCTCGCGCTTACTTGGCGTCAGTGTCGTCAGCACGGCCTGGGCATCGGCCGGCAGGCCGGGATCGTCGAAGCGACGGGCGAGATCGGACATGGGGCGGCCGATATCGGTGGCGATCACGCCGAACAGAGACTTCGCGGCCGGTGTGAAGAGCCGGATGTTAAGCTGATCGTCGAGGAACAGCGTCGCCACGTCCGAGCTGTTCAGAATATTCTGAAGATCGTTCGTCGTGCTGCGCTCGCGCTCGACGGTTTCCTGAAGCTGGTTGTTGAGCGCGTTCAGTTCCTCGTTGAGCGACTGGAGTTCCTCCTTCGAGGTTTCCAGCTCCTCGTTGGCCGACTGGAATTCCTCGTTGACCGACATCGCCTCTTCGTTGATCGCCTTCTGCTCTTCATTGGCGACTTCCAGATTGCGGATGGCGTTCTGTAACTCGGCACCGGTCGCTTCAAGTTCCCGCTCCAGTTCGGCGACCCTCGCCGGGTTCCCCTCTTCGCCGGCCGGCGAGGGGGGCCTGGACTCGGACCGAGGTTCGTCGATGAAGCTGACAATCAACAGGTCCTCACCGTCGCTGCGCAGCGGCCGGACGTCGATGGTGACCTTGGCCGGATCGCCGGTGCTCCTGTCACCGGGGACGGGCGCGGCTTCGGTGTAGGCGATGCACTTCCGGTCTTGCTCGGTTCGGTGAAGGGCGGATCGCAACTTGGTGCGTAGGTTCTCGCGTACCAAGGCGAACAAATCCCGCGACGGCTCGCCGGGGGCTACCTGTAAAAAGCGGTCGGTTTGACCCAGCGTGTAAAGCGTCTCGTGCTTGCGGTTGATCAAAACCGACGCCGGGGCATAAGTCTCCAGCAATAGCCCGCGCATCAATGCGCCGAGATCGGCGTTCTGCGGATCGGATCGCAGCGGCGGACGGGACCACACGGCGCGCGCGCCGTCGCCGGTCCCGACGGGAAAATCGATATCTCCCGGCCGGATTCGGCCGATGTGGCGATAGATGCGCTGCTGCTTGTCGATCGGCTCGAAGCGATCGCCGAGATCGCCCACCGTCTCGGAGCCGCCGAGAAACAGCACGCCGTCCTCGCGGAGCGCGAAATGGAAGAGCCGAAGAACCCGCTTTTGGGCATCGGGGCGCAGATAGATCAAAAGATTACGGCAGGACACCACGTCCAGCCGAGAGAACGGCGGATCGCTGAGCACATCATGGACAGTGAAGACCACATGGTCGCGCAGTTCCGGCGTTACCCGATATCCGAGCGGGTCTCGGATGAAGAAGCGGGCTAACCGTTCCGATGAGACTTCAGCCTCGATCGACGCCGGATAGAGGCCGGCGCGGGCAGCCACAACCGCCTCTCTGTCGACGTCGGAGGCGAATATCTGCAACTTGACCGGCCGTTTGGCAGCCGTGATCGCTTCGACGAACAGCATGGCCAGGGAGTAGGCTTCCTCCCCGCTGCTGCACCCCGGTACCCAGATGCGCAACGGCCGGTCGAGAGGCTGCCGATACGCCAGATCGGACACCACTCCTTTCGCGAAACTCTCGAAGGCGTCGGGATCGCGGAAGAAATGCGTGACGTTGATCAGGAGATCCCGGGCCAGCAAGTCGATCTCGCTGTCGTTGTTCCGTAGAGTATCGAGATACGCCGCCCAATCAATAGCGCCGACCGCCACCTTCCGGCGTTCGATCCGGCGCACCAGCGTGCCTTCTTTATAGAGGGTGAAGTCGTGGGGGGTCCGGCGGCGCAGCAACTCGATGATCGCGGCCAGTTGACCGGGTTGGGCGTCCGGTGAATTACCCGAACGCCCGGAAGGCGGGTCGGCCGTGGACCCGGAAGGCGGGTCGGCCGTGGACCCGGAAGGCGGGTCGGCCGTGGAAGTGTCTTGTTCACGCCACAGGCGGATCGCCTCGGGAATCATCGCCACCGGCAGCACCCTGGTCACGCCCCCGGTGGCGATCGCGCTCCGCGGCATGCCGTCGAAGGCGGCCTCCTCGGGATCCTGCGCGATCACAAGTCCGCCCTGTTCCACGATCGCCCTGAGCCCGAGGCTGCCGTCTGCGCCGGTGCCCGACAGGATCACCGCGACCGCTTTCTCGCCGCAAGCCTTGGCCAAAGAACGCAAGAGGTAATCGAATGGCAGGCGCACGTCGTGATGTTCCCACCGCGCTGATACCCGCAACACACCGTTCTCGATCGCCAAATAGCTTCCCGGCGCGATGACATAAATATGGTCGGTTTCGATCGCCATGTCGTCGACCGCCTGCCGCACCGTCATCGCCGTGTGTCCGGCCAGCAAGTCGACCATCATGCTCGGGTGAGTCGGATCCAGATGCTGGATCAGGACATAGGCCATGCCCGCGTCGGCCGGCGCCGCCTCGAAGAACCGCCGGAACGCCTCCAACCCGCCGGCCGAGGCACCTAACCCGACCACGGGAATATCAAAAGACTTCAAACTCCCCTCCCTCCGCATGCCGGGCTACGTTTCGCCTCCAGCCTCGGATTCCGCTGCGACTGCCGACAGCCGAGTTGCTACCCTCGCGGGTAACTTCCATGCCGCGTCCATCGCCTCACGGGGTCACCGATGCGCATAATCAGAAGAATAGCTGAATCCCGGCATAAGTTAGAAGAGAGCATCAGTATTATAATAGATTAATTACGACATACTAGAACAGTATCCGATCGGGTTGCACATTTAGATTTTGAATAATCTTAAGCATTCTGTATATCTGAAATTCTAATAGTTCGACAGCAAAAGCAATCGCCTTCCATGGCGTCTATTCTATCGAATTGAGACCGGATCTCTATTCGAACCATTCCTTATGGAACGGCCACAGAGACGATCGATAGATGAGTTCGCCGGCCACGAAGCCAAGGCCAATGCCGAGCAGTTCGCTGACTCCCAGGAAGGGACCGATGAAGGCGGCACCGGTCACAACTCCGGCGGTTACCACAATCAGGTGGTTGGGTTCCATATGGAGTATCTCGCGAAACGGAAGCGCTTCCTGAATGCTGGCGGCCAGGGTGATTTGCGGAGAGTCGGGGGCCGGTTTCTCAATTTCGATGGCCGAAGCAGACGTTGACCAGAGCAACGCCAAACCGAACGCCAAGCCGACGATCACCTTCATCATTCCGACTCCTTGGAGTGCCCTGCGGGAAATTACATGGCCACGGACCGCATCATCGCTCTCCGAGAGGGGGTATATCCGCATCGGGGCGCGAACTGCTTCCGACCGGTCCGTGACCGATTATTACAATGTTACCGAGCTATCAATGGGACGATCAGCTCAGTTGCCGGTCAGGACGTGCCCGAGGACACCACCGCCAACGGCGCCACCGACGGTGCCAATCGTGGACCCATGGGTCAGCTTGTTGCCGGCATAACCTCCGGCGCCCGCCCCGACCATGGTTCCGCAACCGGCCAAGGACAGCGATAGCAGAGCCAGGAGACCGGCGATCCCAAGGACATTGGCTTTGCTTCGACGGATTGTGTTTTCCATGACGCTATTCTCTTTCAATACCGAGGCCTGCAACGGACGGCCCGTTTATTCGGCACAGCTCTTCGCCTTGAGAGTTCAAGACGCTATGCCATTGCCCGTGATGTAAATTGGCGCGTCATGCGCAAAAATCAAGTATGCATTCAAGTGTATCATAGTACGTACGTTGTAATCCACGCAAACTTAAGTGATATGAAGCAATAAAATATTTAGCGTATTGCCTGAATCGTAAGATGGCCGGTTCTATATCAAGACGCAGCGGTCGATAGCGGGAGAACCTTTTGCGCCTGTGCCGAGGCCGCGCTTTTGGGGGAGTTATCCATGACAATGCGTCCCTTGACCGTTGGCAGGCTGTTTTACATCGCCGCAGCGGTAATCCTGTTCATCGGCGGCATCGGTTCCCCGCTGATTCCCGGTCCGGTAATCTGGGGCCTGTTCTGTATGGCGGTCGGGAATCTCTTCGCCGAAACACCGGCCCGACGGTTCTGGTGACAAGGCCGGATGCCCCGCACGAAGCCTTTCACGCTCGTCCCTTCGGTGGGTGAGAGTGAAAGGCTTCCCTTCGGCCCCCGGGTGTCGTTCGCGGGAACCATAGCCGGGTAGAGCCGCCACTTGATCCGTTCCAACCGGGTCTGTACGGCCTCAGCCTCTGCAGGGGTATGGTGCGCCAAACCTTTGGCGTATTGACCGAGGACGGAAGGTTAAGAATGCGGTTAAGTATATTTCTGAATATGAAAGCACAGTGGTAAAGGCGGCGCGTCTGCGCAAAGTTGATGGTGTTATCTGCGGCCATATTCATCATGCCGAGTTAAAAAATGATGGTGATTTCATGTATGCCAACTGCGGTGACTGGGTTGAAAGCATGCCTATCGGGTTAACGCACACACCCACTACATGTTGTGTGCTTCCAGTCGC
>JBAWVF010000113.1:0-12510 GCA_037147415.1 Rhodospirillaceae bacterium | reverse complement strand
CTTACAGCTACCAAAACGAGTCAAAGTGCTGTGTATCTCTACCGAAGACCCTCCGGTGTCAACCCAGACTTCAAGAAATCCCTCGCCATAAATGAGTAAAGGCTTAATCTGCAATACAGCCATTCCTACTGCTTGCTTTGCTCCTTCAAAATACTGAATCACTGCTGGCAGAGTAGACACAATTCTGTAAACTTCTTTTCCATCCGGCGGAGCCAACACTCTGAGTATTGCCTTCTCCGGACAGTCGTCTGCGTCAGATAATACCCATACTATAACCACAATATCTATGCCAATGGGCATTTCAGAAGGAGGCGCACAGCCAATTATCATATCTGAATGAAAAATCCCCATGAAGGAAAGCTTGTTTCCCATTTCATGGCGAATGTCTTCGCAAAATATACAGTGAGCACGGCGGGGATTTGGCATTTTTAAGTTCCGACAATCGACACTTCTGAGAACGAAGTTCGTGAAACAGGCCGCTTCCACTCCACACCGGGGGCCGGAGATGACGAGCTGATCAGGACATGCGACGGAAGATTTGACAGGCGCTTTTCGCCAAGATCACGACGTGAAATATCCAACTCTCCATCCATCGCCAGCATAAGATCGCTAACCGTATCCAGGGTCCAATTTCCCGGAGCGCTCAACCACCGAGTCAGTTGCTCCGGCTTGCGCCCGATCCTCCGGGCCAGCTCGGCCCTGGTGAAGCCTTCATTCTTCTCACGCTCAATGAATTCTTTAAGGATCAAGTCATACAATCTATTTTTTAGTCTTTGACGAAAGTAAGCAACCTTCCCGACCGGAATTTTCTCTCCCGGAACCGCCTTAGACCATAAAATAGCTTTCCGAGATATAGTCATTGACACTTCCCCCTGTATGCGGATCATAGGATTGAAACAATCTTCTCCAATACGCCTTGCACCTGTTCATCTCATCACGCCATTCCCGATCCGTAGCCCCTCCCAATTCCTTCCGCCGTACCCATTCGAGCGCTATAAACACGTCGTTTTCGCAAAACGTCCAAATATTCTAAGACTTGGTTTCGGCGATCGACTTCTAATCTCCCACACCTCGTCGCGAGGACTATCAAGCTGTGCCAGAAGTGCGGTTTTAGCGTTGTACGGCTCTCTCGCAATACCGATCATTCCACCTGACGAAAAATTCTCGAGTTCAGCACGCAACGCACCGGAACGACGCTCGTCGTCTTGCTTTTTCCAAGGCCCGTCGACCAGCGCCTGCACCTCCACAGACAGATAGATCGGCCGCTTTATGCAAGCGCCCGGATCACACGGCTCGAACAGAATGAGGCGTCCCTCATCCACTCTGTCTCTAATCTCATCACACATTGACATATAAGTCAATACCCGGTAGGTGTATTCAGCTTAAAAATGGGTGGCCAGACTACCCGAATTTTCAAAGAAAGTCCCACCAAACCGCCGCCGGAACCTGCCGTGCCGCCGTCGCGACACCGTCCCCGGCGATTGTCAAACAGCAAAATTCATGATTTTTACGAACACCATCCTCCATTCATCCCGGAACCGAAGCGGAGTGCTGATTGCGCTCTGCCTTTTGCTGTACCTGCCCGGCTTTTTCAGCCTGCCGCCGTTCGACCGGGACGAGGCCCGCTTCGCTCAAGCCTCGCGCCAGATGATCGAGAGCGGCGACTTCATCACCATTCATTTTCAGGACCAGGCCCGGTTAAAGAAACCGGTCGGGATTTATTGGTTGCAGTCGGCCAGTGCCCGAGTATTCGGCGCCTCGGAAATCTGGTCCTACCGGGTACCGTCTTTGATTGGCGCTGTTATTGCCGTGCTGGGAACCGCCGCGCTCGGGTGTTTATTGTTCGGGCCGAACATCGGCTTTGCCGGCGCGGCGATGCTGGCCGGCTGCGTCTTGCTCGGGGTCGAGGCCCGCCTTGCCAAGACCGACGCCGTGTTGCTCGCCGCCCTGGTCATCGCACAACTGGCACTGGCGCGCATTTGGCTTGCACGAACAACGGGATGGGCTGCGCCCGTGCTGTTCTGGCTGGCGACCGGGATCGGGATTCTGATCAAAGGCCCGATCGCGCCCCTGTTCAGCGCCTTCACCATCGCCGGCCTTTGTCTTTATGACCGGCGGACCGACTGGCTCAAGCATTTACGACCGCTGACGGGGCTTGCAATCGTCACGGCGCTTGTTTTACCCTGGTTGATTGCGATCATGATCAAGACCGGCGGAACTTTCTTTTCAGAATCCATCGGTCACGACTTGATCGACAAGGTTACTTCGGGACAGGAAAGCAAAGGCTTTCCACCGGGGTTTTATCTGTTTACCTTTCAGGCATCGTTCTTCCCGTTCGCCCTGCCGGCTCTGCTTGCGATCCCATGGACCTGGGCCAATCGCCGTGATCCGGCCGTATATTTTTGTTTAGTCTGGATCGTGCCGGCCTGGATATTATTTGAAATTGTGCCGACTAAGTTGCCGCATTACATTCTGCCGTGTTTTCCCGCGATAGCCCTGCTCACCGCCCGCGCCGCCGAAGATCGGTCGCGCCCGGGGCTGTTTTGCGGTGCCGTGGGTTTGGCCGGCGCGGCAGCGCTGGTCCTGATCGGCGGTGGCGTCGCCCTGCCCCCGCTGCTCGACGGCCATATTTTGATGCTCCCGCTTATTCTGACGCTCCCGATGCTGGGCTGCTTCGGGGCCGGCCTGATTTTGCTGCGCCGCAGCCGCCCGCCCGCCGCCTTTGTCGCGGCGCTTGCCGGTTCGGTGCTGCTCTCGGTGGTCAGTTATCAACTGGTGTTACCGCAACTCGAACAGCTGTGGCTCAACCGGCTGATCGCGGCCCGGGTTGCCGAGCATCGCCCCTGCCCGCACACAACCGTCGCTTCCGCCGGCTATGCCGAACCCGGTCTGGTGTTTCTGCTCGGCACCCGCACGCGGCTCGGTGGTGGCAACGACGCCGCCCGGCATTTACAAAACGACCCGGAATGCGGGCTGTCTCTGGTCCAAAATACCGAGGAGCCATTATTTCGCGCGCAATTAAACGGGCTGACCGTACTGCCCCTGGCGACTGTCGAGGGCGTCAATTATTCGAACGGCAAGCGCCAAAGATTCACGCTTTACCGGGCAAAGCGCTAAGCCAATATTTCGGCTTCAAGCTCTTGAGCGGTCCAAACCACCCGGCGCGCGCCGGAACGCTTCAATTCTTCAACACCGTGATAGCCCCAGCCGACACCGATCGCGCCCACCCCGCCCCGGCACGCCATTTCCATGTCGAATACCGTGTCGCCGATCATCACCGTGTCGGCGGCGTCCGCCCCGGCTTCGTTCAAAGCACGCAACAGCATGGCCGGGTCGGGCTTACCGGGGCCGAAATCGGCGGTTTGCAAAGTAATAAACAAGCCGGTCAAGCCATGCCGCTCCAGCACCGCCATCAGACCGCGCATAGACTTTCCGGTTGCCACGCCCAGCAACACACCGCGCTCGTGTAAACCAAACAGCAACTCCCGCATACCGGGATAGAGCGGTTCTTCAAAGCGCGACGCCAAACGGTTGCGCTGAAACGCTCGCTTGTAGCGGTCCGTTAACCGTTCATGAAACGCCGGTTCACCCTCCGGCAATAACCGGGCCACCGCCTCGACCAGCGACAGACCGACCACATGCCGAACCTTTACCGGGTCCGGTTGAGCCAGCCCCTCATCCGTCCAAGCCGCAGTCATCGCCGAGACGATGGCATGCTGGCTATCGACCAACGTACCATCGCAATCGAACAGCGCAAGACGCGCCCGTTCAGTCATGGGATCGAATCAGCCTTCATCTTCCTCGGCGACGATTTCGTCCGCCAACTCGGTCGCAAGATCGGCAAACAAGCCGGCATCGATCGACAGCCCCTGATGCTCACAAATCCGGGTAAAAACCCGGTAGGCATAGAGAATCGCCACGTCGAACACCGCTTCATCTGCGTCGTCGCTCTGCCGGTCGGTAATGTCCTGCTCGCTGAACGACTCTGCGATATCGTGGCTGGCCGCTTCCAACATCGCGTCCATCGCCTGTTTACGAAGGTTCGACATCGCCCTGCTCCCGGTTAATTGTGATCTTTTCGTACCACGGTTGTTCGCGGTGTTGAAGGAAAATCCAGCGAACTTTGCGGCTGCAACCCCCTCGCCCGGGACGACAGATACGGTGCGAGATAACGAGCGGTATAGCCGCGTTCAACCCCGGCCACGTCCTCCGGCACCCCCTCCGCAACGATTTCGCCGCCGCCGTCACCACCCTCGGGGCCGAGATCGATTAACCAGTCGGCGGTTTTAATCACCTCCAGATTATGCTCGATCACCAGCACCGTGTTGCCCTGCGCAACCAGCGCATGCAGAACTTCCATCAGCTTATGCACATCGGCAAAATGCAGGCCGGTGGTCGGCTCATCCAGAATATAGAGCGTCTTTCCGGTGGCCCGGCGGCTTAACTCTTTAGCCAGTTTGACCCGTTGCGCCTCGCCGCCCGATAGGGTCGTTGCCTGTTGCCCGATATGGACATAGCCCAGGCCAACGCGATCCAGCGTCTCCAGCTTGTCCCGGATCGACGGCACCGCCTTAAAGAACTCAGCGCCTTCCTCGACCGTCATGTCGAGCACATCGGCAATCGTCTTTCCCTTAAAAGTAATCTCCAAGGTTTCGCGGTTATAGCGCTTACCCTTGCAAATATCGCAAGTCACGTAAACATCGGGCAAGAAGTGCATCTCGATTTTAATGACGCCATCGCCCTGGCACGCCTCGCACCGCCCGCCCTTGACATTGAACGAGAACCGTCCCGGCCCATAACCGCGCGCCTTGGCCTCGGGCAAACCGGAAAACCAATCGCGAATCGGGGTAAAGGCCCCGGTATAGGTCGCGGGGTTGGAGCGCGGGGTCCGCCCGATCGGGGACTGGTCGATATCGACGATCTTGTCGAGAAACATCACGCCGTTAATGGCGTCATGCTCGGCCGGATGCTCACGCGCGCCGTTCAGCCGGCGCGCCAAGGCCTTATAAAGTGTCTCGATGATCAGCGTCGATTTGCCGCCGCCGGAGACCCCGGTGACACAGGTAAAGGTGCCCAGCGGAATCCGAACCGTCAAGTTTTTCAGGTTGTTCGCTCGCGCCCCGACAATTTCGAGAAACTGTCCGGGATGGCCGGACCGACGCACCGCCGGCACCGGAATGAAACTGCGGCCCGACAAATATTGCGCCGTAACGCTTTCCGGGTTGCGCTCAACCTCGGCGGGCGTGCCCTCGGCCACCACCCGCCCGCCATGGATGCCGGCGCCCGGCCCCATATCAACCAGCCAATCGGCATGGCGGATCGCATCCTCGTCATGTTCGACCACGATCACGGTATTACCGATATCGCGCAGGCGGATCAGGGTCGACAGCAAGCGATCATTGTCGCGCTGATGCAAGCCGATCGAAGGCTCGTCCAGCACATAGAGCACGCCGGTCAGGCCCGAGCCGATCTGCGAGGCCAACCGAATACGCTGGCTTTCCCCGCCGGACAGCGAGCCGGACGCACGACTCATGGTCAAATATTCAAGCCCGACATTGTTCAGAAAGCCCAGACGATCATTGATTTCCTTCAAAATGCGAGCCGCAATCTCGCGGTCTTTCGGGCGCAGATACTCGTTCAGTTCGCCGAACCACTCCGCAGCCTGCCGAATCGACATTTCAGCAACCTGCGTTATATGCAGCCCGCGCAATTTGACCGCCAGCGCCTCCGGCTTCAACCGCTGCCCGCCGCACGCTTCGCACGGCTGCGACGACTGGTATTTGCCGAGTTCCTCACGCATCCAGGCCGACTCGGTGTCCCGCCAGCGTCGTTCCAGATTGGTGATCAGCCCTTCGAACGGCTTGGTGGTTTCGAACTTGCGAGAGCCATCCTCGAACCGCAAATTAATCGGAGTCGTCCCGGTGCCGTAAAGAATAATTTGCCGAGCGGAATCAGGCAACTCGCTCCAGGCGGCATCGACGCTGAAACCATAATGGCGCCCGAGCGACTCGAGCGTTTGCAGATAATAAGCCGACTGGGTTCCGGTCCAGGGCGCAATCGCGCCGTCGCGCAACGACAAACGCTCGTCCGGCACCACCAGCATCGGGTCGAAATAAAGCTTGACCCCCAAGCCGTCACAGGACGGGCAAGCACCGAACGGATTGTTGAACGAGAACAGGCGCGGCTCGATCTCCGCAATGGTAAAGCCGCTGACCGGACAGGCGAATTTGGCGGAAAAGGTGGTGCGTTCGCCGCTGTCGGCGTGCTCGACAAACACCAGACCATCGCCGAGCCGCAACGCGGTTTCCAACGAGTCGGCCAGCCGATTGCCCAGCCCCTCGCGCACAACCAAGCGATCAACCACGACCTCGATGTCATGCTTGATCTTTTTATTGAGCGCCGGCACCTCGTCGATTTCCAGCAGCTTGCCATCAACCTTGACCCGCTGGAAACCCTGCTTGCGCAGCTCCTGTAATTCTTTGCGATATTCACCCTTACGCCCGCGCACCACCGGCGCCAGTAAATAAAGCCGGGCGCCCTCCGGCATCTCAAGAATACGATCGGCCATTTGGCTAACCGTTTGACTTTCAATCGGTAATCCGGTCGCGGGCGAGTACGGCACCCCGACCCGGGCGAACAACAGACGCATGTAATCGTAGATTTCGGTAACCGTGCCGACAGTCGAGCGCGGGTTGCGCGAGGTCGTCTTCTGCTCGATCGAAATCGCCGGCGACAATCCTTCGATACTGTCGACATCCGGCTTTTGCATCAACTCTAAAAATTGTCGAGCATAGGCCGATAAGCTTTCGACATAACGCCGTTGCCCCTCGGCATAAATCGTGTCGAACGCAAGCGACGACTTGCCGGACCCGGACAAACCGGTAATCACGATCAGCCGGTCGCGCGGCAGATCAATATCAACATTTTTCAGGTTGTGTTCACGCGCGCCGCGCACGCTAATAAACTTGTTCATGAGGCGTTCACATAGCAAACCCCCAAGCCGGGAGCAAGTGGTTTAATGCGGGTGACCCGAAAAGAACCACCTTTCCCGCCGCTTTCCGATTTTACGTGCCCGATCCGTTACAACAAAAAACGGAAGGAGGTTATACCAATGGCCTTTGATGTTGACCCATCAAAGGCCCCTCAAACGGCGGGCGCCCGCTCACGCGGGCTTGCCGCAGCAGCCATGAGGCGCGCGGCGGCAGTCGCCACCGATACCAACAGCCGGCCATCGACCGGGGCCGTTGGTATTACAACCGCCCTTCCGTTTATTTGGCACCCTTCCGTTTATTTGGCACGGCTTCCAAAATAGGCTTTGCTATTGCGCAGCGTGGGAAGCAGGTGCCCTCATTGAAAATTCAGTCTGGCGATGCATGGCCGGTGCAAAAGACCAGCCGCATTCCCAACAAACAGTGGAGCCGTGATCAAGAGTAGAAAGCCGATTGCCACAGTCCGGGCAAAACATTTCGCTACCAGCATGCTTGTGCTTCTTGGCCATCGTCTGTCCCCTGGTTGAACTGATGTTGGAGCCTCAAACTCGTGATCTAGACTTATTGACGCGATAGCCACCTTGACGCAGTAATCGCCGCGTCAGGCGGAATTCCGGCAGCACCATACTGCGCTTTTTCGCGCGACAAACTGGATTTTTCACCGATTACAGGCACACGCAAACACGAGACGCCTACATATGAACAAATATACGGCGACAACCTCAATCAAAGGTCGTGCATTTGTCGGAGAACATTTACCGCAACGGGCCTGATGCCATTCTGCTTCAGTGTGCGAAGCATACCGCAGGAAACACGGTTTAGCAATTGCTTTTTGCTTGCAATCCAAGAATAGGTGTTGCGTTTACGTCACCTAATATTCCGGCTAATTGCTGCACTGCTTTTAAAATTAAAATTCGTCTAAACAAAATTGTCGGCATTAAAATTTCAGCACCATGCCCAACCCGAAACGCACATGGCCGGAGCAAGCCCCGGCCATGTCGCCACCCCTTACCGAAAACCGGACTCACCCACGCCGGCTGAGCAGCCCGCGCGCAATGACCTGCGCCTGAATTTCGGACGCCCCTTCAAAAATGCTGAGAACACGAGCATCACACAGCACGCGGCTGATTTGGTATTCCTCGGCATAGCCATTGCCGCCGTGAATTTGCAGCGCGCAATCGGCATTGGACCAGGCGACTCGAGCGGCCAGCAGCTTGGCCATTCCCGCCTCGATATCACAACGCACATCTTGATCTTTTTCGCGCGCCGCAAAATAGGTTAGCTGACGCGCTAACATGGTCTCGGCGGCCATCCAGGCGATCTTGTTGGCGACTCGGGGGAAACGAATCAGCGGCCGACCGAATTGGCTCCGCTCCAATGCATACTGAAACCCGAGTTCCAACGCATTCTGCGCAACGCCGGTTGCCCGCGCCGCGGTCTGAATCCGCGCGCTTTCAAAGGTCTCCATCAATTGTTTGAAGCCCTGGCCCTCGACGCCGCCCAGCAGATTGGCCGCGGGAACAATGAAACCATCGAAGCCGATTTCATACTCTTTCATGCCGCGATAGCCGAGCACCTTGATCTCACCGCCGGTCATGCCGGCGGCCGGGAACGGCATGGAGGCACTGCCGCGCGGCTTTTCCGCCAAGAACATCGACAAACCGCGGTAATCGGTGCTGCCCGGATCGGTCCGCACCAACAGAGTCATCAAATCCGAGCGCGAAGCATGGGTAATCCAGGTCTTCGCTCCGTAAATCCGATAGATATCGCCTTCACGAACCGCTCTGGCCCGCAACGAGCCAAGGTCTGAACCGCTATTCGGCTCGGTAAAGACCGCGGTCGGCAGGATTTCACCCGAGCTTAGCTTGGGCAACCACTTGGCCTTTTGTTCCTCGGTCCCGCCCAGCCGGATCAATTCCGCAGCGATTTCCGAACGGGTGCCGAGCGAACCGACCCCGATATAGCCGCAGCTCAACACCTCCGAAACCACGCACATCGCGGTCTTGCCCATGCCCAGACCGCCATACTCCTCGGGCACGGTCAGGCCGAACACCCCCATTTCGGCCATCTGCTCGATGATCGACATCGGGATCAATTCGTCTTTCAGGTGCCATTGATGCGCCGACGGGACCACCTGATCCGCCGCGAAACGGGTGAACTGGTCACGCACCATATCCAGAGTTTCATCGGCAAAGCCGAGATTACCGAAACTGCGTGTCTCCGTAACCAACTCCGCCAAGCGATAACGCACCGCAGCCGAACCGCCACGAGCAATCAGCACCGCCACCTCATCGTTTCCGGTAAAAGCAGCGAGCGCACTTTCCCGAATACCGAGATCGACCGGGCGGGCAATTTCAACCTGACTGAGCGTGATGCCGCCCGACATCTGCGCCAGATATTCGCCGAACACCAGTTGAAGCATCAACTGCTCCAACTCGCTGAACCGCCCGGCCTCGCACAGATCGGCGGCCCAGCCATACATCTGGCGCAGCCCCTCGGCATAGGTATTGAGCCAAGCAAAACCGTGTACGGCCAACTGGTTGGTGTCCAGCAGACCGGAATCGATCTTGCCGTTGGTCCCGCTCACCCGGGCCAGCACCGACTGGCGCGCCGCCTCGACCAGTTCACCGACCGCGGCCACCGCCTCGGCACAAGTCGGCAGCAAATTAGAAAGTACCAGACCGCCCGGCCCGGCGGCAGAGGAGGAAATTTCTTCAGACATGAGGGGGCGCTCCGGCACTTAAAGGTCAAGGATTGCCTGAAACATGCGGAATGCGTTCTATTTGGTCAATCCCTTCCTGTCCTGACGCAATATTTTTACGCAATATTTTTTCCGCGAACCGTCCGGCGATCAGAAATTCGCGATTACCTTCCGGGCCGAGGATCGGGCTTTTCTCGATGCCAAGCACGCGCCAGCCCGGCCGCGCCGCCAGCCAAGCCGTAATGCGGGCACAAACCTCGCGGTGCAATTCGGGATCGCGCACGACCCCGCCCTTACCGACGCGGTCGCGCCCGACCTCGAACTGAGGCTTGATCAAAGCAACCAGCCACGCCCCCGGAGCCGCCAGCGCCAGCGCGGCCGGCAGCACCACCTCCAGCCCGATAAAACTGGCATCGCAGACAATCATATCAATCGGATCGGGAATTTCAGCAGCGGTAAGGGTGCGCGCATTGGTCCGTTCATGCACCACCACCCGCGGATCGGTGCGCAGCTTCCACGCTAATTGCCCGTGCCCGACATCAACCGCGTGGACCCGGGCTGCCCCGCGCGACAACAGGACGTCGGTAAACCCGCCGGTTGACGCACCGACATCAAGGGCGACGGATCCGGTCGGATCAATGCTGAAATGATCAAGCCCGGCCACCAGCTTGAGCCCGCCGCGTGACACCCAGGGATGATCGCGCCCACGCACCTCGAGCGGCCGGTCCACCGTGATCGGCTCGCCCGCCTTGAGAACGCGCCGCTCGCCGCTGAACACCAGCCCGGCCAGAATCAACGCCTGGGCTCTGGCCCGGCTTTCGACCAGTCCCCGTTCGACCAACTCCGCATCGACTCGCCGTCGGTCCGCCACATCACCCCCCGAACCAGCCGGAAAACCAAGCTTTAGTCTGTTTAAGCAGCCACTCGGCGCCGGTCGTGGTCGTGGTACTGGCCGCGCCGACACCGCAACCGATTGCCGAGGCGGTGGCAACCAGAGCGGCACTGCCCGGCATCAAAACCCCGGTCGCCGCCAACGGTGCCGCCGGAACCGCAGCCGACAACGCGCTTGCCGTCGCGCCGCGAACGCAGCCGAGCACGGTTTGATCAAGCCCGGCACTGCCGGTGACCGTCGTGCGCGCCGGCGCAAAATAGCCGACGCCCATTAAGAAGGCGCCTCCGGCAACCGTTCCCGCCAACATGAACACCAGCGCTACGATCAGCACTTTCCACCGGTGACGCTTCAGCCAAGTCGTACGCTTCAGCAGCGGCCTGCGCGTGCGACGCTTCATCCAGCCTTTTAATCGGTCCCGCACGCGACGCCACGACTCGACCAATCGAGAACCCCGAACCGGTATGACCGGAGAGCGCCGCCATCGCCGGACCGGCTTCCGCCTTGCTCCGGCCATCGCCTCCTCCCGCAGCTGATTCAGGATTCGTCGTGAGTATCGCCCTCGTCGTAATCCCGAACCGGCTCGATATTCGCATTCGGATTTTGACGCCGCAACTGAGCCAGCGCTTCTTCCATTTCACGTTGCGTACAAAGCCCGAGAAAAACCGGATTACGCGGCTTGATATTCTGCGCATTCCAGTGGGTTTTGTCACGAACCGCGGCAATGGTCGGCTTGGTGGTGCCGATCAACTTGCTGATCAGGTTGTCCGACAGGTCGGGATGAGTTTTGACCAACCAGGAAATCGCATCGGGCTTGTCGCCCCGCTTGGTCACCGGGGTATAACGCGGCCCCTTGGAGCGCTGAAGCGGTTGCGGCAGATCATGCGCCTGAAGCACGAGTCGGCGCGACGGCTCCGCCTCACAGCGCGCAATTTCCTTCTGGCTCAACTGTCCCGACGTCAGCGGATCAAAGCCGACCATGCCGACCGCAACCTCCCCGTCGGCAATCGCCTTAATCTCCAGCGCGTGCAAACCGCAAAAGGCGGCGATTTGCTCGAAAGTCAAGGCCGTGTTCTCGACCAACCACACGGCGGTCGCCTTCGGCATTAACGGCTGTGCCATCCTTCCCCCTGCAAAGTCCTGCAACGTCCGCGCCACTCGCGGGCACTCATCCACCGCCCGCCAACCCGGCGGCGTACGGCCTGCCGCATGCTTTGCCATATAGGGCCGCAGACATAAAGCCTTAACCGCAGGCAACGCAAATCCGCTTTGCATTCTTCAATCAATCCCCGGGCGATCACCGAGCTTTTGCGTTGCCCAGGGTCTTTTTGCTCCTGACCATGCTTTCCTTGAACCGAAAATAGGCGTTAAAAATTCCGTCAAGAGTCTCAACAAAGTCATTTGAATGAGAGATAACCAAACGCAAGCGACCATCCTGCGATTGTAACAGATCATGATAATCACGAAACAACGCCTCGAATATTTGACAAAAATCACTGTCGGTTAGTCTGTAATTGCACTCTCCCATCGATCTGTTTATAATATTTTCAAATTCCATCCGTTTTGAATTAAAGCTTTTGAAGCGTGAAAGAAGAACTATAAAAATGCGCTGGCTTAAGAGCTGAATTGCCCGATTTAACTTTAATTGCGGAATGATGACCGTGTCGTTATCGCTGCCGACATATTCAAAAATAAATCGACCATGGTCGTTGAGAACTTGCCATTCTCTCTTGCTCAAGAATTCTGCAATCACATTCTTCAGCCCGGGAACCAACACCCGTGGATATGTAACATCCGGGCTGATAACTTTTTCAGGTACATTCATAATAAGCTTAGCATAGACCAAACGAGTTATTGCATCGCTACGCCTTTGATCATACCATGCCTATCGGGTTAACGCACACACCCACTAGATGTTGTGTGCTTCCAGT
>JBAWVF010000112.1:0-12848 GCA_037147415.1 Rhodospirillaceae bacterium | reverse complement strand
TACCATTCTGCAATCTACCCATTGTGGGTGTCTGCGTTAACCCGATAGGCGTGAACCATCCATAAATCTCAGGGGTCGGAGTATCCCGCCGTCGTTATCCCGATCATGACACAGCATTACATGATGCTGGAGCGGAACCTGATCTACACGGGAATCACCCGCGGCCGGAAACTCGTCGTTCTGGTCGAAACTAAAGGAAAGGAAAGGAAAGGCTGGTCGAACGTTGACACCATGACGACGAGCGTGCAAGTTCGAAGCCGCTTTACCGACCCCATGGCTCTTCCGACATGCCGCCGACCAGCCAGCACACGGCCGACCTCGAAAAACTCAAGGGCAAGATTCAGGCCCTCCGTGCCAAGAGCGTCGAGAACGGTTGCACCGAGCAGGAGGCACTATCAGCGGCCGCAAAGGTCGCCGAGCTGCTTGACCAATACGACCTTTCTCTGACGGATGTCGAGTTCCGCGAGGAGGCATGCGAACGGGCTGAATTCGAAACCCGGCGCAAGCAGGCCATCCCATTGGATGCCTGCATTACAGCCATCGCAGAGTTTACCGACTGCAGGGTATGGCGTGAGAAAAACCAAGTCGGAGAGTTCCGGTTCGTCTTTTTCGGACTGCGGGCCGACGTTGCCGTCGCCCATTATCTCTGTGACCTGGTCGACACGGCGATGCTGACCGAGGTCGAGCGCTTCAAGAACACCGCCGGTTACCTCCGCTACCGGCCCGGTGACCGCAGGAAGGTCAGCACGTCATTCCTGCACGGCATGGCGTCGTCGCTCGCCGGCAAACTCCGCGCGATGAAGGCTCAGCGCGATGCCGTTCACAGGGTAACCGGCCGTGATCTGGTCGTGGTGAAAACTACCGTGATCGAAGAGGAACTGTCCAAGCTCGGCCTCAACTTTTCAAAACGTCGTCAGGCGCCCCGCATGGTCGCCAAGCACGCCTTCGACGCCGGACATGCGGCCGGGCAGTCGGTTGCCATCAATCCCGGAGTTGGTCATGGCCCTTCGTCTGACCGCCTTCGAGGTTGATGATGACGCGGCTGAAGCCAAATCCGCACACGCATATATGCTGATAGCCCGTTACAGGATATCATCCCGCCTGCACTGTCGGTCGGTGTCGGCTCCCCATCATCGGAAACACCATGCCCAAGCCCGCTTTTGATTTTGGCGACCTTGATGACTACCTCTCGTCAGATCGGTCCCCCGAGAACTGCATGCAGCTATCCGACCTGGACGGCTTCCTGTACGCCATCGCCGTCGGGCCTGAGACGATTCCGATTGAGGAGTGGCTGCCTGTAGTGTGGGGCGGTGAGCGGCCGAAATTCCGAAACACCAAGGAAGCGGACCATGTCATCGGGGCGATAAAGGCGCGCTACCGCGAGATCATGGCCGGCCTCAACCAGACCCCTGCGGTGGTCAGCCCGGTGTTCTGGATGAAGAACGGCTATCCAATCGTCTCGGATTGGGCCGAGGGGTTTCTGGACGGCGTCAAGTTACGTCTTGCGGAGTGGGCACGGCTCGTGGCGTCCGGAGACAATGCAATGCTGATCCCGCTGGCCGTCTACTGGGTGGACGACGACGACCGGCCAATCATCCATGTCGATGACGGCGTACGTGAGCGGATTGACTCTGAAGCGACCGAACTCATTCCGGACGCCGTGCTGGCTATCAGGGAATACTGGCTGGCACGGGCAACCAAACCGGGACCGACCGACCGGATACATTGACGCCCCCGGCATTGCCCGCGTCGAAACCGACCTGCGGGAACGGGATCACCTCGACCCTATCGAACCTGCGTTAATGACCTTCAACCCCGACGAACGCGGCCGGAGGAAACGGTGCAAGATCGTCACCGGCGAAGCCCGTGGTGCTAGCGCTCGGTGTGCGCGGGACAAGTAGAGTATCCGGGCGGAGGGTTCAGGTGGCGGCCAAGATCATGAACGTCGTGAACCTTGAGGCGGTTGACGCCTACTGCCGGAAGGTCACCGCGGGCCTCAGCACGGATGGGGCACGCAAGTGGATGACCAGGAGGCTCCGGGCTGCCGTCCTGTCCGCCGATTTTCTTGAGCCCTTCACGCCCATGGCAGCGGCCTCTCGCGTCTGGCCCGCCTGGGTCAGTCAGCGCCTTGATGAGGGTGTGCCGCTTTGGCTGTTTCCCGAGGGCGAGAGCGCGCCCGGGCGGGCGGAGTTCGACCGCCGTGCCGCGCGCTTGGCCAATTACCTGACGTCACTGGAGGCCATCGCCAGCGCCAAGCTGAACCCGGCGGACCCGTTGTTCAACAAAAAGCAGGAGGATCGGGAGGAGGCCGGCCGAACCCTTTCGGACCTGCCCAAGCTCACCATCCCGGACGCCGAGGCCGCAGCGGACCAGTGGTTCGATCGCCTGCGGCGCCGCATAGCGCAAAAGGAGCCGGCCAAAGATGCCACCACTCTGATGGCCGAGCACGGGTTCCGCATCGTCCGCATTCGCTCCCCGGCCGGCCTCGACCGCGAGAGCAGCCTGATGGGGAACTGCGTCGGCTCCGGCCTTTACGACCTCGACGTGAAGAGTGGCCGTGTCCTCATCGCCTCGGTCCGCGACGCCGCCAACGAACCCCACGCCACTCTGGAACTGAGGCAGGACGGCGGCCATCCAACATTGTTCCAGGCGAAGGGGCGACAGAACAGCCCGATTTCGCCGCGCTATGCCGGAATCGTCGTCGAGTTCCTGGAGTCGATCAATGCGAGGCTCAGGCCCTGCTGTCACGACCTGAGCGAGACCGGAATCATGTATTGCGGCGGACATTTCATCGTGACCACCGATCCCGCACGCGGTCTGCTGGTTGCCAGCGATGACGGCGTCGACATCTTTCTGATGGCGACCGGCCCCGACGTCTACTTGCTGTCCGCTCCCGACGGCAAGGCGACGATCGAGGTCGGAGCGGAGGGCGGCCTGGTCGGGCTATGGAGCGACTTGCCGGCGGCGCGGATGCCGGTCTGCTGTCGCCTGCTCAACGTGATTGCCCGGCGCGAACGCCCGTCGACCGGGGCGACCTCCAGCCTTGCCCGGCAGGGCCTCTATCACGACGGGAAGAGGTTCGTCACGCTGAAGCAGGCGCTGACCCGGACCACCGGGACATGGTTTGCCAATGGCGACCGCCTGGTGACAATGGTTAACCGTGAGACGAGCCAGGAGACGCTCTGGTACGTGCGTCACGGCAAACTGGCGGCGATCCTCACCACCAATGCCGCTGGCGGCGGCAACCGTCTCTACGTTGCTGAAGCCGGTGACGAGTTTTCCGGTCCGGAGGTCGCCGGCAACGTGTTCGGGCTTCTAGAGCAGCGCAACGCCTTGCTGGCTGATTCTGCGGCGGCTGCCCGGCTCGGCCTGGTATTCTTCGCGCTTATCGGCCGCTACACGACCCTGGAGAGTATGGCCGAGGTCGCGACCGAAGCGCTGACCGGTTTGGATTGCATCCTGACCCTGGAGCATGCAGAAGGACGCACGATTCTGCGGCTTAACCGACGTCTCCACCGCGTCGCCGATATCTTTTTGGACGGCGCCGGCAGGATCACGCCTTTCCTGGCCGTCGACAGCGTCGTGGGCGTCAATCTCCGTCGTGACTTCAAGTGGGTACTTTCCGTGCTCAACGCCCTCGGTTTCGCGGCCGGGCGGGGTGACGTAGGGAGCGGCATCTTCTTCCACCGAGCGACACGCCTGTTTATGAGCAGAGATGCATTCATGGCCAAAGGCGGTCTCGGCGGCGCCAAATTGGCTGACCTGCGCAACATGGTTGCATCGAGCTGGCGAAAGACTGCGGCCACTATCCTGTCGCAGGCCCATGATGGCCTGGGATAGGGAAGACCGAAGGCTTACCAATACCTGATTACGGACTTTCCTCAGCCGCGCTCGTGTGGTACGAAAGAGGAACACTGGGTTGGCGGTGGAGGGTTTTCTGATGGCACGAAACTCGGTTCAATTTCAGAAGGGGCTCAGCGAGGCGGCGTTCCGGGCCAAGTATGGAACCGAAGAACTCTGCCGGCAGGCCGGTCCGGATCAAGCTGCGTCGGGTCAAAGGCTTCCGTCGCAAGGAGGTCGAAAAGTTCGCCAAGAAATCCCTGATGCCCGGCAGTGCCGTGGTCAGTGATGGGCTTGACGGCTTCACCAGCGTGACCAAGGCGGGGTGCAGCCATCAGCCGATCGTCACCGGCTCAGGCCGTACCGCCTGCTGAAACTGGCTGAGGATTATGCGTAATCAGGATAGTGTATGTGTAGTTTATTACAAGCCGTGTGCCGACCCCTGACAAACTGAGAAATATCATGTCGTCTGACATTACCTCGCCAAATTCCGCCGCACTGGTCACGGCCGTGGCCGCCGCTGAGGAATTTGCGTCCTTTGCGCTCAGTGAGGGCACCCGGACCACCTATCGCAAGGCCTACGCGCTGTTTCGAGAACGCTGCGAGGCGCTGGGTCTAGTCCCCCTGCCCTGCTCCGAAGACAGTCTCTGTGCGGTGATCGGCGCGATGGCGGCGGACGGCTTGACCGCCGCCAGCCTGACCGTGGTACTCGCGGCGGTCGGCATGGCGCATCGATTAGCGGAGCAGCCCGACCCAACCATAGCGACCAAGGCGCGTCTGATCATCAAGGGCGTCCGCAACACCCGCGGCACCGTCAAAGGGCGCAAGCAGCCGCTGTATGCCTTGAAGCGTCCCGGCGAGGCTCAATCCGAGCTTGATCGAGTGCTGGACCTCATGCCGCCGCACGGGGTGTTCGCCAAGCGCGACCGCGCCCTGATCCTGGTCGGCTTCGCCGGCGCGCTCCGCCGTTCGGAACTGTGCGCGTTGGAGTTCTCCGATATTGAAGAAACGGCTCAGGGACTCCTGATCAGAATTCGCCGCTCAAAAACCGACCAAGCCGGCGAGGGCGCCCAAGTCGCCCTGCCCTACGGGACGCAAATGAAGTGTCCGGTGGACGCGCTGAAAGCATGGCTGGAGGTGCTGATAACGGCTGGTGCCAACACCGGAAAGGTTTTCCGCTCGATCACCAAGGACGGCGTGTTGAGCGGGTCCCTCCACCCGGACTCGGTCGGCCGCATTCTCAAGCGTCGCTTTGGTGCGGCCGGACTCGACGCCGCCGCGTACTCCGGTCATTCGCTGAGGAGTGGATTTTTGACCAGTGCGGCCGATAACGGCGCCACCGTGTGGCAATTGGTGACGGTGTCCCGTCACAAGGATGTGAAATCCCTCTCAAGCTATGTCCACCGACGCGTTGCGTTTGACACATGGGCCGGGAAAGGGATTTTATAGAGTCCTCGGGGGCGATAGCGCCGCAGAAAGGTCTTGAGCCGTTCATGGCGGCTGTTCACAAGCTCAAGTAGCACTACACCCCCAAACATGGCTCCTGGCTCGATATAGCGGAAATCTCTTTCCATCATTTCGGCACGACCACCGGGCGGCTGTGCATCCGATTGCCGAGAATATCACTGTTGCGCGACAATCTAAATGATAATTCACGGTCGCGACGTGGCAATGCTTGCTCGGAGACGCCAAGGTTTTTGGCTGTTTCAGCCACTCCCTGACCGTCCGTGACAAGGCGAGCAGCCTCTTCTTTAAATTCAAGAGTATAGAATGGGCGCGGAGCCCCGTCGTTTTCGTCATATTTGTCGTCCTTTCGCCACGGATTTTACCCGGCTCATAGCGGCGTGGACCAGAGGCAAGGTCAAAAACACGATTTGTGCACCAACGCCAGTCACGGTAGCTCCAGTTCGGGGAAGGTCCGGCGCATATCCGCAAGAACGTCCTCGATCAAATCGGCCCGGGAGCCGAAGCGCCGCCGGCTTGTCGTAAACTGCCCCGCGTCGGTGCCCATCGCCTCGGCTAGCCGGCGCGCGAGCAACGGCGCCAGATCCGGAAACGTTTTAAGCAGACGTCCGATCAACGGCAGATCGAAGGCCACAAGCTGAACGGCGGTGCGGCAGCGGGTGGTCTCGCCGTAGCCTTCCGACAGCAGCAAGGCCTGGGCGCCAACCAGGGCGCCTGGCCCCATAAGACGCGGAATGGCCTTGGTCCGGCGGCCCTGGGCGCGCGTGTTTTCTGCCTGGGCCAGCCCTTCGAGCAAAAGATAAAGCGCTTCCGCCACCTCGCCCGCTTGAGTGATCACAGCCCCCGGGGCGAGTGCCCGTGCCGCCGCCCCTTCGGCCAGAAGTGCAAGCGCCGGTTGCGGCAAGCCCCGGAAGAGCGGCGTCATGCCGAGGAGCGTGGCCAACAACTCCGGCGTCGAAGCGTCCTGACGCGACATGGCGTCCTCCGCTTCAACCTGTTCCAGCTTGGGCCAAGCCGGCTTCAGCCCAACCTGATGAAGGTGCTTCCAGATATGGCGCACCGTCAGATTTCGGGCGTTCATTCGGTCGGCGATCGGCACCCGGAGGCAGACCGAATACTCGACCCCGTGGGTCGTCAGGCCTTTGGCGCCCACCCAGGGTGCGGGCGCCTCGGCGCCGATCAGCACCCCCGTCGCCTCGATCGCCGCCGCCTCCAGGATGCGGATCGCCCGTTCGGGCGGTACGTCGGCATCGAGCGTCACCGGCACGATGATCCAGCTACAGGACTCGGGCAATGAGAAGTTGGTGATGGTCGCCGCGCCGAGCCGGCTGTTGGGTACAATGACAACGTTGCCGAAATCGTCGAGCAAGCGCGTGGCGCGCCAACTGATCTCCAACACCTTGCCCTCGATTACCAGATCCCCGGTCCGGTGCAACTGCACGACGTCGCCGATCCGAATCGGACGATCCAGATTGAGGGCGATGCCGGTGAACACGTCGAGAATCATGTCCTTCAGTGCCATGCCGAAGACGAAGCCAAGCACTCCCGAGGCGGCCCACAGCACCGTCAGATCCTGTTTGAACACGATCCCGAACATCGCCGCCGCCGCCGTGACCACGACGACCAGTCCGGACAGCTGGATCAACAGCCCCGGCACCGGCGTGCCCAATGCCCGGGCGACCAGCCCTTCGAGAATGACGTAGCGGATGAAGCGGTTGACCAGCACCGCTACGACGATGATCTCGCCGGCCCCCAGGCCGTAGACCAGCGTCTGGTGCATGCTGTCGAGCGCGGCAAGACCAATCGTCTGATAGGATTTGTCCCCGAGATACAGGGGAGCACCGAACACTACGGCGAATAGCAGCGGCACGAGGAACTTCCGTGCGTGCTGGAGTATCGGGAGCGTCGTCATCAGCCGCCTCGGACTCTGCGTCAGGGGGTATGCTTCAAGGTGTATGCTTCAGGCCAGCACGAATCGCGCCATCTCGGCGCGGGTCTGGTGCGCCATGCGCGCCAACTCCTCCATCGTGACGCTGATTTCCTCGACTGCGGCGGCGTTATTGTCGCTGCTCCGGCGAATGTCGTCGCTCCGCTGCGCCAGGCTTTGCACCGCGCTGGCCTGCTCGGCGATCGCCGCAGCGATAGTGGTGGCGGCGGCCCCGGCACTGGTCGCGGCCTCGGCTATCCGGTTCATGGTCTGACAGGCTTGATCGACGCCGCCGACCGTCCGCTGGATGCCCTGCCCGGCCTCGTCGATCAAAAGGCCAATGTCACGCGCGGCGACCGCAGCTTCCTCGGCCAGACGGCCGATCTGGTGTGCGACCACACCGAAGCCCCGCCCCTGCTCGCCAACCCGCACCGCCTCCATCCCGGCATTGATCGACAGCACCTGAGTCTTGTCGGCGATCCGCGTGATTGCGGCGGTGATGCGGTCGATGCTGCCCTGACGCTCGGCGATCTGTTCGATCTCGCGCGCCAGCCGCTCCAGCTTCTGCCGTCCGTCGAGCGCCAGATCGGCAGTGATCCGGGCCAGCCCGTTGCCGGTTTCGGCATGGACCGACAGTTCGTTCACCGAGGCGGCGGTTTGGGCGACGGTCGCCGCGATCTCGCCCAAAGCCGCCATCTGCCCGGCGGTCGCCTCGGCTACCTGGCGGGCCGCAGCGGTGGTCTGGGTTACGGCGGCCGACACCTGGACCGTCCCGGCACCGAGTGTGCCCAGGCTCTCGCGCAGTTTGCTCCCGGCTTGGTTGAAATTGGCCTTGAGCGCTGCGAACTCGCCATTATAGTTGCCTTCCAGCGTGCGCCGGAGATCGCCCGAGGCCATGCCCGCAGCCAGCGTTCCAAGCTCGGTCAGCAGTGCCGCCAAGCCGTCCAGGCTGCGGTTTACGTTGACCTGAAGCGCGCGCAGATCGCCCTCATAGGTGCCGGTCATGCGCCCCTTGAGATCACCCGAGGCTACGCGCTGCATTACCTGGGCGACTTCGCTAAGCGGCTGGCCCAAAACCTCGAGCAGCTCGTTGGCTCCGGCCAGCAGCTCGCGATATTCGCCCTTCAGCTCCCCCGCCCGGGCACGCACGGAGAGATTGCCGGCCCGGGCCTCGCCAATCAACCCGCGCAACTCGCCGATCAGATTCTGCAAGCTGCCGACGGTCGAGGCGACCGACCGGGCGATCATGCCCACCTCGTCGCGTCGCCCGGTACCCGCAACGACAACCTGAAGATCGCCGGCCGCAACCCGCTCAACCTCGGCCGAAAGCACGGCGATCGGGTGCGACACCGCCCGTTCCAGCGTCACCGCAAGCCAGAGCGCGATCAGCACGACTCCGGCGATGCCGCCGAGAACGGCATAGCGCGTCTTGATAAAGATTTCGGCGCTGATGTTGCTTTCATCGATCGCCCCGCTCTGATTGATCGTCACCAGCCGGTCTAAAAGAATACTGATCTCCTTGTATTCAGGCTCGGTCGCCTTGAGCATATCGAACGCCTGCTTAGTCTGGTTCTTGCGTGAGACGAGCCGGATCGCCTTCTGCTTACTGATAAAGTCGTCGTACCGGGCCGAAAAATCCTTGTAGGTCCTGGCCTCTTCGTCCGAATTGATCAACGGCTCGTATAGGCTGCGCCGACGAGCAATGTCCTGTTCCAGATCGCCCATCCGCTTTTCCCGGGCAACCATGGCGTTGTCTTCGGTGGTCAGGATGTGCATCGCGGTCTCGATGACATATTGATTAAATTCTTTGTTAATCGCCGCGGTCTGCACCATGCTCGGAATCCAGTTGACCGCCATTTCGGCCGAGCGCTGATTAAGGAGCCCCATCCGCTCATTGGCCAGCAAGCCGAACCCGATAAAGAGGACGCCAAGGCCAAGGAAAGCCAGCCGCAATTTCGCTTTGACGGTAAAGTCCATGGTCCCTGTTCCCTATTGGTTGGTCCGGACGGCCGGGCGCAACGTCAACCGGCCCGTCACAGCGGCGGCAACGGAACGCCGCACCGATGACGGCACTGTTCCGAGATCGAGGTCGGCGCGCAGGCAGAGGCACCAACCGGCGGTTTCCGGCTCGCGCCGGACCGCCGCCACCAGAGCGGCGAGCGCGCCGGGCAAGGCGGGCGGCGGCAGCCAAGGCTCGTCGCCGGGCGCGGCCAGGGCCACGGCGTCAACCAACATGGCGAGCCGTCCCCCGACCCCGAAGTGCAACAGCACGGCAGCACGGCCGTCGGCATCCGTCGGTGGCGCGGCGCCCGAGCGCAACCAGCGGCGAGCATCGACGAGCGGAACCCGGCCGCCTTCGGACGGGCGCGGACCTGGGGGCGGCCCCGGGAGCGGGCGTTCGTCGGCATCGAGCATCCGGTCTACCAGCGCGTACGGCAACAGCCAGCGGACGCCGCCGACCGACACGACCAGCCCGGCCGGTTCCCAAAGGCCACCGCCAGTGCCGGGACTTGCGGCAGGCGCCCGGCCACCGGCGGCGGTTCGCTCGACCAGCCGGCGATAGGCTTCGCCCGGTCCGCTGCCGCGAGCCAGGGTTTCGAAATCCCACAACAGGACCGGTGCCCCGTCGGCCGGGGAAAACCCGAGATTGCCCCCCGGCGCCCGGCCCGGCACGATCACCAGCGCCGCCTCGGCCACGGTCTCCAGCCCGATCAACCGATCGACCGGGAGCGCCGCTCGGCCCTCGGGCGTATGGCCGATCACCGCCTTGCCACCCGCGACGGCGGCTCCGGCGACGGGAAAAAGCAGCCCGTCGATCACCGCCAGCGCGCCGCCGCTGACGATGTTGACGCACCGGTCCAACTCGCCCGCGCTCATGCCGTCCTCGACCAGGATGCCTTGAGTTCCGGCACTGCCGGCAACGATCAGCACCGCAACCTCCCGCCCGGCCGGGGTTCCGGCCGCCGAACGGCCATAAACCGGACTGCCCGCGGCCGCCGGAGCCACAAGACCGAGCACCCCTGCCAGCGTATCGAACGGCAAGACGGGAGACGACGAAAAAGCCTCTGTCGCGCTGCCCGAGATGATCCTATCGACCCGGAGCGCCACCGGCATCCCGGCCAAGTCCAGCACCAGCAGTCGATCCCCGCGGACAACGGCAGCGCCGCAACACCCGTTGATACCAATAGCCTTTGATGTTGACACGTCAAAGGCCCCCTCAGACGGCGGGCGCCCGCTCACGCGGGCTTGCCTTCGCGCCATGAGGCGCGCGGCGGCAGTCGCCGCCGATACCAACGGCCGGTCATCGACCGGGGCCGTTGGTATGAGAAGCAGCCGCTGCGGATCGACCAGAAGCACCGGACGATCGCCGGCCGAAATCAGTCCCTCGACCCAATCGGCCGTGAACGGCAAGGGCGTCACCGTACCGACCTCACCGACCTCGCACAACAACCCCGATGGAATCCGAAAAAATCGCTCGCCAACAGACACGACCAATACCGGGGCGTACTGCCCGCTCATGGGCCGACACGACATGTCATCATGACAACTTTCCTTCAAACCCCGAGCAGAAGCACGCCCAAGGCACTCCCTGCGGTCCGAATCTCGCGGTCGAGTGAGGCCAACGGTAAACTATGACGCTGTGCTAATTCCAGATAGGCCGCATCATATAGGGTGAGATCAAAGCGCTCGGCAAGCCGCGCCGTTGTGCTCCACGCGTAGGTGTCGGTTTCGGAATCGATCCTGATGTTCAGCTTGGCCAAATCGGCAAGGGAGTCGTCCCGGAAGGCGGCGGTAATCCGCCTGCGCCGAACCGCCTGCAAAAGACAGTTCCCGACGTCAAGCCGCCACAAGGCGGGAACCCGGGCCCCGTCGCGAACCACCTGTTGAAACACCTGATCGACCGCTGAGTTGGACTCATCGGCATAGAGCCAAGCAAGCGTCGCCGAACTATCCAAGACAAGGCTCATGGTCGCCCCTGGTCGCGGTAGCCCTTCCATTCCGTCCAGTCGAACGACTCACCTTTGCTTTGAGCCGCGCGCGCTCGGATCCGTGCGGCGGCGGCCAACGCCACCTGATGATCCGAGACGGCGTTGGCCGAAACCAATTTGGCCACCGGACGACCGTAACGGGTGATCATGACCTCTTCTCCCTGCTCGACCAAATCAAGCAGCGCGCTGAGACGGTTCTTGGCATCGAACGTGGCAAATTCTTGCATGTTAGCGCCCTATCCAGCTAGCATGTTAGCCAGAATACCCTTTATCTTCCGAAGATGTCAAGAGGCCACGACTCGCCGGTTAATTGGTATTTACCGGCGTGATCCCGCCGAGGCGATCGCCGCGTGCGCGACCGCCGGATCAGCTGCGCAGCCCGGGCGCTTCTTGCCCGGTGCGTGCCACGTATTCGGTATAGCCGCCACCATATTGATGGATGCCCTCCGGCGTCAGTTCCAGTACGCGGTTGGAAAGTGTGGCCAGGAAATGTCGGTCGTGCGAAACGAACAGCATGGTGCCTTCATAGGTGGCCAGCGCCTTAATCAACATTTGCTTGGTGTCGAGATCAAGGTGGTTGGTCGGTTCGTCGAGCACCAGGAAATTCGGCGGATTGAACAGCATGAGCGCCATCACCAGCCGGGCCTTTTCTCCGCCCGACAGAACGCGGCATTTCTTTTCCACATCATCGCCGGAAAATCCGAAACAGCCGGCCAGCGCCTTGAGCACGCCCACGCCCGCCTGCGGGAACGCCCCTTCCAGAGCCTCGAACACGGTGGCCTCGCCGTCGAGCAGTTCCATCGCGTGCTGAGAGAAATATCCTATCCGGACGCTGCCGCCGACCGTGACCGTCCCGGTGTCCGGTTCGGTCGAACCCACCACCAACTTCAACAGCGTCGATTTGCCGGCGCCATTGACACCCATGACGCACCAGCGCTCCTTCCGGCGGATCACAAAGTCAAACCCCTGATAGATGGTCCGGCTGCCGTAGCCCTTGTGGACGTTCCGCAGGACCGCCACATCCTCGCCCGAGCGCGGAGCCGGCGGGAAGTCGAACGACACGATGTGACGGCGCTTCGGCGGCTCGATGCGCTCGATCTTGTCGATCTTCTTGACCCGGCTTTGCACCTGGCTGGCGTGCGAGGCGCGGGCCTTGAAGCGCTCGATAAACTTCAGCTCCTTGGCCAGCATGGCTTGCTGGCGTTCGAATTGCGCTTGCTGTTGCTTTTCGTTGACCGCCCGCTGCCGCTCGTAGAAGGCGTAATCGCCGGAATAACTGGTCAGCGAGCCACCGTCGATCTCGATGATCTTCGAGACCACCCGGTTCAGGAACTCGCGGTCATGCGAGGTCATCAACAGAGCACCATCATAGCCTTGCAGAAATTCCTCCAGCCAGATCAGGCTCTCGATATCCAGATGGTTGCTCGGCTCGTCGAGCAGCATCACGTCGGGTCGCATGAGCAGGATGCGGCCGAGCGCAACGCGCATCTTCCAGCCGCCCGATAGCGCCCCCACGTCCATTTCCATCATCTCCTGGCTGAAGCTGAGCCCGGCGAGCACTTCTCGCGCTCGCCCCTCCAGTTCGTAGCCGCCCAACTCTTCGAACCGCGCCTGCACTTCGCCGTAGC
>JBAWVF010000111.1:0-12944 GCA_037147415.1 Rhodospirillaceae bacterium | reverse complement strand
CCATAGATATCTATCCATTATGGCCGCGAGTCATGACTTCTTGCGACTGGTATTAATGCTGCCGGCGGCGTCATCAATATTCTGACCTTCGACCCGCTTGATGCGCCGACCAACAGTGCGCGGGTGCGTGGGGGCACTCAGAAATACCGGGAGCTGTCGGGTGTGGTCACGGCCAAGCCAGGCGAGCGGGCCGCGGTGCGTCTGTCGACCGGCGGTTATGATGCTTCGGCATCCGGCGATCGCCCCGATAGTTTAGGGGGTCGGATGCAACCGGTTGAGCCACGGCGGCGCTCGGTTCATGCCGATGGTTCCGCTCGGTTTGAGGATGACAGCCGGCTTGGCCTGTCGGTCGGCCGGGTGACCGGGCGCGAGCGGCGGTTGAATTGGGACTATTTTATCACCGACATGAGTCAGGAAATCAATGCGGTTCGGGCCAACTATTCGACCGAAACCAGACTCGGCCTGATCTCGGCGCTGGCTTATCACAACGAATTCCATACCACGGTTAATATGCCCGCGCTCGGGAGCAGCGTCGCCGACAACAGCGCCACGGTCGCCAGTCTTCAGGACTTGTTTAAGATAGGCTCCGATCATTCGATTCGGCTGGCCGGAGAATTTCGTCACAATCAAGCGAGCGTTTTGAATAATCCCGATGCTTCATTACAGTATCAGGTGTTGTCGGGCAGTGGCATGTGGGACTGGGCGATTACCGAAAAATTGTCTTTTGTTAATGCCGTCCGTTATGACTTGCTGCAACTTGACCGAACCGGGCCGGTGACGCCGTTGGTGCCGCTGACCAACAGCGATTTCAATCGCTCCCTGGATGCCTTCAGTTTCAACAGCGGGCTGGTCTGGCGGGCTAGCGATCTCGATACGGCAAGATTTACGGTCGGTCATGGTCTGGAATTGCCGTCTCTTTCCAACTTCAGCGCCTTTGAGTCGAGTCACCACGTCGCTCCGCCGATGAGATTCGTGATTTACGGCAATCCCCAACTCAATCCGACCGATGTTTGGAATTATGAGGTCTCGTGGGATCACAGCCTGCCCGCGTTTAATGCTGCGACCCGCGCCAGTCTATTCTATCAGGAAAATAAAGGGATTATTGATTACGCCTTCAATCCCCGGATTGTTATCCCGCCCGGATTGCTGCTTTTGCCGACCACCAATTACCACAGTTCGCAAACCGCGGGGCTGGAATTGGGAATCAAGGGCAAGATCGATTCAAGCTGGAGCTGGCCAAGCTGGAGCTGGCCAAGCTGGAGCTGGCCAAGCTGGAGCTGGAGTGTCAATTATACAGCCCAGATGATAAAGGACAATATGGAGACCCGGTCACTTTTGGTCTTTGGCCAGGAACAATTCTCCGGTCGCACGCCACAGCATAAAATTAATGCGAATATTGGATACACCGACGGGCCGTGGGAAGTTGATCTTGATGTTCACTATTTAAGCGGATATGCACTACCCGACATCAGGCCGTACTTTACTACCGGAAACTCTCGCGCCATGACCGGACTGGGTGATTTTGTCATGCTGGAGCCGCGCATCGGCTATCACGTCACCGAAAATATTACGGCTGAGTTAGCGGTTCAGGGTCTATGGCAGCGGCGCGAATTGCCGCTTAACGTGATCGAACCGACGGTGCTGTTCTCCGTGGTCGGAAGATGGTAGAAAAATTGCAGATAAATTGTTTCGGTCGGAACGACCATGATTGCAGCCACTCAAACAACCGGACTTAAGGCCGGCGCGCGCCCGGTCTGGCAGGTTGTCGGTCTGCCTGCCGCCGCGATGGCGGTCGTGGTCGGCTTCGCTTTGTTGATCTGGCTCGGCTATACCGGTTTTGACGCTGTTCTTACCGAAACCCGCCGCATCGTCGGTCACAATCTTGACAGCAGCGTCCGCATTGCCGAGGTCGGGAACCGGCTTCAGAAAATCAATGCCAGTCTTTACGGGCTGATGACGGTTCGCGCTGCGGGAACCGAGATGATCAATGTCCCACAAGAACTGGAGCATTTAGGCGACCAGGTCGGCAAGTTGCGTGCGGAGCTTGTTGATTATCGCGAGCGCTACGCCACGCCGCAGCAGGTGCCGAGCCTGAACGAAGCCTTGGGGACGCTTGAGCATTATGAGGGGGCCGTCCGCTGGGTTGGCTCAATGCTTGAAATCGACTTCGCTTCGACAGTGTCTTTCCTGCGGCCGTTCAATACCATGTTCGATGGCTTGTCGCAGCGCTTCGACGCGATTACCGCTGCCGCGGTTGCCGACGCCCGCGCGCGCGCCGATCAGGCGGGGGAGCGGGCCAACCGCACGGTGCTAAGCCTCATTCTGGTGACGTTATTGGCGGCGCTGGCTATCGCGGTTGTCGCTTGGTTGGCGGGTCGGCACCAGCAAAAATTGCGTGTTACGGCGGAAATGTTGGACGCTCTGGTCACCGAGCGCACCCGGGAATTGGCCGCGCGCACCGCCGATCTTGAGGTTTCGCTGACCCGGCTGCGCGAGGCGCAGGCGACGTTGGTCATGCATGAAAAGATGGCTTCGCTGGGCGGGCTGGTCGCCGGGGTCGCTCACGAGATCAACACCCCGATCGGGGTGGCGCTGACCAGCGTCACCATGCTGACCGGGCGGGTGGAGGAAATTCGTGACGTTTGGGCGGCCGGCAAGCTGCGCAAAAGTGATTTCGACGTCTTCCTGGGGGTGATGATCGAGGGAGGCGCGTTGCTGCAATCCAATATCGAGCGTGCGGCGGCTCTGGTTCAGACCTTCAAGCAAGTCGCCGCCGATCGCACCAGCGAAACCCGGCGCAGTTTTGCGTTGCGGCCTTATCTTACCGATGTGGTCACCAGTCTCAGCCCGGTTTATCGCAAGGTCGGGCACAAAGTAAGTATCGATTGTCCCGATGGCATCGAAATTGATGGTTATCCAGGCGCTTTTGCTCAGATTCTCAGTAATTTTATCATGAACTCTGTTGTGCACGGGTTTCATGAGGAGCAAACGGGGCAGCTTTCGATTTCTGTGACCGAGCGGGATGATGCAAGTGTTGAACTGATTTATGCCGATGACGGACTCGGTATTCCGGCTGATCATGCCGCCCGGGTGTTCGACCCGTTCTTTACGACACGGCGCGGTAACGGCAGCACCGGTCTCGGGCTGCATATCGTTTATAATCTGGTGACTACCCGCTTCGGCGGCAGTATTCGCATGGAATCCGAGGCGGGGGCCGGCACGCGTTTCATCCTGCACTTTCCCCGCATCGCTCCTGAATAGGGGGCGATTTTAATTCAACCGGTTTCTCAACTGTTGGATGATCAGAGCGGTTTGGTGCAGCGCGGGGTCGTTGTCGCTCATATCCATGAATTTTTCCAGCGCGGCGATGGCGCCGTTCAAACTGCCGAAGTGACCGCGCAGCAGGCCGGTTTCGCGCCAGAGCGCCGGCTCTTGCGGGGCGAACAGAACCATGTCCTCCAAGACTTCCAGCGCTTTCGCCGGGTTATTATTGCGCAGGTGACGCAATTTGATATTGTTTTGGAGACGAAGGAGAATCGAGCGGTTATCAACCGGAGCATAATGATCGGGCTCCAACTCGGCGGTAAGCCCGGCGGTGGCCTTAAGCAACTCGCGCAGGTCGACCGCGCTGCATTCCTGCCCCTTGCGGAACGGATCGATAATCACGCGCTCGCCCCCGGCATCGAGGCGAACCAGGAAATGCCCGGGAAAATTCAGCCCGACCATGTCCCACTCGCGCACGCGGGCGACATGGAGAAAAAGAATCCCGAGCGCCACCGGCATGCCGCGCCGCCGATCGATCACGCTCATCAAATTGGCGTTCTGAATATCTTCATAGGTCTCGGTGTCGCCCTGATATCCGTAGCGATTGACCAGAGTTTCCCGTAAGGCCGCGACCCGGCAGCCGAGATCGTCCGCCATGCCCTCGGGCACGCGGCCGGCGACATCCGCGGCCAGCTCGGCCAGGTGATTGCGATAGCCGTCAAGGTCGCCGGTCGGCCGGTCCAAGGCGGCCAGCATCAGGGCGGCCTCGGCCAACTCGATGGCTTCATCGGGCTGTTCGCCGG
Source organism: Rhodospirillaceae bacterium (assembly GCA_037147415.1). GTDB lineage: Bacteria > Pseudomonadota > Alphaproteobacteria > Azospirillales > Azospirillaceae > BOG-933. The sequence goes on along the minus strand of JBAWVF010000111.1, from coordinate 8,877 downwards.
CCTTGCGGAGATAGTCGCGGGCTTCCGTACGGTTGGTCAAGGGCGCTACGCTCGTCGAGGTGTTCAATAAGGACCGGAGGGCCGATTGATGACGTAGACCAAGACACCCGGCCTTGTCGATGCTCTCGTTGGGTTAAATGAGACTGAACCTTTGGGTCATGGCCTCCAGGCGTCGGTCAGATGGCGCGGCCAGCGCCATGGGCTGACCACCATCAAATCGAAGCGCACAGCCAGTCCGGCAAACTCGGGCCGCCGCGCCAGCCAAGTCGAAGCGGCGCGGGCCAGTCGGCCTTGCTGACGAACCGACAGCGCCGATGCCGCACAATCGACGTTCGCGCGGGCTTTGACCTCAACGATAGCGAGTGTATCCCCGCGTCGCGCAATTAAATCAATCTCGCCGAGCGGGGTGCGCTCTCGAACCGCCACGACTCGGTAGCCATTGAGCCGCAAGGCCAGCCGGCACCACGCTTCGGCCCGGCGCCCGAATCGCTCGGCCCGCCGCCCGAGTTCAGATTTTATCATGATCGGAGGCTCCGATCGACTCTAACGAGTCGGCGGCACCGATCAATTCAAGGGCGCGGGCGTAAACCTTGCGCCGGGGTTGACCGCTGAGCCGGGTGACTTCGGCAACCGCATCGCGCAGGCTGGTCCCGGCCAGCGCTTTGGTCAGGGCGGCGTCAAGGTCGGTGCCGTCAAGGCCGGTCGTCTCCGACAGGGCGGGCGGACCGATCACCACCACCACTTCACCCTTGGGCGGCCCGGCGGCGGCGTAGTGGGCGGACAATGCGTCGAGCGGCCCGCGGCGCACCTCTTCGAACAGCTTGGTCAGCTCGCGCGCGACCGCGGCCGGGCGCGGTCCGAGTCCCGAAGCCAGATCGGCCAGCATTGCGGGTAGTCGTTGTGCCGATTCGTAACAAACTAGAGTTGCGGGCACTGTGGACAATGCATCTATTTCAGTACGTCGGGCCGCGGATTTGGCCGGCAGAAAGCCGCAAAACATGAATCGATCGACCGGCAGGCCGGAAAGTTGAAGCGCCGTCAGTACAGCATTCGCGCCGGGCAGTGCGGTCACCGCCAATCCGGACTCGATGCAGGTCCGCACCAGCTTGTAGCCCGGATCGGAAATCAGCGGCGTACCGGCATCCGAAACCAGCGCCACAATTTCTCCGGCCGCCAGTCGCGCCAGCAACTTCGGCCGCATTTCGGCGGCATTGTATTCGTGATAGGGCAGGGTCGGGCGACGAATACCGAAGCGGGTCAATAGCTTACCGGTGACGCGGGTGTCTTCGCACGCGATTACGTCGCAGGCTTTCAACAGCTCCAGCGCCCGCAGCGTCATGTCGCCGGTGTTGCCGATCGGTGTCGCTACCAGATAAAGGCCCGGGCTTAGTTTACAGGGGCGTTCGCTCTCGCTAGGCTCTGCCGGATTCATTTGTTCAGTCATGGGAGACCGTCGGTGGCACGTATGGCGAAAAGCTTCGAGAAAATCGGAACCGCAGCGAACCGCCGGCTGTTCGGGCTGGCTCTGTCACTGTTGCTGGTGGCGTGTACGCTGACCGGCTCCCCGCCACCGGCCACCACCGCTGCGCCCAACTTACCGGCTCGGACCGACTTGCCGCAAGCTCCTCCCGCGGTGCCGAGCAAACCGGTGACTCAGGTTCCGCTCGGCCCGCCCGGCGGGGTGCCCGCTGCCGCGAGCGGACCGGTCAAGATCGGCCTGCTGCTGCCGCTCTCGGGTCAGGGCGCCAATGTCGGTTCCGAGATGCTGAACGCGGCTCAGTTGGCCCTGTTCGATCTGGGCGAGGATAAATTCGTACTGCTGCCGCGCGATACCAAGGGCTCGCCCGTTGAAGCCGCTCAAGGGGCGCGGGCTCTGGCCGCCGAAGGGGTGCGCCTGATTCTCGGGCCGCTGTATAGCGCCGAGGTCGGAGAGGTCAAACCGGTCGCGCGTGCCGGCGGCATTCGGATGCTGGCGTTCTCCAACGATTGGCAGCGGGCCGGTGACGGCACCTATATCATCGGCTTGGTTCCGGCCGATCAGGTCAGCCGGGTTGTCGATTACGCCCGGGTCCGTGGTGCGCAGCGGCTGGCGGTGCTGGCCCCCCGCAATCCTTATGGCGAGGCGGTGGCGGCGGCTTTGCGTGATGTCGCGACTCGGCGCGGGCTGACTTTGGCGCGTGAAGAGCGCTATGGCAACGACAACGCCGACATGGCGGCGGCGGTGGCCCGGTTGGCCGGCGACGGCCGCTCCGGGATGGAAGCGCGCATGCGCGAGTTGGCCGCTCGCACCGACGAGGCTTCGCGTGCCGCATTGGCCCGGCTTCAGGCCCAGGCCGCTCAGGACACCACGGGCGGCGGCTTCGACGCTCTGCTGATCGCCGAGGGCGGCGACAAGTTGCGCGCCTTGCTGCCGATGCTGGCGGCCAACCGAATCGATAGTTCAAAGGTCCGCCTGCTCGGGACCGGGTTGTGGGACGATCCGTCGCTGGCCAGTCTGCCCGGCTTGAACGGAGCCTGGTTCGCCGCGCCGGCGCCCGGTGCCCGCGCCGATTTCGAGGCCCGTTTCGAGGCGCTGTATCATCACAAGCCGCAGCGTTTGGCGACCGTTGCCTATGATGCGACTTCGTTGGCCGCGGTGCTGGCCCGCTCACCCGCAACCGCAACCTATGACGAAGCCAGCCTGACCAATCCCAGCGGCTTTTCCGGAGTCGACGGCATTTTCCGGCTGCGTACGGACGGGCTGGTCGAACGCGGCCTAGCGGTGATCGAGATCGCTCCCGGTGGCGCGCGCGTGATCGACGACGCTCCCGCTTCGTTCGAAGCACTGACCAATTGACGCAAAGGGGCGTAACTGTACCGGATCAGTATGGTTACGCCCTGCCCCCGGCTTTTTCGTGGTCCATATAGGCGCGCAGCACCGCATTGATTTTAGTCTGGTACGGCTCGCCCGAAGTGCGGAACCAGTCCAGCACATCGCGGTCGATACGAATGCTGATCGGCGCCTTGCCCGGCGGCATGACGACGCAGGCATTCTTAAACCAATCCTCGATCTCGTCTTCACGCATGATCGGGGCGGCATCGGGATCAGCCGCAACCGCCGCTTCGATCTCCGCGTCAGTGAGGGCGTCGACCCGGGCCCAGTCCGTCTTGCCCGGCCTCGCATCCTTCAGTGACCGTCGTATGATACGTTCTTCGCTCATTTTTGTCGGCCCTCCGTGCTGAAATCAGGCGCCGCACCGCGCCACGCCATGTATAAATAATGGTCAATACTTGTCCATCGACCATGCCGATGGCTTTGGTTCGAGGCTCTCCTCCGGCGTGAACCGAATATTTCTCAATAACTAAGCCTTCCCAAAGCCGTATGGCATCTTCAAAGTCAATGCCGTGCTTTAGTAAATTGCTCTCGCACTTGCGCTCGTGCCAATCAAAATCCATAACGCATGTCCTCTACTGCAAGAGAATTGCCTCTCCGTTTCCATGGCGTTTCCTCCCCCTGAATTTTTTCCCTCGGTTCATTGCCGAGGAGATTGGCGCATTTTACGCATATGCATTTGTATATACACCGCCACGCGGTCCGGCGCAAGCCTGCGGTGACGGGGAAGCCGCGGCTATGTTATGAGGGCTGATCGCAACGGCTTGCCAGGGTGCCGAGAATGCCGCTTCAGACCACCGCCGGATCGGTTGGCGTTGAGCTTTCAGTGATCATTCCGACCTTTAACGAGGTTGATAATGTCGCTGCGCTGGCCCGGCGTCTGGAAGTCGTGTTGGCGGGCGTTGCGTGGGAGGCGATCTTCGTCGATGACGACTCGCCTGACGGCACGGCGGCGGAAGTACGGCGGATCGGGCGCGACAATCCGCACATTCGCTGTCTTCAGCGCATCGGCCGGCGCGGCTTGTCTTCGGCCTGCATCGAGGGCTTTCTTGCGTCGTCGGCACCGTATCTGGCCGTGATGGATGGCGATCTTCAGCATGACGAGGCTTTACTGGCGCCGATGCTGGACTGTTTGCGCTCTGAACCGGTCGATATCGTGGTCGGCAGCCGCTATGTCGGCGGCGGCGGTATCGGCAACTGGGATCAAAGCCGGGCACGCATGAGCGTGTTTGCGACCCGGCTCAGCCGCTTGGTGTTGAAAGCCGAGCTTGGCGACCCGATGAGCGGCTTTTTCATGGTGCGGCGTGAGGCGATGGAACGCGCGGTGCGCAAGTTGTCGGGCGTCGGCTTTAAGATATTGCTTGATCTGTTTGCCTCCGTGCCCGAACCGTTGCGATTTCGCGAGTTACCCTATCAGTTTCGAGAGAGACAGGCTGACGAGACTAAGCTTGATATTCGGGTTATGCTTGATTATTTGATGCTGCTGGCCGATAAACTGATCGGACACACCATTCCGGTGCGTTTTTTCTTGTTCTCGTTAGTTGGAACGGTCGGAGTTTTTGTTCATCTATTGGTTTTGATGCTGGCCTATGGCCCGCTCGGGGCCAGCTTCGCGACCGGGCAGGCGGCGGCAACTTTGGCCGCCATGAGCGGTAACTTCTTTTTGAACAATTACACGACATATCGTGACCGCCGCCTGAAAGGCTGGGGGCTGGTCCGTGGTTTCTTCTCATTCAGTTTGGCATGCAGCGTCGGCGCCGTCGCCAATGTCGGGATTGCCTCGTACCTGTTCAGCTCCAGTACCGCATGGTTACTTTCGGCCTTGGCCGGAGTCTTGGTCGGCGCCGTGTGGAACTATGCGGTGACCGCAGTCTATACTTGGAAGAACTAAAGAATTAATCCGACCGTGGCGCCGCTCATGCAGGTGGCGAAGGTGCCGGCCAGAATCGACCTGCCACCCAACGCGACGATTTCGGGGCGGCGCTCCGGCACCATCGCGCCCAAGCCGCCGATCACGATGCCCAGGCTGCCGAAATTGGCAAAACCGCACAAGGCATAGGTCACGATCAGCCTCGAGTGGGCTGATAATGCCCCATCCGGCAACGCGGCCAGGTCAAGGTAGGCAATGAACTCGTTGAGAACGGTCTTGCTGCCCATCAGGTTGCCGGCGGTGACCGCCTCGCTCCAGGGCATGCCGAGCGCCCACATCACCGGTGCGAACACCGCGCCCAGCACGCCCTGAAGCGTCAGCGGCGCAATCGCCATGTTGGCCAGCGTAACCAGCGCCACCAGCACCAGCAGCATCGCGACGATATTCACCAACAGGCCGACGCCGTCCCCGGTGCCCTTGACGATGGCGTCGAGGGCGCCGTCCGAGCGCAGCTTGTCATCTAGCGCGAAACTTTCGTCGTCAGCGGGAGCAAATGGAACCATTAGCGCCCCCACCGCCAGCGCAGCGGGCGTACTGATCAGCGATGCAATCAAAATATTGCCGAGCGCATTCGGAATTACAGGACCGAGAATATTCGCGTAAAGCGCCATCATGGTGCCGGCAACCCCGGCCATGCCGCACGTCATCATCGCGAACAACTCACCGCGGCTCATGCGGATAAGATAGGGGCGGACCAGTAACGGCGCCTCGATCATGCCGACGAAGACATGGACCGCCGCCGCGAATCCCAATGCGCCGCCGATACCCATGCTGTGCCGAAGTATAAAAGCAAAGGCCGAAACAATGCGTTGCAGAACGCCCCAATGAAATAACAATGAGGCAAGCGCCGAAATGGTCAGTACCAGCGGCAACGCTTTGAACGCGAGAATAAAAGAGGCGCCGGGGCGGGTTTCCGCAAAAGGTAACGGGGCGCCGCCCAAATATCCGAAGACGAAGCCGGTGCCGGTGTCGGTCGCCTTTTGCAGCGCCTCGACCGCGTCATTGAGTAACAGGAAGAAGCCGGACGCTCCGGGGAGTTTGAGCAACAACAGGGCTAGTACAAGCTGCAACGCCATGCCGGCTACAACCGTTCGCCAATTCACCTGCCACCGCGCCTCGCTGAGCAACCAAGCCAGTGCCGGCAATCCCGCCAGTCCGATCAAGCCCTGAAACGCCACCTTCGTGATCCCCCCGTCCGCCTCCCCTCACCGCATGGTTTTGATCATTTCGGCGCGGGGCATTTCGGCGATTTTGGCCGCTTCCGGGGCGGCGGACGGCTTGCTTTCGGCGGCCATGCGCACGGCGATCGGGTCGACCCGGATCATGATCTGCTTCCACTCCGACATTGTGACGAAGCGATAGCCGTTCGCGCGAGCATATTGCAAAATCTTGGGCAGCGCGGCAACCGTGTGGCTTTTGGTGCTGTGCATCAGGATCACCGCACCGGGCGAGATATCGGCAATCACGCGCTGTGCCAGCACATCGGGCGGGCTGCCCTTCCAGTCACGCGAATCGACGCTCCACAGAATGGTTTCCAGCGCTTCGGTTCGCGCAATGGTGGTGGTCAGCGTGTCATAGTCGCCATAGGGCGGACGGAACCACTTGACCGGAATCCCGGCTCCGGCCAGCATATCGTCGGTTTGGCGCAATTCGTCGAGCTGGGAGTCGGCATTCAGGCTGGTCATCATCGGGTGACGCCAGCTGTGATTGCCGACCTCGCTGCCGTTATTGACCATTTGCTGAAGCAGTTCCAGATGATGAGGAATCTTGTTCCCGATCACGAAGAAAGTGGCGACGGCGTCATATTCGGTCAGCAGGCGCAGAATTTCCGTGTCGTTGCCGAGAACGGGGCCGTCATCGAAGGTTAGTGCCAATACTTTCTGTCCGGTCTCTTGCAAGGCGCGTTCAGACAGGGTGAGCGGGCTGCCGGGATAAAGATGCGAGGCGTAAAAGGGGGCATGGCCGTGGCGGACGACATAGCTGGTATCCCCGGCCAGCGCACGCCCGGTTCCCGTCAGCAATCCACCGGCGCCAAGCAGCAGGCCGCTGCTCAACCGGTTGAAGTCCCGGCGATTGATCTTCATCTCTCCCGCCATCACAGCGCCCTCGCTCTTAAGCTTCGTCCCATGAACAGCAGCGGTCTGCCCTGCCATGCCCGGACCTTGTGCTCGGTAAATCCGACCCGGTGATAGAACCCGACATTGCGGGCACCGGGGCCGGTTACCACATGCAGGCCGGGTAATCCAGCCTCACGGCACTCCAGGGCAAAGCGTTCGATCAGCCGTGCACCGATTCCCACATTGCGTCGAGTGCCGAAACAATTCACATGCAAATGGGCAGGATATTCCACAAAGCAATCCTCGAACAGGGCATAGGCCGGCAGGGCGGCATAAATCCCGGCCGCGGCGGCACTATCGCGGCAGCCGGTCAAATAGCCGGCAATGCCGCCGTCCGCATCGCGCCAGAACCAGACGTCCCGGCGGCAATGCTCAAGATAGTACGCGGTCCAGCGCTCGAAGAAGCCCCGGCGCTCGTCGGCCGCGGCAAACTCGGTGCGGACCGAGGACTCGAAGAAGATCGCCTCCAGGGCGGCGAGCGCCGGACCCGGTTCGGCCAGATCACTGAGACGAACCAGAGACTCCGAATCGCTCGCCGGGCCGTTCATCATGGCCGGCTGGCCGTTTGCCGACTCTGCGCCGCCACCGTGCGCGGCACCAGCATGAAGTAGCGCCCGCGCGCCTTCATGACGCCGGCGGCATAGGTGGCTTCGTCGCCGTGACCCCAAAAGTAATCCCCGCGCACGGCGCCCTTGATTGCGCCGCCGGTGTCCTGCGCCATCACCAAAGTGCGCAATAAGCCGCCTTGGATCGGAACATCGTGCAAATCGATCCACAACGGTACGCCGAGCGGGATATAGGACCGGTCAACCGCCAGACTGCGCCGGGGCGTCAGCTCGGTCGCCGCGCCCCGGGGATCGCCCGAGGGCCGCAGCTTGAAGAAAACATAGCTCGGGTTCAGGTTCATCACCCGTTGTGCCTCTTGCGGGTGGTCGTGCAGCCACTTGCGGATGATGTGCATATTCATCTGCTCGGGCGTCGCAACGCCCTGGTCGATCAAATATCGGCCGATCGGATAGTATTTCTGCCCGTTTTGGCCGGCATAGTTGATACCGATGCTGGAGCCGTCGGGCAGCCGCACCCGTCCCGAGCCTTGAATCTCCATGATGAAGGCCTCGACCGCATCATCGACCCACAGCAGCTCCAGCCCGCGCCCGGCCAGCGCCCCTTCCGCGACCCGGGCCCGGGTCGGCAACGCGCCGCGATGGTTGGACGGCATGGCATAGAGCGGGACATGGTAGCGCGGGGTGCGCTCCATGCTGCCTTGCAGCTCGCTTTCGTAATAACCGGTGAACAGGCCCTCCTGGCCCTCGGCCGCCAGCGGCAGCGGCGTGAACCAAGTCTCAAAATAATGGCGCGCCGCGATGCCGTTACCGGACGGCAGTTGCTTGGCTGCGGTACAAGCCGGCTGCCAGTCCGACGCGCGCCCGGCCCGGCCGTTGGTCAGCTCGCGCCCGCCCAGCGCCTGAAAATATTTGCAGGTGCGAAGAAGGGCCGGAACCGCTTCGGCGTGGTTGTCGCGCGACCAGCCGGTAAGAACTTTATAATCGGGGGGCACCGGGCCGCCATCGTCGCCCGTGACCGCGGTCTCCGGCGTGGCGCACCCGGCCAGCGCCAGCATTGCACCGACCAATATCGCCCGTACCACCGGCAGTCGCAGCGTTTTGCGTGCCCGTACATCCGCTCCCTTAGCCATCACCATTCCGTCCGTCGGTTACTCGTTAAGGAATGATTACGCCGGATGCAGATATTCGTCAACCAAGTGTGGCCGTCCCGCAAGTATTCATCAATATCCGGTAGGTTGTCGGGCTTGATGGGCCATACCGAGTCGCGGTCCGCGGCGTCCGAAGCGGCCGGAGGAGTCGACTCGAGGCGGTCTTGCGCATCGGGTCGGCTTGATGCCTGCGCATCGGGTCGGCTTGATGCCTGCGCATCGGGTCGGCTTGATGCCTGCGCAT
>JBAWVF010000110.1:0-13063 GCA_037147415.1 Rhodospirillaceae bacterium | reverse complement strand
TGGCTTCCAGCCTGCCTTCAACCCCGGAAATCTTGGCTTCCAGCTTGCTTTCAACCCCGGAAATCTTGGCTTCCAGGTGATGCTCAACCTCGACCAGATCGGCCCTCAACTCAGCCTTCAGCCCGTCAAGGTCGCTTTTGGTGGCCAGTTCGGCACCGGACATGGCTTCGGCCATGGCGTCGGCGATGCCTTCGGATTGCTCCTGCGTCATATGGGCCGTGTCGCGCAGCGTGCGCGCCAGCTTCAGAGTATCAAAGGCAACAGCGCCCATCTCGGCTCCTCTCGGCATCACCCGGAGATATTACTCTACCGCAAGACGGATGGCGAGATTGCCGATGCCCCCCGCCAAGCCTCTTGCTTCGCTGCCCCGGTTTGCTGCTATAAGGCGGCGGGAGGTTGGCAGCGGACGAGTCCCTCGCCAACCCGGTCAGGTCCGGAAGGAAGCAGCCGCAACGAGATCAGGCTCGGGTCGTCGGTCAGCCTCCCACCTCTTACCTCCCCGACCCGGCCATCCCGGCGGGGGCGGCTGGTAATTTCCGCCGGAAGCCGCGTGTGACCGAATCGCCTCTCGCCGCCTCGCCCGAACCTGCGTCCACCTCGGCGAACGCTTATCGCGTGCTTGCGCGCAAGTACCGGCCCGCCTCATTCGCCGAACTGGTCGGACAGGAAGCGCTGGTTCGCACCCTGACCAATGCCATCGCCTCGGGCCGGATCGCTCAAGCTTTCATGCTGACCGGCGTGCGCGGAGTCGGCAAGACCACCACCGCCCGCATCATCGCCCGCGCCCTGAACTGCATCGGCCCGGACGGCAAAGGCGGGCCGACGGTCAGCCCGTGCGGCGTGTGCGAGCCCTGCCAAGCCATCATGCAGGATCGGCATGTCGATGTGCTGGAAATGGACGCCGCCTCGCATACCGGAGTCGACGATATCCGCGAGATCATCTCGGGGGTGCGCTACAGCCCGGTATCGGCTCGGTACAAGCTCTATATTATCGACGAAGTCCACATGCTGTCGAAGAATGCGTTCAACGCACTGCTGAAGACGCTGGAGGAACCGCCGAGTCACGTCAAATTCGTGTTCGCCACCACCGAGATTCGCAAGGTGCCGGTCACGGTACTGTCGCGCTGTCAGCGCTTTGATTTGCGACGGGTGGCGACTCCGGTCCTGATCAAGCATTTCTCCCGGGTGGCCGACGCCGAAAATGTCGCGGTAGAGGCGGACGCGCTGGCCCTGATCGCACGGGCGGCCGACGGCTCGGTCCGTGACGGGCTCAGCCTGCTTGATCAAGCGATCGCGCTCGGTGGTGACCGGGTTGGCGCCGAGCAAGTGCGCGACATGCTCGGCCTTGCCGACCGCGCCGTGATCATCGATTTGTTCGAAGCGACGCTGAGCGGCAATCCGGCGGCAGCGCTCGATCTGCTGGCCGATTTGCACCGGGCCGGCGCCGACCCGCCGGTTATTCTGCGTGATCTGTTGGAGTTGACCCATTTCCTGACCAGAGCCAAGCTGATTCCTGCTTTGCTTGAAGACCCGGCCACCCCCGAAGCGGAACGGGCGCGCGGTGGTGCCTTGGCCGGGCGGCTGACCGTACCGTTGCTGACTCGGGCGTGGCAAATCTTGCTCAAGGGTCTGAACGAGGCGATGGCGGCGCCGGTGCCGCACCAAGCGGTCGAGATGGTGATCATCCGGCTGAGTTTCGCCGCCGATCTGCCCGTCCCCGGCGATCTGGTCCGGCAAGCGCGCGAGCGTGGCGGACCGACAGCGGGCACCCCCCCGGCCGGCGGCGGTAGCGGCGGAGGCGGCAGTAATATGCCGCGCGGCACCTCCACGGGATTCCCGACGGTCGCAAGCAACAGAGTTGCAACCAATGTCGCGGTGGCGGTCGCGCGGGCACCCGTAACGACCCCGGCGCCGACTCCGACGCAGACCCCGGCCGTTGCGGCCGCTGCACTGCCGGGCGATTTCCGGGCGCTGGTCAAACTGTTCGCCGATCGCCGAGAAGGCAGGCTTTACGCCCATCTTCGCAGCAACGTCCATCTGATCAAGCTGGAGCCGGGCTTATTAGAGCTGCGCCCCAAACCGGCCGCACCCAAAGATTTAGTGAACCGCCTGGGTCCGCTGCTTTCGGAATGGACGGGGCGGCGCTGGACCGTGGTTGCCAATTTCGAGGCATCCGGACAGCCGACGATTGCCGAGCAGGATGCCGCCACCGAGGCCAAAGAGCAAGCTGCCGCTGAGACTCATCCGTTGGTTCGCGCCGTGCTGGAAATCTTCCCCGGTGCGCGTATTACCGCCATCCATGACACGACCCCGGTTGCCGTCGCAGAACCGCCCTCCCCCGCCGAGGATATGGTCGAACCGTCAATTGAACACTATAATGATGATGAAGGAGATCTGGACCTATGAAGAACATCGGTAACATGCTGAAACAAGCTCAGCAAATGCAGACCAAAATGGCCGAAATGCAGGACAAGCTCGGCGATATCGAAGTCGTCGGCAAGGCCGGGGCCGGCATGGTCGAAATCACCGTCAACGGCCGCAGCGAAATGAAGCGGGTAAAACTTTCCAAGGACGTCGTTACACCAGACGATATCGAAGTCCTTGAGGATTTGATCGTCGCCGCCTTCAACGACGCCAAAAGCAAGGTCGAAGGTCTGGTCGCCGAGGAAACCCAAAAACTGATGGGCGGCATCAAACTGCCGCCGGGCATGAAGCTGCCGTTCTGAGCGGGGCAACCTTACCTATCGGGACCGGGGAAACAGCATCCCGAAAAAGTCGCCGCCGTCATCGCTCCGCCCTCCGGCCGGGTGGCCGGGCAACAGGGCTCTCACGCTGGCGGCCCCGTACTCGACAACAGGCCGCAGCATCGCCTCGCGCAGCCATTCCCGCTGCCGGCCGGGGGGCATGAGATTTGTCGCCACCATCCAGGCCAGCGTGACCGCCAGCAGCCCCCGAAACACGCCCAGGCCCAGGCCGAGCGTGCGATCGAGCCGCCCCAACCCCGACTCGCGCACGCTGCGGGAGATCGGCCCGATCGCGCTCAACAGCACCGCTAAAGTAACGATAAACACGCAGCCAAGTGCCGCCCCGTCGGCAAATATTTGCGACTCGATATGGGCGCGCAGCACGGGTTGGACATAGGGAAACGCCCGGGCGCTCGCTAATGCCGACAGTCCCCAACACAGGATCACCAGTATTTCGGTAACCAAGCCGTGGAGATACGCCATCAAGGCGATAACGACAATTGTGGTCAGGGCTCCGACATCAACAACGGTCATGTCAGCTCTCTTTCGGTTCGCAGGGTGGCACCATATTGATAGAAAGCACTGAATCAGCGGCCGGGTAAAAGCATAATCTATGAGCGACGCGCGGAAAGAGCTTCGGCCTCGCCGGTAAAATGGTATAGTGCGCGCCCGATCAGAGTCGCCAGAAGCCCCCCATGAACATCACCATCGAGCGTGCCGCCCTGCTCCGTTCACTCGGGCATGTCCAAAGTGTGGTTGAACGGCGCACCACCATTCCCGTGCTGCTGAACGTCCTGTTGGAGGCGAACGGCACCGAGCTGTCGCTGACCGCTTCCGATATGGAGCTGGAAATTCTGGAGGCGGTACCGGCGACGGTTACGCGCGCCGGTAGCGTGACCGCGCCGGCACACACGCTTTATGAGATCGTGCGCAAGCTGCCCGACGGTGCCCAGGTCACGCTGGAACGAAGCAATGATTCCAGCCAACTGATCCTGCGGTCGGGCCGGTCCCAGTTCAAGCTTGGATGCCAGCCGGTTGAAGACTTCCCGCGCTTGTCGGGCGGCAAACTCAAGCATCGCTTCGAGATCAGCGCGGCGGATATGCGCGCTTTGATCGACCGCACCCGTTTTGCGATTTCCACCGAGGAAACCCGTTACTATCTAAACGGTATCTATATTCATGCCGGCCGCACCGTAACCGGAACCGGGCCGGGCGCCTCCGATCTGCCGGTGCTGCGTGCGGTTGCAACCGATGGCCATCGGCTGGCTCGAATCGAATTGCCGTTGCCGGACGGCGCGGCCGAGATACCCGGCGTTATCATTCCGCGAAAAACTGTGAATGAAATTCGTAAATTGGTTGACGAGGCCGCGGCAACCATCGAAATTTCGCTGTCTGAAACCAAAATCCGCTTTGCCTTCGACTCGATCACGGTCATCTCAAAACTGATCGACGGCACCTTCCCCGATTACGAGCGGGTGATCCCGGTCGGTAACGACAAGATCATGGAAGTCAAGGCCAAGCCCTTTGCCGCCGCAGTTGACCGGGTTGCCACCATTTCCACGGAAAAAAGCCGGGCGGTCAAGCTGTCGCTGGTTCGCGATACCTTGACTCTGTCGGTGATTACGCCGGAAGCCGGCAGCGCGACCGAAGAGCTGGAGGTCAAATACAATGGCCCGGCAATAGAACTCGGCTATAATTCACGCTATCTGCTGGATATTTCTTTGCAGATTCGCGGAGAAGACGCCCGTTTCATCATTGCCGATGCCGCCGCCCCCAGCATCGTGCGTGACGTCTCCGATGGCGGCACGCTCTATGTCATCATGCCGATGCGGGTGTGATGCCGTAACCGGCCCGGTATGCCTGCCGTCCTGCGCCTGACTTTAACGCGGTTCCGGAATTATCGGACCGCCCGGCTGGAGGTTGGACCGCAGCCGGTCGTCCTGACCGGCCCGAATGGCGCCGGTAAGACCAACTTGCTGGAAGCCCTCAGTTTTTTGTCGCCGGGGCGTGGGTTGCGCCGGGCGCGGCTCGACGAATTGGGCCATCACGGCAGCCCGGATTGGGGCATTGCCGCCACCCTGGATACCGCGGCCGGCACCGTTGAAATCGGCACCGGCGCCGACCCGACTCCGGGCAAGGACCGCCGCCTTGTCCGCATCGACGGACAGCCGGCCCGCAACCAAACCGCGCTGACCGAGCATCTGTCGGTGCTGTGGCTCACCCCGCAAATGGACCGATTATTCGTTGAAAGCGGCAGCGGCCGGCGCCGTTTCATCGACCGGTTGGTGTTCGGCTTTGATCCCGGCCATGCCGGCCGCATCGCCCGCTATGAACACGCGCTGCGCGAGCGGGCCCGCCTGTTGCGCGAGGGCATTACCGAACCGTCCTGGCTGGCCGCGCTCGAAGACCGCATGGCGCGTGACGGAGTCGCGGTCTCGCTGGCTCGGGCCGAAGTCGCAGACCGCATTACCGCCGCTTGTGCCGCCGGGATCGGCCCGTTTCCCCGCGCCGAGTTAGCGCTGACCGGCACGCTGGAGGAGTGGTTGGCCGATCAGCCCGCCCTACCGGTTGAGGACCGTTTGCGTGCCCGGTTTTGCGAGACGCGCCGCAGCGACGCCGAGGCCGGCACCACCGCGCTCGGCCCTCACCGCAGCGACCTGATGGTGCGCTACCGCACCGAGACCCGCACCGCCCCGGCCGACAGTAGCTCGACTGGCGAGCAAAAAGCGCTCCTGATCGCGATCGTGCTGGCCAACGCCCGCCTGCTGGCCGAACAGCCAGCCGGAGCCCCGCTGTTATTGCTCGACGAGGTGGCGGCTCATCTCGATTCCAACCGCCGCGCCGCCCTGTTCACCGAAATCGAGGCGCTCGGCGGTCAGGCATGGATGACCGGCACCGACGAATCGATGTTCCACCCGCTCCACGGCCGGGCGCAGTTTGTTACGGTCAGAGAGGGACAAGCGGTTCATCGTCAATATTGATTATTTCGCTTTGCTACCCCCCCCGCCGCGGGAAACAAGGGAGTCCCGCCAACAATGAGGCGACTTGCGACTGCTGATTGGTTCCGGTTTTGGCGAATACGGCTTTGATCTGAGCCCTCACGGTTTCGTAACCCACGGCATGGCGCACGGCGATCTCCTTGACCGTTTGTCCGCCCGCAATGGCGCAAGCGACCCGCGCCTCTGCCGGTGTCAGATCGAACAGCCCCGCGACTAAATTCGCATCGGGCGCACCGGGGGCGGCAGCGATTGAAAGCACGAGCACGCCCGACCCGCCTTCAAAGAAATCGCGAGCCCGGCCGGGAGTGGGGATGAGATGGGCCACCATGAGACCTTCTCCGTCCGCGCCCTTGACCGGAAATGAGCGCACCGTGGGGGCGGCGGGCGTTCTCAGATCGGCCACGGAGCGCTTCAGCAGGGCGGTCGCCGCAGGATCAGCGAAGACCATATAATCGCCCGGTAGCCAGACGACATGAGAACCCATACTTTCTATCAATGTGTTCGATGCCAAAACTCGACCGTTTGAGGCAATGATGGCGGCAGCTAAGCCGAGCAGAGCCAATGCTTCGGCCATCACACGCAGCCGCTCCAGTTTCCAGCGGGCAGCCAAAAGCCCGGCCCGTGCAAGATGGGGACGAAAACTGTCCAGAAACTGAATATCCGCGGAGTCGAAAGCGGGTTGCCCCTTCCGTCGTTGGACGTGGTAGATTACCAAATCCCGCTTCGGCAAGTGAATGGCCGTTGCCGCGCAGTGATGGTATCCGTTGGCGTTCCCCCATTCTGCCATAAAGGGATCGGCAAGGTACTCCTCATCGGTAAAAACATCGCGATCGGTAACGAAGCCACTTCTGTTGGCAGCAAGCAAACGAGCCGTGCATTGGGTCTGTAAAGCCGCCTCGGACTTCATGTACACATCGAACCTGCTGGCAATCTCGACAGAACATTTTCGCCCCAACCAGCCGCTATCGCTGCGCTGTGTTAACAAAACGGAGCCGGCCGCCCCGACTCCGCGCGAAAGTTCATCAAGGACTGTTGACCAACCATTCGGCTCCGTCGCGGCCTCATAGATACGATCAACGATATGTTCGAACTTCGCCATGAACACCCCCTCTCGCCCATCATCCGCTCGGCCGTTCCGATCACTACTAAAAATTGATGCCCTCATACTCCAGATGGGGGATGGTGAACCACCCGGTTTCGGTTAGCAAGAAGCCTCACTGATAACCTGTCACATCGGACAACAACAGGTGGTGGGGGCGATGGGCACACGTTGGGAACGCCAGAATCGGGATCACTGGCGCTGTCATCTATTTGGATATGCACTTAATGTCGCCAAATTCAGGTCGGATCAATGGGACTGGACCGTCAGCCATGGTGACGACTTGATTGAAGCGGAAATCGCCTGCTCGCGTGACACCGCGGCGAAAGCAGCGGTGTTTAATTATCGGAGAGCCCCATAAAGCGAAACCGCTGCTCCCCCTCCCTTGACGTCCCCCGTTTCGGGATATACACTCGGGATATGTCAGGGAGAGGGTAGCTATGAACCATACCAGTCTGTTTCAATCCAACCGATCTCAGGCGGTTCGACTGCCTAAAAATGTGGCATTCCCCGAAGGCGTACGGGAGGTAAAGATTCTGCGCGAGGGGCGAAGCCGGGTGATCGTGCCCGCCAATACCGTGTGGGATGATTTCTTCGACGAACCCGGCATCGATTTTCCCGAGCGCTCACAGCCTCCGGCACAAACGCGAGAGGAGTTTTGAGGTGTTGCGCTATATGCTCGACACCAATCTCTGCATTCGGGTGATCCGCGACCGTCCCCCCGGCTTGCGCGACCGCTTCAACGCCGAGGCGGATGCGCTTTGCATCTCGATGATAACCCTGGGCGAACTGCTCTATGGTGCTGAAAAGTCGGCGCAACCGGCTAAAAACCGCCACAAAGTCGAGCGTCTGGCCGCCCGCCTGGAAGTGCTGCCCTTCGATGCCCCGGCAGCCGCACACTTTGCCGAGATTCGCGCCAACTTAGAGCGCCGGGGGCAAATCATCGGCTCTTATGATCTGATGATCGCCGGCCACGCCCGCAGTCGCGGCCTGAGTGTTATCACCGGAAATCTTCACGAATTCCAACGGGTCGAGGGTCTGCGCTGCGAAGACTGGCTAACATGAACGACCCCCGCCTTCACCCCTAAACGACATGGATAGCGCGGGCGAATATGGGGTATGATGCAGCGCATCAAACGCTTTGCCCGCCTCTAATTCCCGCAGGACCATGGCCAACGATCCCCAAAAGACCGGCACTCCCGACGACGACTATGGCGCCCATTCGATCAAGGTATTGCGTGGGCTGGACGCCGTGCGCAAACGACCGGGCATGTATATCGGCGATACCGATGACGGCTCCGGACTCCACCATATGGTTTATGAGGTGGTGGATAATGCCATCGACGAATCACTGGCCGGCTATTGCGATCGGGTAATCGTCAACCTTAATGCCGACGGCTCGGTAACCGTGTGCGATAATGGCCGCGGCATCCCGACAGACATGCACGACGAGGAAAAGATATCGGCGGCTGAAGTCATCATGACTCAGCTTCATGCCGGTGGCAAGTTCGACCAGAACTCATATAAAGTGTCGGGCGGTCTGCACGGCGTCGGCGTCTCGGTGGTCAATGCGCTCTCGGAAGTTTTAGACCTGCGGGTTTGGCGCAGCGGCCGCGAGTGGACCATGCGCTTCCGCCATGGCGACTCCGAAGCCCCCCTGATCGACGCCGGCCCGGCGCCTATGGTCAATGGCCGCCCCCGGACCGGGACCGAGGTCACCTTTCTGCCCTCGAAGCAGACCTTCACCAAGACCGAGTTCGACTTCGCTACTCTTGAACATCGATTGCGCGAACTGGCCTTTCTCAACTCCGGGGTGCGCTTACAGCTCACCGACGCCCGTGGCGTTGAGCCGAAAACGGTTGAACTGCACTATCAGGGCGGGTTGGAGGCCTTTGTCGGCTGGCTCGATCGCTCGAAAGAGCCGCTGCACCGCCCGACCATCAGCCTGTTGGCCGAACGTGCCAACGAATTCGGTGGCATGATTACGGTAGAGGTCGCGCTTCAGTGGAACGACAGCTACCACGAGACAACGCTGTGCTTTACCAACAACATCCCGCAGCGTGATGGCGGCACCCATTTGGCCGGATTCCGGGCGGCGCTGACCCGTACCGTCAACAGCTACGCCACCGAGTCGGGAATCGCCAAGAAGGAAAAGGTCACGCTGACCGGCGACGACGCCCGCGAAGGCCTGACCTGCGTGCTGTCGGTCAAGGTGCCCGACCCGAAATTTTCCAGCCAGACCAAGGACAAGCTGGTGTCGTCCGAGGTTCGGCCGGTGGTCGAACAGGTGGTCGCCGAAAAGCTGGCGCAGTATTTCGAAGAACACCCGGCCGACGCCAAGCGGATCATCGGCAAGGTGGTGGAAGCCGCCGCCGCCCGCGAAGCCGCCCGCAAGGCACGCGAATTGACCCGGCGCAAGGGCGCGCTCGACATGGCCTCGCTGCCCGGCAAACTCGCCGACTGCCAGGAACGCGACCCGGCTTTGTCAGAATTGTTTATCGTCGAGGGCGACTCGGCCGGCGGCTCGGCCAAGCAAGGACGGTCCCGTCAATTCCAGGCAATTCTGCCGTTGCGCGGTAAAATCCTGAATGTCGAGCGTGCCCGCTTCGACAAGATGCTGGGTTCAGCTGAAATCGGAACCCTGATTACCGCGCTCGGCACCGGCATCGGCCCGGAAGAGTTCGATGCCAACAAAGCGCGCTATCACAAAATCATCATCATGACCGACGCCGATGTCGACGGCAGTCATATCAGAACTCTATTACTGACCTTTTTCTACCGGCAAATGCCGCAACTGATTACCCAAGGCTATCTCTATATTGCCCAACCGCCGCTTTATCGGGTCAAACGCGGCACCGCGCGGGAGCGTTACCTGAAGAATGACCGCGCGCTTGAAGACTACCTGACCGACACCGGGTTGGAACATGCCGGGTTGCGGCTCACCGATGGCACGATTGTCACCGGCGAACGCCTGCGCGCTCTGGTTGACCAGGCCCGCAGCGCGCGGCACTGGCTCGACGCGCTGGGCCGCAAGGCCGGCAATCCGGCCGTGGTCGAACAGGCTGCGATTGCCGGGGCCTTCGCTCCCGCTTTGCTTACCGATTCGCAACAAGCCGAGGCAATGGCGATCGAAGTGGCACGCCGGCTCAACCGCCTGGAGGCTGAAGCCGAAGGCGCAACCGGGCGTGATCCGACCGTCGGCGGCTGGCGCGGAGACGCCCCCGAAGGAGACGGCATGGTTTTGGCCCGCACCCGCCACGGCGTCACCCATCGACATCGGCTCGACGGCGACTTGTTGCGCAGCGGCGAAGCACGTCGATTAGATGGTATTGCCGCCGAACTCGCCACAACTTACGGGGTAACCGTTGAGTTGCTGGAAAAGGCCGATGTCGCGCGCATGATCACCGGTCCGGTTGCCTTATTCGACGCCATCACCGAGTTGGGACGACGCGGATTAACGATCCAGCGCTATAAAGGGCTGGGCGAAATGAACCCGGAACAGCTTTGGGAAACCACGCTTGATCCGACCAAACGCTCGCTGCTTCAGGTTCGGGTCAGTCATGCCGATGCAGCGGAAGAAGTCTTTTCCACCCTGATGGGCGATGTCGTCGAGCCACGGCGTGAATTCATCCAGGAAAACGCACTGCGGGTTTCAAACCTCGACGTTTAAGATCAGTCGCGCTTAACAACGAAAGCCGTTGATGTTAATGCATCAACGGCTTTTTTGTGTGCGGCGCGACACCGTTGATCGCACAAAAAATCAGGGCCCGGATTTCTCCGAGCCCTGATTTCTTTAGTCGTCAACCGACGGTCTTGCGAAGATTACTCCGCAGGAGCCGGGGTGAACGGCAGCGGCGGAACCGGGGTGACGTACATGATCACATGATCGGTCCGGTTACGGATCTGGTTGACGCCATCCTTGGTCGGATAGGGCAGACGGGTTTCGCCGTTCGCGGTGACCTGGATGTCGTTCGGGTTGACACCGGCCGCGATCAGAGCCGTACGAGCCGACTCGGCCCGACGCTCGGAAAGCTTCTGGTTGTAGGACTGCGAAGCCCGGGTATCGGCCCAACCGATGATGTGAACGGCCTTAACGACCCGGTCACCGGTGTTGCTGTTGCGAACGATGTTCTGGTTCGACAGATTGATCTGACGGGCGATCTCTTTGATGATCGGCATATCAGCCTTGCGGATCGTCGACTTGTTGGTGTCGAAGAAGAACACATAGCTGGACGGCAGTTCCATCGGCGGGCAGGACTGTTCGGTCTGCTCGACGGCTTCGAGGAACGCGGCGCGGGTCGCCTCGATCTCGGTCTTCTCCCAACCTTCCTCGAGGTCTTCGATCAGGTTGTCATAAGAAACCTGAGCCTTGGCAGCGGCTTCCGGAGCACGGTTACGCGTGCACTTGAAGAGCGCGTTCACCAAGCGGGTGCGCCACTGATAGGCCTCGGCATAAGACACCGTAACGGCGCGCGGGGCATAGTTCAGCTTGTCGAGATCCCAGCGATCGGGCAGCTCGGGATCGACAACCACGCCCTGAGCCGACAGCAAAGCCTTGCGAGCGAAGACTTCGTAGTTGCGAAGATCGCCCTCTTCCTTCTGCTGCACCGCCAGTTCGGTGTAGTTGCGAGCCAACGCCTGAGTAAACGGCGAACCGACCGGCCGCTGCTCTTTCAGCGCCTCAAATACGGTCGGGTCACCCCATTCGCGTGCGCTCATGGTGTGGCCAACCAACTCCACATGACCGCAGCCCGCGAGTGCGAGACCGAGCAACCCCATGGTTAATACTTTAATCTTCATCTTCCTACTCCCCGTTACGACCGAGTTCGTTGGATCGCCGCGACGATCCATCAGGAACAATACTCAACCTTGCGACCACCGACTCGTAGAACCGCTGGAAAGACACGTAACAGATCGATACCCCATGTCGGTCAAGGTATCAAACCCTCCCGACCAAGTCCTATCTGAGTGTGATATCCGGGTCACAAGTACTTTAGTCCGGTTGTGGTTAACGATGGTGCGGCGCAGTAATTGGAGATGTATTCTCCTCAAGCCCGCCCCGAACACCCTGATCTTGAGTTTAACCTATACCATCCCCCCATTGAATTCAACGAGGGAATCTAAACCGAAAACTCAAAAAAACAGTATAACTCATTGATTTATAAAAATGATGCCCCAGTGCTAAAGTTCTTTTTCTAACCGTGTTGCCCAAGAGCCGCAGTTAAACCGGGGTAAACCCTACCCGGCCGCAACCGCCCACCTATAATGAAAAGGGATTAAGCCGGGAGGAATACACCTCCCGGCAGCAGGGCGTAACCGTCAGCCGACGATCTCAAGACCGCTGAAGAAGAATGCGATTTCGATGGCGGCATTCTCGGCGCTATCGGAGCCGTGCACCGAATTGGCCTCGATCGATTCGGCAAATTCCTTACGAATTGTCCCCGGGGCAGCATTGGCCGGGTTGGTGGCGCCCATGACGTCGCGATTGCGGGTCACGGCGCTGTCACCTTCCAGCACCTGCACCACAACCGGACCGGAAGTCATGAAGCTGCACAGGTCATTATAGAACGGCCGCTGGGCATGGACGGCGTAAAACGCCTCGGCCTGAGCCTTGGTCAGCTGGAGTCGCTTCTGCGCGACGATGCGCAACCCGGCCTCCTCGAACTTGGCATTGACCTTGCCGGTCAGGTTGCGGCGCGTGGCATCGGGCTTAATAATCGACAGGGTCCGTTCAACAGCCATAACATTAGACTCCAAGAGGTTCCTTGCGGGTGCGGCGTTATATCGCTCGCTGCACCGCCGAGCAAGCCACAAGCCCGAGTCGAGGGTGGGAACGGTCCCGATGATAAGCCTTGACATTCGAGGCTTGTAGATACATTATGTGGCTACACTATGTTCCCAAGCATGGTCGCCCCCGTGCGGGGGCGTGGATTAATGAGTAACTATGGCACACTACCAAACTCGTTCGCCCTCTCACGGGGGCGTGTATTAAAAAGCGCGAGCCCCCTTAGGGGGCGCCGGAATCAGGAGTTGGACATGAGCAATACTTTAATCTGCCAGATAGCAGGACTGGCTCTAAGACCAAGGGATATATACTATGACCGACTTCGAATGGGACGAGCAAAAGAACCGGATTAACATCAAGAAACACGGAATTGACTTCAATGATGCATGCCTATCGGCTTGACGCACACACCCACTAGATATAGTATTTTCCAGAA
>JBAWVF010000109.1:0-13096 GCA_037147415.1 Rhodospirillaceae bacterium | reverse complement strand
GGTGAGTCCGGCATGGATGTATAGCGCCAATGGAAGCAGCGTGCGTATAGAAATGCAAGGACATGAACAATTTAGTGCGGGTGAGGACGCTTCGAGATCGGTAACAGCGCGCCGTAGCGTGCGCCGACGTCCGTCAGGCAGTGAGATCGCAACGCGGTCCGTCCCGCATGGACTATCTATTACGGGAAAAGTTTGACCGTAAAGAGGGTGGTGGGGGGCCGTAACCGTGACTCGGCTGACAACCAGCCGATCAAGAATGGGGGTAGTCCCCCGTGTTCGGGGAGCCGATGACGGCGTGCCAGCTTTCAACCGGTAGCTGGCTGGTTCCGCCGCCGTTGCCGCGCTGACTTCCGGGCTCTCCCATTCTAATTTTCCATTCCCCGATCCCAACAAGGCCGGTCCGACACATACTGAGAACTGCTGCTGGAAATCAGCTTGTCTTCGATCTCGACGATCTCTATAAGGATATGGTGCGCACGAACAGATTGGCTGCCTATGAAGTCCACCAGCGTTTTTCGAAATCGGTTCCTTTGAGGGAACGGTTCGAGCTGGAGTCTTAATCGAAAGGGAGAGCATCTGATGGGGTATGTGGCAAGCCATCTTGCTGAAGCTCGTGCTATCATTGAGCAACTCGATGTGGAGAAGATCGAGACGCTGGCGGCGGCACTGGCGATGTTACGCGAAGGCGGTGGGCGTCTATTTTTTCTTGGCGTTGGCGGCAGCGCCGGTAACTGCTCCCACGCGGTGAACGATTTTCGCAAGATCGTCGGTATCGAAGCCTATGCGCCGACCGACAACGTCTCGGAGTTAACCGCGCGCACCAACGATGAAGGCTGGGAGACGGTTTTCGTCGAATGGCTCAAGATCAGCCGGCTGTCGTCCCGCGACGCGCTGTTCATATTCTCGGTTGGCGGCGGGAACCGCGAAAAGAATGTTAGTACCAATCTGGTTGCCGCGCTCGAGCATGCCAAGGCCGTCGGTGCCAAGGTGTTTGGGGTGGTCGGTCGTGACGGCGGCTACACCGGCCGGGTCGGCGACACCGTGGTGATCATTCCCACCGTCAATTCCGAGACCGTTACCCCCCATAGCGAGGCGTTCCAGGCGGTGGTCTGGCATCTGCTGGTCTCACATCCATTGCTGAAGGTTCGTCAGACCAAATGGGAAACGACCGCGAAATAGGGCGCCGGGCTGTTTTTCTCGACCGGGACGGCGTCATCAACCGAGCCGTGGTTCGGGCGGGAAAGCCCTATCCACCCCATGAGTTGGCGGAAGTGGAAATCCTGCCCGGAGTGCCGGAAGCGTTGCAACGGCTGCGCGTCGCCGGGTTCGAGCTGATCGTGGTGACAAACCAGCCCGACGTAGCCCGTGGCACCACGCCGTTGGTGGCGGTCGAACGGATCAACGGTTATCTGCGGGACACGCTTGGGCTTGAGACCATTCTTACCTGCGTCCACGATGATGCCGATGGTTGCACGTGCCGGAAGCCCAGGCCGGGCTTTCTCCTGCAGAGTAGCCAGGAGCGCGGCCTGGATCTGGCCCGGTCATTCATGGTTGGTGATCGCTGGCGCGATGTCGAAACCGGTCATAACGCCGGGTGCCGGACCGTCTTTATTGATTACGGTTATAGCGAACGCTGTCCGGAAGACCTTGCCGATCACGTCTGCGCCTCCCTGAGTGAAGCCGCTCAGTGGATCATCGACGGGGCGGCCTGATCGGGTTTCCGCATGTAGTTTCCAAACTGGAGGTTATCGATGTCAAATACCCCGCTTAAGATTAAGATTTTTGCTGATGGGGCCGATCGTGCCGGCATTCTTGAGTATTATGCCAAGCCGTTCATTAAAGGATTCACCACCAACCCGACCTTGATGCGCAAGGCCGGCATTTCTGACTATGAGGGGTTTGCGCGCGGTATCCTCGAGGTGGTTCCCGACCGTCCGATTTCGTTTGAGGTGTTTTCCGATGATTTCGCCGAAATGGAACGGCAAGCGCTTAAGATCGCCACCTGGGGCGACAACGTCTATGTCAAAATCCCGGTGACGAATACCCGGCGGGAATTTGCCGGACCGTTGATCCGGCGGCTAACCGGTCAGGGGGTCAAGGTCAACGTCACCGCAATCATGACTCTGGTCCAGGTTCGCGACGTGGTTGCCAATCTTAACCCGGAAGTGTCGTCCAACGTTTCGGTGTTCGCGGGCCGCATCGCCGACACCGGGGTCGATCCTGTGCCGCTGATGTCGGCCTGCGTCGCCCTTTGTGCCGTCAATCCCAAGGCGGAACTGATCTGGGCGAGCCCGCGCGAGTTGCTCAATGTGCTTCAGGCGGACGCGGTCGGCTGCCAGATCATCACTGTGACCACCGACATTCTCAAGAAAATGTCCTTGATCGGCTACGATCTTGACGAGTATTCGCTCGACACCGTGAAAATGTTTCATGAGGATGCGACCCGGGCCGGCTTCGCGCTCTGAGTCGTCGTCCCGGAACGGCGGGTTTGTTCGTACGGTGTTGATGCACAAATCGGCTTTGCGTGCGCTTGATTGCGATTTGAGGTATGTGCGTGTCGCATGAAATGCCAACAAGCGTGGGGCTCGCAATCCTCCACGACGACCGTGCAACATACTGCCCTTCCGGTTCAGTAGTCCGATTGACGGGGCCGTGGAGATGGGTTTTAACGGTTTCGAGACGGATTGTTTCAGGAGCGTACCTTGACCGAAACTAGGCCACCGAGTTTTCGCCACGCCTTTATCACCGGCGGGGCCGGCTTCATCGGCAGCACCCTGGCAGACCGCCTGCTGTCGCTCGGAATCCGGGTTATCGTCTATGATAACCTGTCCACCGGTTTTTCAGAGTTTCTCGACAACGCTCGCAGCCAGCCCGGCTTCACGTTCATTCAGGGCGATCTGCTCGACGAGGCGACGCTTACCGCCGCCATGGCTGGCGCCGATTTTGTGTTCCATCTTGCGGCCAACGCCGATGTCCGATTTGGCACCACGCATCCGCGCCGGGATATGGAGCAGAACACCATCGCCACCTATAACGTGTTGGAGGCGATGCGGGCTAACGGTGTCCGGCGCATTGCGTTCTCGTCGACGGGTTCGGTCTATGGCGAAATGCCGGTGATCCCGACCCCTGAAGACGCGCCATTTCCGATCCAGACCTCGCTTTATGGTGCCTCTAAGGTTGCCGGTGAAGGCTTGATCGCGGCCTATTGCGAGGGCTTTGATTTTCAGGGCTTCATTTTCCGTTTTGTCTCGATCCTGGGTGAACGCTACACCCACGGTCATATCTTCGATTTTTATCAAAAGTTGCTCCAGAACCAGACGGTGCTGCCGGTGCTGGGCGACGGCAGGCAGCGCAAGTCCTACCTCTATGTCCAGGACTGCATCGACGCCATCTTGACCGCCGTCGACCAGGCCGGGGCCAAGGTTAACCTGTTTAACCTCGGCACCGCCGAGTATGTCCAGGTCAACGACAGCATCGACACCATCACCGCCCATCTGGGCCTGACGCCGGAGCGGGCCTACTCCGGTGGCGAGCGCGGCTGGATCGGTGACAACCCGTTCATCTTCCTGGACACCAAAAAGGTTCAGGCCCTGGGCTGGCAGCCGAAGCTGACCATCCGCCAGGGTATCATCCGTACTCTCGAGTGGCTTCAAGCCAACCGTTGGGTCTACGAGAAGCGGGCGTGAATGGTTCCGGAGAGAAATGGCAATGAAAATCTGCGTTCAGGGCCTTTGGCATCTCGGCTCGGTGACGGCGGCGTGTCTGGCTGAGGTCGGCTTCACCACCATCGGCCTCGACGACGATGTCCGCACCATCGACAATCTCAAGCAGGCGGTGCCGCCGCTGTTTGAGCCGGGGCTGGCGGAACTGGTTCGGGCCGGGCTGAATGCCGGCCGGCTGTCGTTTACCACCGATGCGGCGGCGGCGGTGGCCGATGCCGATCTAATCTGGGTTGCCTTCGACACCCCGGTCGACGATGAGGACCGCGCCGACGTGGCGTTCGTGCGCGGCCGGGTCGAAAGCCTGTTTCCTCACCTCAAGGACGGCGCCGCCGTGCTGGTGTCGTCGCAAATGCCGGTCGGCAGCGTGCGCGCCCTGGCCAAGGGCTTTGCCGCGGTGGCCGGCCGCCGGCGGGTCGGCTTTGCCTGCTCGCCCGAAAATCTGCGGTTGGGCAAGGCGATCGAGGTGTTCAAAAACGCCGAACGCATCGTCATCGGCACTGACGATGACGCCGACGGCGGCATCGCCCGCAGCCGAATCGAGCCGGTGGTCGCCTGTTTCTGCCCGCTGCTGCTATGGGTGTCGATCGAAGCGGCAGAGATGGTCAAGCACGCCCTCAACGCCTTTCTGGCCACCTGCGTCACCTTCATTAACGAGGTGGCCACCGTGTGCGAGCAGGTCGGTGCCGATGCCGCCGAGGTCGAAAAGGCGCTGCGCGCCGAGCCGCGGGTCGGTCAAAAATGCTACATCCGGCCGGGTGCCGCCTTTGCCGGCGGCACCCTGGCCCGCGACGTGACCTTCCTGGCCGAACTGGCCGAACAGCACGGCTTGAGCCTGCCGTTGCTCGGCGGAATCCTGCCCAGTAACCAGGAGCATCGCAACTGGCCGTTGCGCCGGCTGACCGAGCTGCTGGGCGGTGTTGCCGGCCGGCGGATTGCCGTGCTCGGCCTGTCGTACAAGCCGGGGACCGATGCCATTCGCCGCTCGGTGGCCATCGAACTGGCCCGCGGCCTGATCAAGGCGGGCGCCCGGGTCGCCGCCTTCGATCCGGTGGTGCAAGCGCTACCCGACGATCTGGCCGGGTCGGTGATCCTTGAGTTCAGCCTAGAAGCGGTGCTGGCCGGGGTCGAAGCCCTGGTCGTCGCCACCGAATGGCCGGAGTTCAAGAGTCTGACCGCCGACGGGCTGGCCGCAATCATGGCGCCGTTGCCGCTGGTGCTCGACCAGAACCGATTCCTCGGGCCGGCGATCGCCGCCGACCCGCGCCTCCGCTACGTCACCATAGGGAAACCGTGATGAAGCTTCATGGCCGTTATGCCGTCATCACCGGCGCCGGGCAGGGCCTGGGCGCCGAGATTGCCGCTCATTATGTCGCCGAGGGGGCCTCGGTGCTCCTGTGCGCCCGCTCCGCCGAGTCCCTGCTTGAAATCCAGACACGGTTGTCGGCCTCGCTGGCGCCCGGTCAGCGGGTGCTGGTGCAGACCGCCGACGTGGCCGACCGTGCCCATGTCGATGCCTTGTTCGACACCGCCCGGACCGAGTTCCCCCGCATCGACATCCTGGTCAACAACGCCGGCATTTACGGACCGATGGGGCCGCTGGAAGACATCGACTGGGACGAGTGGGTCTCGGCGATTTCGATCAATCTGATGGGCACCGTCTATCCGTGCCGGTGCGTGGTGCCGGTGATGCGGCGCCAGGGTTACGGCAAGATCATCAACCTGTCGGGCGGCGGCGCCACCAGCCCGATGCCGCGGCTTAGCGCCTATGCCACCTCCAAGGCCGGCGTGGTCCGCTTCACCGAGAGCCTCGCCCTCGACACCCAGGCCGATCATATCGACGTCAACGCCATCGCGCCCGGTGCCCTGGCCACCCGTCTGACCGACCAACTGCTGGCGGCCGGACCGGCAACGGTCGGTCAGGGCTTTTATGATCGCATCCGGACGTTGAGCGCCGACGGCGGCACGCCGCTGTCGGTTCCCTCGTCCCTGTGCGTCTGGCTCGGCTCGGCCGAGAGCGACGGCATCACTGGCCGCCTGCTGGCGGCGGTGTGGGATCCCTGGAAAACCCTGGCCGAACGCCGGGAGGAACTGGCCGGCAGCGACATCTACACCCTGCGCCGGATTACGCCCGAGGATCGCGGCAAGCATTGGGAGACTCCGAAGTGATCAAGCATGTCGGCATCATCGGCTGCGGCCTGATCGGCCAGAAGCGGGCCAAGGCGGCGGCCAGTCAGGGGCTGGCCATTACCGCCGCCGCCGACCTGGATCTCGGTCGCGCCCAGGCTTTGCTCAAGGGCGTCGGTCCGGCCGGGATCGGTGGTCTAGCCACCACCGACTGGCAAGCGGTGATCGCCACCCGTCCCGATCTGGTGGTGGTGGCCACCACCCACGACCGGCTGGCCGAAATCTCGCTGGCCGCCGTCGAGGCCGGCTGTCACGTCGTGGTCGAAAAGCCGGCCGGCAAGACCAGTGCTGAATTGGCGCCGGTGATTGCCGCCGCCGAGCGCAATAAGGTGGTCGTCAAGACCGGCTTTAATCATCGCTTCCATCCGGCCATGCTCAAGGCGCGAGAGTTGGTCGATGCCGGCGAACTCGGCCCGCTGATGTTCATCCGCGGCCGTTATGGACACGGTGGCCGTCCCGGTATGGAAAAAGAATGGCGCTGCGTCCCGGACATCTCCGGCGGCGGCGAATTGATCGACCAGGGCTCACACCTGATCGACCTGTCCCGCTGGTTTCTCGGTGAGTTCACCGAAGTTCAGGGCATGCTCGGCACGATGTTCTGGGACATTCCGGTCGACGACAACTGTTTCATGGCTCTGCGCACCGCAGCCGGCCAGGTCGCCTGGCTGCACGCCACCTGGACCGAGTGGAAAAACCTGTTCTCGTTTGAAATCTATGGCCGGGGCGGCAAGCTGCACGTCGAGGGCTTGGGCGGCAGCTACGGCACCGAGCGCCTGACCTTTTACCGGATGTTGCCCGGCATGGGGCCGCCCGAAACCATCTCCTGGGAATACCCGTTCCCCGATCGCTCGTGGGACCTTGAGTTCGCCGACCTGATGGCTGCGCTGGCCGACGGGCGTCGGCCGGTCGGAAACATCTACGACGCCAAAGCCAATCTCGATATTGTCGGCAAGCTGTATGAAGGAGCCCAGCGATGATCATCACCAGAAGTCCGCTGCGCATCACTCTGGGCGGTGGCGGGACCGACCTGCCGTCCTATTACCAGGACCATGAGGGTTTTTTGGTCGCGGCCGCGATCGACCGCTACATCTACATCACCGTCCATCAGACCTTTGTCGAGGATATGATCGTCAAGTACTCGAAGATGGAGCGGGTTGCCTCGCTTGAAGACTTGCAGCATCCGATCGTGCGCGAAGCGTTCAAGCTGGTTGGTCTCGACGGCCACTATCTTGAAGTTACCAGCATGGCTGACATCCCGGCCGGCAGCGGCCTCGGCTCGTCGGGCAGCTTTACCACCGCGCTACTCAAGGCGCTGCACGCCTACCACAAGAATCTGGTTCATCCCGAGCAGTTGGCCGAGCAGGCCTGCCACATCGAGATCGACCGACTGGGCGAACCGATCGGCAAACAGGACCAGTATATTGCCGCCTATGGCGGCGTCACCTGCTTCCGTTTCAAGCGCGACGGCAAGGTCGAGGCTTGGCCGCTGAAAGTCTCCCAGGAAACCGTTTTCAACCTCGAAGATAACCTGCTGCTGTTCTTCACCGGCTATTCCCGCTCGGCCTCCGCCATTCTCAAGGACCAAGACAGCCGGACCAAGCAGTCCGACGGCTCGATGATCGCCAACCTACACTATGTCAAAGACCTCGGCCTGCGCAGTCAGTCGGCGCTCGAAGCGGGGGATCTGAACAAATTCGGCCTGCTGATGCATGAGCACTGGGAACACAAGAAGCAGCGCTCGGGTGGTATGTCGAACTCCAACATCGACGTCTGGTACCAAAAGGCCATGGCCAACGGCGCCATCGGCGGCAAGCTGATCGGGGCCGGCGGTGGCGGCTTCTTGATGTTCTATACTGAGGACAAGCGTCGACTGCGCCACGCCATGATTCAGGAAGGCTTGCGCGAAGTCCGGTTCCGTTTCGATTTCGAAGGAACCAAAGTGGTGGTTCAGTAGGCCCCGTCATGACGCTTCCCCCGGTTGCCATCCTTGCAGGCGGTCTCGCCACCCGAATGAGGCCGCTCACTGAAACCGTGCCCAAGGCGCTGCTCGAGGTGACGGGCGAGCCGTTCATCGCCCACCAGCTTCGCCTGTTGCGGCGCGAAGGCGTCGGCCGGGTCGTTCTGTGTCTGGGCTATCTGGGCGAACAGGTGGTCGATTTCGTTGGCGACGGCGGCCGATTCGGCCTCGAGGTGCTCTATTCCCACGACGGCGACCGCCTGCTCGGCACCGGCGGTGCCTTGCGCCGGGCCTTGCCGCTACTGGGCGAACGTTTCTTCATTCTGTATGGCGACAGCTACCTTGATATCGCCTTTGCGCCGGTGGCAACGGCCCTCACGGCGGGTGGATGGACCGGCCTGATGACCGTGTTCCGCAACGAAGGCCGCTGGGACACCAGCAACGTGGTGTTTGAAGATGGCCGCATCGTTTGCTACAGTAAGAAAGCTTCGCGGTCCGACATGCGCCATATCGACTACGGTCTGGGCATGCTGCAAGCCTGGGTGCTGGCGGAACGGCCCGCCGACCAACCGTTCGATCTTGCGGATGTTTATGCCGAACTGGTCGAAACCGGCCGGCTGGCCGGCTATGAAGTGAGCCAGCGTTTCCACGAAATCGGCTCACCCAAAGGGCTCGCTGAAACCGAGGCCTATCTAGAGGTGGCCCGAATCGCCTGAACAACTGGCCGTGATTCTTAGGTGTATCCCCTGTCGGTAAAATTCATGCTGCCGTGGCCTGCGGCTAATGCTTGAAGTAGGCGTGGGTATGCAGTGCGGTCGATGGCCGTCATGGGATGTCCGGAAAAGGGTTCGCCGAATCGGCTCGGCGAAGCGTATGATTTGAAGGGGCGGATTAGGAGGTAGCCATTCATTGTCCACAAAAGAAGACCTTTCCGGACACAGACCGACAATCACCCAGCCGTTGCACGGAACCCCTACGGTGCGCTATCAGCGGGTCTCGACCGCCGAGCATCCCGTCCTGCAATACGACGGGCTTCGCAGCTATGCCGCACGGGCGGGCTTTGATGTTGTCCAGGACTACTGCGACATGGCCGTCTCAGGCCGACGAGGGGGCCGCCCACGGCTCAACGCCCTGATGACGGCCCCCAGAAACCATGAGATCGACTGTGTCCTGGACTGGAAATTTGACCGCTTTGCCCGCAGTACGCGCCATCTGCTGACTGCACTGGAAGACTTCAACCATTTGGGCATCCGCTTCGTCAGAGTCCAGGATCAGGTCGATACGAACAGTCCTATGGGCTTGGCGATGTTCACCATCATCGGCGCCATGGCAGAGCTGGAATCATCATTGATCAGCGAGCGTGTGACCGCCGTCATGTGTGCCGCCGAGGCGCGAGGAAAACATCTCGGACGGCCGCCGAACTTGCCGCATCTCGTCAGCGAGATACTGGCGCTTGCCACGTCAACCGACCTCAGCATTCGGCAAATTCAGGCCAGAAAAACGGTCGGGCCAGCCGTACCATCGTCGGTGAGATCACGAAACGGGCACGATTCACTGTGCCGACAGCCTTGTGACCACTTATCACACGTATTGTAAATTGTAAACCTACGCCAAATTGGCTATCAATTAAGGACTGGACTACAGATGACCTATCATGCAACTGATATTAAAGATCCTAAGAAGAGACTTCGTGTTATTAGGCCATTTCTTTTAGCACTATTTTCTACGATCATCTCTTTTACGGCTCTTCACTTATTGAGCCACGGTCCAGGTGAGGTTTTTTTTATGATAGACTACTCGTCTCACACGGGAGGTGAGATGCAGTTTTTTTTCGACTATGGCGGTGGATTTTCAGAACTAAACTCAACGCGTGTTCGCACTCCAGCACCTACTAGTGAGTCTCAAATATTTTCCACCTACCGTGTATTACTACCACATCGGGGCCTCCGCCAGTTAAGATACGATCCCATCGACCGGCAAGGCGATTTTGTTCTGCGCAATCCAAGAATCGCTAACGCCAACGGAACAACGCTAAAATTACTAAGTCTACAGAATTTTCACCCCGCCCATGACATCGCATCCTGCGATAACACTGATAGCAAGATGCAGTTAAACTGTATTGCTAATGGCGCAGATCCAATTATAGTTGTAGATAATACGTCAGACTGGCCGCACACGGCAAAGTTTACAAAGTATGTTCATATAGTTAGTTTTGCATTTGGTGTCATTACCGTAGTTTCTATTGTCATGATGATAACATTTTGTTTTTCATTGATAGTATTGTCTAAAATACGTCGTCTTGCACTGCTGCACCCCAAAGCATGTATCATAATAGTTGGGATAACTTCTGTAATATTGTCTTGTTATCCGGTTGTTTTTATGGGAAGTAGTCTTGTATCGCCAGGGATTGTTCCCACCCTTCTTTATCCTAATCTCCCATCGCTACCAGGATATACGGGAGAGCGAGTCGAAAACTCGCGGGGATCAGACACAGGCTCCATGCTCTGGGCGATTCTTCCTAATTCAGCGGTCCAGAGTCGGGCCGTTGCTGCCGGAGAGTTTCCATTGTGGAATCGCGACAACTCAGCGGGCCTGCCGCTCGTTGGGCAAGGGCAATCGATGGTGTTCGACCCACTTCATTGGATCACGATATTTGGTAATAGCAATGGCTGGGCGTGGGATATGAAGTTCTTGGCTTCACGAGCGATATTAGTGATTGGAGTAGGATTGGCGGTATTCGCAGCAACCGGGAGTTTGCCCGCATCTTTGTTTATGTGCACAAGTTCTTCGTATATTGGGTACTTTGCATATCGGATCAACCACCCAGAAAATTTTAGCTTGACCTATGCACCATTGATTCTATTTTTCTGGTTTCGGGTAATCCAGGGATTTCAGTGGCGAAATACCAGGACAATGGCCGAGGCGAAGGGATCACCCTGGCTCGCAATGATCGGCCTGGCAGTGACTTCCGTGCTCCAACTTGGCGCCGGCGCCCCCAAGGAAGGGGCAACAATCTTCTTAGCCGTGCAATTGACGGGTTTCATTGCCTTCGTGCTGTCACCGGAGCGGATCAAGGAAAAAGCATTTCCTCTGGCGTGTCTCTGCGCCCTCGGTGTGGCAATCGTTCTGATTTCGGCACCGATCTGGTTAGTTTTTCTTGACACTCTGAGCCACGCTACGACTATGTATGACGTTCCGTCGGCGAACTTCGCGCAGTTATGGTACTTTTCCGGAGTATTCGATCCGATTTTATTTGAACAGATAACAGCAGGTGGGCTGACGTATCCATCACTCAACATTTTCGTGTTGATCTGTTTGCTATGGGTTTTGGTACGGTTCCACAAGTTGTGTCGAGACCGGTTATTTATCGCCTGTCTTGCAGGAACCGTGGTCGCCGGTTCCGTGGCGTTCGGTCTGATTCCGGCGTCTATTTTTGTCAAGCTGCCGCTATTTGGCAAAATCCAGCACGTCGGACAGACTGTCCTGGATGCGTTCTGCATTCTAGCGCTCGTCCTCGCTGGGTTTGGGATACGTGATTTTCTAGAAACGTCTCCTGCCAAAAGACGCTTATACACTGTATTCACGAGTATTTTATTGGCAGCCTGTGTTGGCTTATTCTATCTGAGCGCAGCCACGAATGGCGCAACCTTCTCCGGAGGTTGGATATCGTGGCTTATCGCAGCCGTGATGATCGTGGCAGCTTTGGGCGCTATGGTATCCGCATGCCTCCTGTTACAAACCAAGCAAGTGACTTGGCTTATTGTGCTGGGCCTCTGTCTCGGCGCAATGCATCTTCGCCACGGATACCATACATTCACGGGTTCATCCGCACTCGATGATCACCTGATCAATGTGCCAAGCCGCGCCGATTTTTCGGTGCCCTCACCGGCGATCGAGAAACTGCGTAGGATGCCCGGTCCGTATCGCACCATTGGTGAATTCGCGAATTTATTTCCGGGGTTCAATGCTTTTCTCGGCATCGAAAGCATCAACAGTCCGGATGCCGTGTTCAGTTCAAAATATATCGAGTTGTTGGACGCGCTCGGCATCGTGCCTATCAACGACTGGCAGTGGCTTCGTCTGGTCACCGCGCAAAACTTACCGAAAGTTGCCGCGGGACTGGACCTACTGAATGTTCGGTATGTCCTGGCAACACCTGGAACACTGCCGCCCGTATCTTTGACGGTCGCCGCGCGGGCGGACCTGGACGTTTGGGTTCGAGACAGCGCGTGGCCCAGAGCCTTCTTCGTCAATGGTGAAGCACACTACAAGCAGGTTGCGGAATTGGCTGGGTTCGCCGAGACAGCGGCGGGGCGCCCCTTTGCCGCCGTCCAGGTCATGGAACAGCCACCGATTAGTCCCGAACCCGGCCGCGTCATCATTTCTGCCCACGACTACCAGTTAACAACAAATGGCACTCGATTCACAATTGACGCCAGCGAGCCTGGCATGGTCGTCCTCACCGAGACATTCTGGCCTGACGACATCCATGTGACGGTGAATGGCTTGGCTGCAGAAGCAGTGCGGGTCAATCATGCGTTCCGAGGCGTCCGACTCGACAGGGCAGGTCGTTTCGAAATTCATTTTTGGTATGAACCACGGTATTGGAAGCCGTCCATCGCGATGGCTCTGGTAGGATTTGGGATGTTAGTTTTTGCCGCATGGCTCGGTCGCCGGTGGCGGCGGTCAGAGGTGGCCCAAGAAAACTGGACAGGGCGATAATCTTACTGAGTCACAAAGTCGCATCATATGGTGGGCAAATAGGCCTCATTTCAAGATGTGGTAGGTAAGGAGATTCCGAGATTGGCTTGGCGGCTGTGGTGGATTTACTTTTGGCTCAGGACAGTGAAGGTCGGTTCGATGCATTTCCAGGCCGCATTCCGTCAAGCGATCTTGAAGTTCGACCATGAGAGTCTCCGCTTCCAACGAATTAAGAGTGGCTCATCCTGTGTTCCGGGGTGCTGACTCTGCCGTCACGCGACCAAAGTCGCCACGAGCGCGCTGAGTAGGGCTTTTCCCCTTTTGCGAGCATTATGGACGAACTGGAAGAAGGCGAGGTAGATCGGGAGTTTCTCCTGGGAAATGCCTCGGTGAGGCCGGAGCCAGGAACGCAGGAGCGACCAGAAGCCTTCCATGGTGTTGACGTGGACCTCGCAGTGGCCGTCGCCGTCCTCGTCCCTAGGGCCTGTTGACGTTCACCGTGTCCGGATCACGGTTGCGGCGAGGTAGATCA
>JBAWVF010000108.1:0-13134 GCA_037147415.1 Rhodospirillaceae bacterium | reverse complement strand
AAGCGGGGGTCCAAGGCAACAAATGCTGGATTCCCGCGTGCGCGGGAATGACGGGAGGGAAAAGCGCGGGAATGACGGGAGGGAAAAGCGCGGGAATGACGGGAGGGAAAAGCGCGGGAATGACGGGAGGGAAAAATGCGGGAATGACGGGAGGGAAAAATGCGACCATGACGGGGCCGCTCTCGCGCGTTGCCCTGAAATCGCCCTAAAAAAAGCTCTCGCCTTGCGCCCGGAGTGTGCCTATATCGGCCCGTCCCATAGAGCACCAACTCCCCGGATCGCGAGGTTTCAACCCCATGGCGATGATCGAGATCGACAATCTGGTCAAGCGCTTCGGCGCTTTCGCCGCGGTCGACGGCGTAAGCTTCACGGTCGAACGCGGAACCGTGCTGGGCTTTCTCGGCCCCAACGGCGCCGGCAAGTCCACCACCATGAAAATGATCACCGGCTTTCTACCGCCGACATCGGGCCGGGTCACCGTCTGCGGCTTCGATATCGCCGAACAGGCGCTGGAGGCCAAACGGCGGCTCGGCTATCTGCCCGAAGGCGCGCCGGCTTACGCCGACATGACCCCGCGCGGCTTCCTTAATTTTATCGCCGATATCCGCGGCTTGAGCGGGGTCCGCCGCCGCGCCCGACTCGACGAGGCGATTGCCCGAGTCGATCTGGCCCCGGTGCTGGAGCAGCCGATCGACACCCTGTCCAAGGGCTTTAAGCGCCGGGTCGGGCTGGCGCAGGCGATTTTGCACGATCCCGAGGTGCTGATCCTCGACGAGCCGACCGATGGCCTCGACCCCAACCAGAAGCACGCGGTACGCACCCTGATCCGCGAGATGGCCGCCGAAAAGGTGATCATCATTTCGACCCATATTCTGGAAGAAGTCGAGGCGGTGTGCACCCGCTCGCTGATCATCGCCCGCGGCAAGGTGCTGGCCGAAGGCCGCCCGCTCGAAGACGGGGCCGGCTGGCGTTTCGGCAATCTCACCGCCGCGCCCGGCCGGCTCGACGCCGTATTCCGCCAGATCACAACTGCCGGAGCCCCCGCCCGCTCTTTGGAGACCGCCGCATGATCAAGGGAACCTGGCCGGTGTTCCGGCGCGAATTCTCCGGCTATTTCGCAACGCCGGTCGCCTTCGTCTTCATCGTGATCTTTCTGCTGCTGAACGGCATTTTCACCTTTTATCTGGGTGGCTTGTTCGAGCGCGGACAGGCCGATTTGCGGCCGTTCTTCAGCTTTCATCCCTGGCTTTATCTGCTGCTGATGCCGGCCATCGCGATGAGGCTGTGGGCCGAGGAACGCAAGTCCGGCTCAATCGAGCTGTTGCTGACCCTGCCGGTGCGGCTGAGCGAGGTCGTGCTCGGCAAGTTTCTGGCCGCCTGGGCTTTTACCGCGCTGGCGCTGGCGTTGACCTTTCCGGTCTGGATCACGATCAGCATTCTCGGCAAACCCGACCAGGGCGTGATCGTGGCGGGCTATCTCGGCAGTCTGCTGATGGCCGGCGCCTATCTGGCGATCTGCGCCTGCATTTCGGCCACCACCCGCAATCAGGTGATCGCCTTCGTGGTCGGCGTCATCATCTGCCTGTTGTTCACGGTCGCCGGAACCCCGATCGTGCTCGACGCGGTCGGCACGGTGTTGCCGCAGGCTTTGGTGGATACCGTCGCCTCGTTCAGCTTTCTCATCCGCTTCGGCTCGATTCTGGGCGGGGTGATCGATCTGCGCGATATCATTTATTTCGCCTCGTTGATCGCGGTCTGGCTGTTCGCCAACGCCGTGGTCGTCGAGTTGCGTAAAGCCGGCTGAGGGGAGAACACACCCATGAACCGGAGACAATTACCGATCGCGGCGCTGGGCGTCGCCGCCATCTTGTTCCTTGCGATCAATGTGCTGGCTCAGGCCGGCTTGCGTCAGGCCCGGCTCGACCTGACCGCGGACCGCCTGTTCACCCTGTCCCAAGGCACGCGCAACATTCTGGGCGGGCTTAAAGACCCGATCACGCTTAAGCTGTACTTCTCGGAATCGCTGGCCGCCGCGGCGCCGCAGTTCCGAACCTATGGCCAGCGCGTCCGCGAGTTGCTGGAGGAGTACGCCAACCGCTCGCACGGCATGATCACGCTTCAGGTGCTCGACCCCGAGCCGTTTTCGGATGCCGAAGACCGCGCGGTTGCCGCCGGCCTGCAAGGGGTACCGCTCGATCAGGCCAGCGGAAGCGCCGCCTATTTCGGCCTGATCGGGACCGGCGCCACCGATACCCGCGAAGTTATTCCGTTCTTCAACCAGGACCGCGAACCGTTCCTGGAATATGATTTATCCCGGCTGGTTTACGCGCTGAGCGACCCCAAGAAACCGGTGGTCGGCGTGATCTCCGACATGGACCTGACCTTTGGTCCGGGCGGCATGGCGGCGGCGATGCGCGGCGAAATCCGGCCCTATGCCTTCCTGCAACAGCTTCGCCAGAATTTCGACGTCCGGGTGCTCAAGAACGATCTCGCCACGGTCGATGCCGATGTCACCGTCTTGCTGGTGCTGCGCCCGCAGAAACTGGCCGACAAAGCCCTTTACGCAATCGACCGCTATGTCACCGGCGGCGGCCATGCGGTGCTGTACGTCGACCCGTTCGCGGAAAGCGCGGTCGATCAGACCGGCCCCGACGGCACGCCCCGGCCTGCGATCAGGACCGCGACTTTGACCAAGCTGTTCCAGGCCTGGGGCATCGAGATGGACGACAAGCATTTCGTCGCCGATCCTTCGCTGGCAATCCGGGTCGGCAGCGGCGAGGGCAGCAAGCGGCGGGCCGTTCCCTATCCGGCCTGGCTTAACATCGCCCCCGAAAACATCAATCCCACGGATATGGTCACCGCCCGCTTGTCCGGCCTGACGGTCGGCTCGGCCGGAGCGCTGGCCAAGCGCAAGGACGCCGAGATCAGCTTTACCCCGCTGTTCTTCACCTCGCCGCGCGCGCAGATGCTGGATACGGCCAAGCTCGGCGGCGCCCAACCCGATCCCGAGGAGATGATGGCCGCGCTGGCGCCGACCGGTGAAACCAAGGTCTTGGCCGCTCGCATATCCGGCACGTTGAAGAGCGCCTTTCCCGACGGTCCGCCGGGGGCCAAGCCGGGCGATCCGAAACCCGCCCCGGTCGCCAAGCCGACCGACCTGATTGTCGTCGCCGACACCGATATACTGGAAGATCGCTTCTGGGTGCAGGAGCAGAACTTCCTCGGCCAGCGGATTGCGGTGCCGTTCGCCTCCAATGCCGACTTCCTGGTCAACGCGATCGATAATTTGACCGGCTCAAGTGATCTGATCGGCCTGCGCGGCCGGGCGGGCGCGGCCCGACCGTTCGTAATGGTTGAAAATCTGCACCGCGCCGCCGGGGAACAATTCCTCGCCCGCGAGCAGGCTTTGCGCAAAAAGCTGGAGCAGGCGCAACGCCAGATCACCGAGCTTCAAAACCGGCAAAAAGCCGGCAGCGGCAGCGGCGCTCTGCTGTCGAAGGAGGAGCAGGCCACGATCGAGCGCTTTAAGGGAGAGGTTCTGCAAACCCGCAAGGAGCTGCGCGAGGTTCAGCACACCCTCAACCGCGATATCGAACGGCTCGGCGCAACACTCAAAGCGATTAATATCGGCTTGATGCCGCTGTTGGTGGCCGGTTTCGCGCTCGGCCTTGCCGGTTGGCGGGCTCGACGCCGGGCCCGTACGGTTCACGACTGAAGGAAGCCTCCCCCATGATGAACCGGAAACTCTTTACGATCCTGGGCGGCGTCACCGCAGTCACCGTGCTTGCCGCCGTCACCATGGTGACACTGCGCTCAGGCGGTAACACCACCCGGCCGGCGCCGTTGGTGCCGGGCTTGACCGAACGCCTGAACCAAGTCACCGCACTGACCGTCAGCGCCGGCAAAAACAGCGTCACGGTCAGCCGCCCCGATCCGAACGCCGAGCTTTGGACGGTGACGGAAAAGGCCGGCTATCCGGCCTCGCTGGTTGAGGTGGGACGGGTCATCCTGGCACTGGCCGATGCCAAAACCGTCGAGCCGCGCACCGCCAAGCCCGAGCAGTATGCCAAGCTCGGAGTCGAGGATGCCGCAAGCGTCCGGGTCGCCCTGCGCACCGCCGACAACAAGGAGTTGCCAGCGGTTCTGATCGGGAAGGCCGCCGTCGGTGACAGCTTCTACGCCCGTCGGGTCGGCGAGCCGCAATCCTGGCTGGTCGAGGGCCGGCTATCGTCACCACCCGCCGCCGACCCGCTGCGATGGCTCAATCGTGACTTGCCGACCATGGCGCGCGAGCGCGTGATGTCGGTCACCATCGCCCGCCCCGGCGGGCCGGCGCTGACCGTCAGCCGCAAGAGCGAAAAGAGTTCCGACTTCACCCTAACCGGGTTGCCGCAAGGCGCCAAACCCAAGCAAAGCGCGCTGAACGAGCTGGCCGGTGCCGCCGAATACCTCTCCTTTGAAGACGTGTTCAAGGCCGATCCCGCCGCCAAGCCCGATCCGGCCGAAACCGTGACCTCGGTTCGTAGCTTCGATGGCGAGACTCTGATCTTCCGTATCGGCAAGCCCGACGGCAAGCCCGTGGTGAGTGTCTCGGTCAGCCTGGAGACCAAACCGGGCAAGCCCGACCCCGCAGCCGAGCAAGCGGTGAAAGAGGCTCAGGCCCGCACCGCCGGCTGGCGCTATCGCCTGCCCGAGTTCGCCGTCAAAGCCCTGACCCGTGCAGCCGACGAGCTGACCGAAAAGGACGAGAAGAAGGAAGAGAAGAAGGAAGAGAAGAAGGAAGAGAAGAAAGACGGAAAGAAGGACGAGAAAAAGAATGGGAAATCCTGACCTGTTCTCTCTTTCGTGTCTCTCCCTCGTCACTCCCCGCCCTTCCCTTCGTCACTCCCCGCCCTTCCCTTCGTCACTCCCCGCCCCCTTCGTCACCCCCGCCCCCCCTTCGTCACCCCCGCGCAAGCGGGGGTCCAGAACCACAAGAACTGGATTCCCGCGTGCGCGGGAATGACGTGGGGAAAAAGAACGGGAATGACGGCTTTATTGTGCCCCCCGCCCCCTTCGTCACTCCCCGCCCTTCCCTTCGTCACCCCCCCGTCTCCTTCGTCACCCCCGCCCTTCCCTTCGTCACCCCCCTCTCTCCTTCGTCACCCCCGCGCAAGCGGGGGTCCAGAACCACAAGAACTGGATTCCCGCGTGCGCGGGAATGACGTGGGGAAAAAGAACGGGAATGACGGCTTTATTGTGCCCCCCGCCCCCTTCGTCACTCCCCGCCCTTCCCTTCGTCACCCCCCCGTCTCCTTCGTCACCCCCGCCCTTCCCTTCGTCACCCCCCTCTCTCCTTCGTCACCCCCGCGCAAGCGGGGGTCCAGAACAACAAGAACTGGATTCCCGCGTGCGCGGGAATGACGGGGGAAAAAGAACGGGAATGACGGGAAAAAGAGCGCGGGAATGACGGGGGAAAAAGAGCGCGGGAATGACGGGGGGAAAAGAGCGCGGGAATGACGGGGAAAAGAGCGCGGGCATGACGCGGAGGAAAGCGGCCGTAACCGGTACTTTATGGTCGCCCCGACCGCCCGCCCCGCTACCCCTCGGCGTCGGCATCTGCTAGTGTCCAAGCCGCGCGAAGAAAAAAGGAGACACCGCAGGCATGACCGACTCCGCACCGTTCCGGAAAGCTCGCGGGGCGTTTTTTACGCCACCCGAGATCACCCGGTTCATCGCAGGGCGAGCGGTGCGCACCCCGACCGATTCGGTGTTGGAGCCCTCGTGCGGAGAAGCGGCCTTTCTGCTTGCGGCCGGGCAACGGTTGAATGACCTCGGGACCCGGACCGAAGACCTCGGGGAACAGCTGTACGGGATCGAGATTCACCGGCCCTCCGCCGAAACCGGGCTGGCCGAGTTGCGCCGCCGCGGCCTGAATGCCGACTTACGGGTGGCCGACTTTTTCGACTGCACGCCCGAGCCTCGTTACGACGCGGTGATCGGCAACCCGCCTTATATCCGCTATCAGCACTTTTCGGGCGAGGCCCGGCTGAAGTCACTGGAAGCCGCCCTCGCCGCCGGGGTGCGCCTGACCGGATTGGCCAGCTCGTGGGCGGCGTTCGTAGTCCATGCCAGCCGGTTCCTGACCCCCGAGGGCCGGCTCGGGCTGGTCTTGCCGGCCGAGCTGCTGACCGTCAACTACGCGGCCCGGGTCCGGCGCTTTCTGCTCGACCGCTTTTCCCGAGTCCAGCTGGTGATGTTCGACACCCGGGTCTTCCCCGGCGTGCTGGAAGAGGTGGTTCTGCTGCTGGCCGAGGGCAGCGGGGGCGCCTCCAGCTTCGAAGTGTTCCAGGCGCGCGATCTGGCCGACCTGGACCGGCTGGAAACCGGCGGCTGGACCGGAGTCGATCTCGGCGCGGTCGATAAATGGACGCCGGTGCTGTTGTCGCAAAGCTCGGTCGATATTTATCGGAACTTGTGCCGACGCGAGTCTTTCTGTGCGTTGCTCGACTGGGGCTCGACCTATCTCGGCGCGGTGACCGGCAATAACGGCTATTTTACCCTGTCGGGGGCCGATATCGCCCGCTATCGCCTGTCTCCCCACGATTTATTGCCGATTTCACCGCCGGGTTCACGCCATTTGAACGGGCTCAGCTTCACCGCCGCCGCCCGCGAGCGGCTCGGCAAGGCCGGCGGACGCTGCTTCCTGTTTTACCCGAAGGCCGACACGCCGCGCGGCCCCCCCGCCCGCTTTATCGCCGAGGGCGAGCAGCGCACGGTTAATGCCGCCTATAAATGCCGGATGCGGCGCCCGTGGTGGCGGGTGCCGACGGTCGCGGTGCCGGATTTGCTCCTGACTTACATGAACCACGACCGGCCGCGGTTGATCACCAACGAGGCGGGCGCCCATATCATCAACTCGGTTTACGGCGTGCTGCTGCACCCGGAGCGGCGCGAACTCGGCCGCGCCCTGCTGCCGCTGGCATCGCTCAACAGTGTGACCCTGCTCGGCGCCGAGATGGTCGGGCGCGCCTATGGCGGCGGCTTGCTCAAGCTGGAACCGCGCGAGGCCGACCGGCTGCCTTTGCCCTCGCCCGAAACCGTGGCCGCGCTCGCCTCCGAACTCGAAGCCCTGCGCCCGGCGGTGGAAGCGTCCTTGCGCCGCAACGATCCGGAGCACGCCATCGGGCTGGTCGACGAGATCATGCTCAGCCGCCACCTCGGCATCAAGGCAACCGAGCTTGCCGCCTTACGCGCCGCCCGCCGCTTCCTGTTCCGCCGCCGCACCGGCCGCGGCCCGATGATCGCCCGGGAAATGCCTGTGGTTTTGGCTGATGGCCCGCATTGACGATTTGCTGGCCGCGGCGATCCGGACGCTGCCGCCCAAGCCCGAGGACGACGCCAAACAGGCCGACAAAAAGGCCTATAGCGAGAAGCTGTCGCGCGTGATTGCGCTGGCCTTTGCCGAAGAGCTGCGCCTGCGCGGCTGTCCCGAGAGCCGTCCGGCTCCCCCCGGCGCGCCCGGCGATTCGGGAGCGGAGCGGCGGATCGCCGGCGGGATCGGCGCCAAAAAGGTCGATGTCACCTGGGCGACCGAGGAATCCGGCCTGATTCTGGGGATTTCGGTTAAAACCATCAATTTTCGCGATGCCAAAACCCGCAATTTCCAGAAGAACCTGACCAATCGCCGCGCCGACATGCTGATGGAGGCGGTTACCCTGCACCGGCGCTTTCCCTATGCCGTGTTGGCCGGGTTTTTCTTCTTCGACAAGGAGGCCGAGGCCGACGGCACCGACAAGCGGCGCTCGACCCTGGCCAATGCCCATGCCCGGCTCCGCCTGTTCACCGGGCGCGACGACCCGGCCGGGCGCGACGAGCAATATGAACGGCTCTATCTGGTCACGTTGGAAGCGAGGGCCGAAAGCTGCTCGGTGGTGGCGCGGGAGGTCGGCAAATCGGGCGCGGAGATTTCACTCGACGAAATCTTCAGCGGTCTGACCGATCTGGTTGCCGAGCGCAATCCCGACTTCTATGAATCACTCGACGGCCGGTTGAGCCGCGCGGCATCCTGATAAGGAACCCCATCATGTCTACCGAAAAGAAGCAGTCGGTCGCCTTGTCCTCGGTCTTTGCCAGCGCCCTGCTGACCGTTACCAAACTGATCGTCGGCTTGATGACCGGCAGCCTGGCCATTCTATCGGAAGCCGCGCATTCGGGCCTGGACCTGCTGGCGGCAATCCTGACCTGGCTGGCGGTGCGGGTCAGCGACAAGCCGGCCGACGAGCGCCACAATTACGGCCACGGCAAGATCGAAAGCGTGTCGGCCCTGATTGAAACCGGGCTGCTGTTTCTGACCGGTGCCTGGATTATCTACGAGGCGGTCGAACGTCTGCTGCTCGGCGGCCCGCCGGTCCAGGCGACCTGGTACGCCGTCGCCGTGATCGTGCTGTCGATCGGGATCGATTTCTTTCGCGCGCGCGCGCTGACCAAGGTCGCCGAAGAGACCAACAGTCAGGCGCTGGAGGCCGATGCGCTCCATTTCAGCTCCGACATTCTCAGCTCGGCCGCGGTGCTGGTCGGGCTGGGACTGGTCGCGCTCGGCTACGGCAAGGCCGATGCGATCGCCGCGCTGGCGGTCTCGGCCTTTGTCTGTCTGGCGGGCTGGCGGCTCGGCCGGCGCACCATCGACGTGCTGGTTGATACCGCGCCGCTCGGTCTGGTTGAGAACCTCACCAAGCTGGCCGGCGCCTTTCCCGGCGTGGCCCGGGTCGAGCGGGTGCGAGTCCGCCCGGCCGGCGCTTCGGTCTTCGTGGAACTGACGGTGCGGGTCAGCCGCGGGCTGGCGCTGGAGCAGGTGCGCGATTTGTGCGACGCCCTGGCCAAACATATCCGGCAGGAAATCCCCGGAGCCGAGCCCTTCGTCCACGCCGAACCGATTGCGCTCAACACCGAGTCGATTATTGAAACGGTGCAAATCGTCGCCAGCAACCACTCGCAGGCGGTCCATGATATCGCGGTCCACACCGTGGGCGACGCGCGGCAGGTCAGTCTCGACCTGGAATTCGATGAGGACATGCCGATCGGCACCGCCCATCAAATCGCCTCCGATCTCGAAGACGCGATCCGGCGCGAATTGGGCGGCGCGGTTGCCGTCGA
Source organism: Rhodospirillaceae bacterium (assembly GCA_037147415.1). Taxonomy (GTDB): domain Bacteria; phylum Pseudomonadota; class Alphaproteobacteria; order Azospirillales; family Azospirillaceae; genus BOG-933. The sequence goes on along the minus strand of JBAWVF010000108.1, from coordinate 3,999 downwards.
CACCCACCTCGACCCGCGCCGCACCCGGGTCCAGACCGGCGCCAGCATCGATCCCGCCCGCACGGCCGAAGTCATCGAGGAAGTGCGCGCCGCCGCCCGGGCGATGGAACCGCCGGTCAAAGTTCATCACGTCAAGGTACAGGGCGAGGCGGACGGACTCTATGTCTCTTGTCATTGCGCTTTTCCCGAAACCACGACCATTCGGCGCGTTCACGAACGCACGGTCCGGTTGGAGGCGCTGATCTGGGACCGGGTACCCGGCCTGGAGCGGGTGGTCGTTCATGCCGAACCGCCGCGCCACGTTGATGCCATCGAAGCGCTGCCCGCCGCCGGGTGACCCGGCCTGCCGCCTGTTGTTTACCGCCCGTCTCCGCGCTATAGTCGGGACGGTTTGCAATGATAAAGATGCTTCGCCTCTGCCGCAAATATTGGATTTGAGGGGATTTGAAGTGACCCGGCGTTTCAAGTGTTTTGTCCTGTTCTGTTTCTTGCTCTCTACCGCCATCGCCGGCCCGATATCGGCCGAGGAGTTGACGGTGCCTGGGGCCGGCAACAACGAATTCGTTCTGGGGCGCCTGGCCCTGGAATTCAACACACGGCAAAGCCAACACCATGTTTCCGTGCCGCCTTCGACCGGCACCGCGGGCGCTTTACGTGATATCCGGTCGGGCGCCGCCAGTCTGGCTCGGGTCGGCCGGCAACTCCGTGATGACGAACGCGGCCGGGAGATCGAGTTTATTTCGCTGGGCCGGGATGCGGTGGTGTTCGTGGCCGGGGCCGCGGTCACCGTAACCTCGATCACTTCGGCCCAAGCAACCGCCGCTTATTTGGGAGAAGTGACCGACTGGCGCGCGTTGGGCGGCCCCCCCGGCCCGATACGAGCGATCGGGCGCGAAGCCACCGACGCCTCCCGTCTTGCGCTGTCACGCTATATCAAGAACTTCGAGACCATCGCGTTCGACGAAACCGTCAAACTCGTCCATCTCGACCCCCAGATGATCGAGTTGCTGGACCGCTATCCGACCAGTCTCGGCTTTCTGAATCGATCGGCCTTGTTCGCCTGTAAGACCAAGGTGGTCCCGCTGGCGCTCGACGGTGCGGCCCCGACCGCCGAGAATATCGCTTCCGGTCGTTATCCGCTGTTCCTCGAGTTCGGACTGATCCACCGGGTCAATGACCTGACCCCGGCGGGCCAAGCCTTTATCGCGTTTATCCAGTCCCCCGCCGGCGCAACTATTCTGCGGGACCACGGCGTCATTCCCGCTTCTGTTCGGCAATGACCGGCGTCATAAAAAACTTCGGCGGTATTCGGGTCACCATTGCCCTGTTATTACTTATATTAATGGCCCTTTCTCAGGGGATTTCTTATTGGAGTGCGCATGAGTTGCTTGAAGCGACCGTGCATGAGCGGGAAATCGACAAGATCCGGACCATCGGCAACGTGGTTGAGCATTTGATTACGCACGAGGGCGAGCGGGTCGCACAGATAGCGCGCTTACTGGCAACCGAGGACGGCTTGGCCGCCGGCTTGCATGATTTGGATGCCGCCCGGCCCGACGAGATCGCCAACCGGCTCAGCAATGCCTACCGTGTTTCCGGGCTCGATATTCTTGAGGTTACCGACAGCAAAGAGATCATCGTCTACCGGGCCCATAGCCCCGGCCGCCGCGGGGATCACGCCAAGGCTTGGGGTATCTTCGAAGCGCTGGCCGGCAATAGCCAGTTAGCCAGTTCAGTCGATTTCCGCGGCATTGCCATTCGCGCGATCGAGCCCTTGCGCGCCGATGGCAAGATCATCGGCACGCTGACGGCGGGGGTCCGTCTGAATGAGGAGTTCGCTAAGTCCTTAAACCGGGAAGTGCGCGCCGAGGTCGCCTTGCTGACACGGACCGGACGCGTTACCAACGCAAGCCGGGCTCTGGCCGACAATCTGGATCCCACCGCTATTACCGCGGCCTTTGAACAAAAAATCCCGATTTACCGTGAACAACCGGCAACACATCACACGATTGTTTACTTGCCCCTGTTGGTTGTCGACCAGGCTTACGTGGCCGTGGTGCAACTCGATAGCAGTTCCGCCTATCAATTGCTGGAACAAGGCGGCCGCCGTTCCGCCCTTTATGCCGCTTTGGTGCTGGCCGCCACCCTCCTGGTCGGGTTTGCTACTCTGCATTATTTGCTGAAACCGCTAAACCGGTTGCGCGATAACGCCGAGAAGATCGCCGTCGAAATCACCGGAGGCGAAATCCGTACCGATAACCGTGACGAGGTTGCCGCCGTCGTTCAAGTTCTGGAAACGCTGACCAATCGACTGGTTGAAGATAATCGGGAGTTGGTCCTGTCCGAAAAGCGCATGGCCGAAGCAAAATGGGCGGCCGAGACCGCCGACCGCGCAAAAACGGAATTTCTGGCGACGATGAGCCATGAAATCCGCACGCCGCTGAACGGGGTGCTGGGCATGGCCGAACTGCTCATGCTGACCGGCCTGAATGATAAACAACAAAATATGATCAAAACGATTCGGGAATGCGGCGCCGTTCTTTTAGGAGTGATAAATGACATTTTGGATTTTTCTCAAATAGAGGCTGACCGCTTGAAACTTGAGTATACGGAATTTGAATTAACCGATTTAATCGAGTTTTGCACGGAGAGCGTCAATTTCCGGGCACGGGAAAAGGGTATCAAGCTTGAAACCTTTATCGACCTCGGAATTCTCGGGATTTATCGGGGCGATTATCGTCGATTGTCACAAATTTTACTTAATCTTCTCGCCAATGCTATTAAATTCACCGGGCGCGGCACGGTGGTGGTCGAGGTCGTCTCCACTGATGATCACAGCCTGGAATTCAGCGTCACCGATACCGGAATCGGCATTGATCAAGCCGAACGGCACAAATTGTTCGAACGCTTTTCTCAGATTGACTCCTCCAACACCCGGCGCTTCGGCGGGACCGGTCTGGGGCTTGCGATCAGCCGGCGCCTGACCGAGTTGATGGGCGGCACGATCGGCATGGACAGCGAACCGGGCAAAGGCAGCCGGTTTCATATCCGGCTTCCGCTTCCGTGGATCTCCGCGGGGAGCTACGCGATGCCGGCTTCTCTCACAACGGCCGGGCTGCACGGCTTGCTGGTCGATAGCGACCCGCAACTCCGGGAGGTAACGGCGCGTCAATTGAGAGCCGTAGGACTCTCACTCGAAACAGTTGCCGGCGAAGAGGAGGCAATCGTAGCGCTGCGCGCATCCTTGATGGCGGGGCGGCCCTTTGATCTGGCGATGGTTGCCGACGACCCGTATAACGAATTCGATGATGATGTTCCGGTTCTTTTGCAAGCCGAGCCGGGCTTTGCCGATCTGCCGGTGATCCTGCTGTCCGCCGACGGCGCCAAGCCCCCGACCGCGGCCAGCGGCCGGATCGAGTGGCTGACTCGGCCGTTACGGCACAACGCCCTGATCGAAACGCTGGAGCGAATTATCTCGGTTCGAAAGAATCGGTCGGCGGAGACACCGAGTTTTCCGCTTCGTCCCGTCGACACAGCGAGCTTACCGCTTCCCGTGCTCCGTGTATTGGTGGCGGAGGACAATCCGATCAACCGAGAGGTGGTGGAAACCATGCTGAGTAAGCTAAAGCAGCTGTGCGATACGGTTGAAAACGGCTGGCAAGCCCTGGAGGCTCTTTCTCGGCGCCACTATGACATGATTATTCTTGATATTAAAATGCCTGAGATGGATGGCTACGAAGTAACACGCCGTATCCGTGCGATGCCTGACCCGATCGGCAACATTCCGATTATCGCCCTGACCGCCAATGCCTTCACCTCGGATCGCGAGCAATCTTTCGCGGCCGGCATGAATGATCATCTTGCTAAACCCATAAACCTTGCTACCCTAAGCACGCTTTTAAAAAAATACGGCCCCCACGCAACGGCAACCGGTCATTAACATTGAATCATGCCTATCGGGTTAACGCACACACCCACTAGATGTTGTGTGCTTCCAGT
>JBAWVF010000107.1:0-13509 GCA_037147415.1 Rhodospirillaceae bacterium | reverse complement strand
GCTTTTCGACTTCGACGCCCATCTCGGCCATGACGCTGACCATCTCGGCGCGCAGATCCTGGGCGCTGTCGACCGGCGGAACCGGGAAATAGCCGCCCTTGACCGCCGGACGGTGACCGAGATTGCCGTCATCGAACGCGCGGGCGCTGTTGTACGGACCTTCTTCGCTGTCGATTTCGTAGGAGCACTTGTTCATTTCCACCTGGAAACGAACATCGTCGAACACGAAGAACTCGGCCTCGGGGCCGAAATAAGCGGTGTCGCCGATGCCGGCCGACGCCATGTATTTTTCGGCCTTCTTGGCGATCGAGCGCGGATCGCGACCATAGGGCTGGCCGGTCGAGGGCTCCAGAATATCGCAGAAAATATTCAACATCGGCTGAGCCGCAAACGGATCCATGACCGCAGTCGAGGCATCCGGCATCAGAATCATGTCCGATTCGTTGATCGCCTTCCAGCCGGCAATCGATGAGCCGTCGAACATGATGCCGTCGGTAAACACCTCTTCATTGATGGTGCACACATGTTGGGCAGTATGCTGAAGCTTCCCGCGCGGATCGGTAAAGCGCAGGTCAACGTACTTAACATCATTTTCTTTGATCAGGTCGAAGACCTTGCTGATATCGGACATGCTTCAATTCCATAAGCAGAGGTTGATTAAACAGCCGAAAAGCGCATCCGGTGTGCCCGGCGACGATCACGGCGGATAGCGGTTTTATGTCATGCCTTTCTTCCGGAGACAACGCACAACGCAAGGGCTCGCGGACGTAAATGGCCGCGAGCCCTTGTTTCTACGCAGGCTCGACGCGGGAATGCACGCTTCCTCCGACGCTTAGCAGCACGAGACCCGGAACGGGCGTATCAGATTGCGTCCGTGCCACGCTCGCCGGTACGGATTCGCACCACTTCTTCAACGGTGCTGATAAAGATTTTTCCGTCACCGATTCGGCCGGTCTGGGCAGCGTGCTGGATCGCCTCGATCGCCCGCTCGACCAGACTGTCCTCCATCACGACCTCGACTTTGACCTTGGGCAGGAAGTCGACAACATACTCGGCTCCCCGGTAAAGCTCGGTATGGCCCTTCTGCCGCCCGAAACCCTTTGCTTCGGTGACCGTGATGCCCTTAATCCCGACCTCATGAAGTGCTTCCTTCACTTCGTCGAGCTTGAACGGCTTGATGATCGCTTCGACTTTTTTCATCGGCTCACCCAAATGAGTTGTTCAACCACAGGCTTTCAACGCCGCCATCCGGCACACCGGCGCATTCTCGCACGAGGTACTCTGCGCGGAGTACTTTGCACGGAGTACTTTGCACGGAGTACTTTGCACGTCGCATGCCAATAACCGGCCACACCCGATATTGCAGCAACAGTGCCATCTTCCAGCCGAAGGTGCCATTGCTTTTTGCACCCTGCGGCCTTTGCATTGTGCGCACCGCTCAAATAATAGGCATATAACTTGTTGCGTTATTCCGGCTAGATCATTTCACAAAGAGCGTTCATAGTCGCCAAGCCCCCGCCGGGGGGCGTCACGGCGGCTGAGCCGACCAAACAGCCGACCCGAATCGTCCGTGTCAGGGAGACCCGTATGTATCGAGCAAAAAAACTCTGCGTAGCACTTGCGCTTAGCACCACCGTTGCGGTGCTGGCAACGATGTCGGCACCGGCTTCAGCCCAGCAGGCTGCCGCAGCCGCCGCAAAACCGGCGGTACAAGCCCCGGCTCAGCCGACCGTACAAAAGCCTGTTGTACGGGCGCGCGACCTGATTACGCCGCAAGAGCGTCAGGCTTATCGTCTGGCCATGCGTGCCGCCCGCCAGAATCCGGCTGAGCAGCAACAGATTCGCCAGAAAATGCGGGCCACGCTGCAAGAACGTGCCGCGGCTCGCGGTGCGGTACTGGAAATGCCGGCCAAGCCGATGATGCGTTCGGAAGCCCGGCCGGAAGCCAAGCCGGCGGCACCGCCACCTCGGGCGCCGTAAGGACGACGGTCAGGGCAAGGGGGATTCGCTCCCTTGCCCACCCTCTCCCGTCATCCATGACACCGTACCGGCCGATTTGCCGTGAGGCGGGTTGACCGGAGCCGGCAGCGGCGAAAAGCGGTCAAACAGGCCGGTCGCCACCAACAACATCAAGGGCGCCACCGCCTGTCCTACATAACAGGCGCTGGAGAACACGAACGCTCCCGCCGCGGTTCCCTCCAACACGGCGCGAGGGGTCAGAAAGCCGTGCATCGCGCCCACCATGGTGCGCGGCCCCCCCATCAGGGCCAACATGCCGACGCCGACCGCGGCCGTGGTAACCAGGCACCCCATCCCCCCGACCTCGGTTTCCGTGAAGGGCGACGCAAGCTGATCGAAGACCGGCGGCATTCTCGGCGTTTGCGCCTGGGCCGGTTGAAGCGTGGTCAGAGCAAACAAGCCGGCAACGAAGGCGGAAAACAGGGAGCGGGCGGAAGGCATTGCGCAGTGTCCCGAAGATTCGGACCCGAAGGTACGGAAACGATTGCGGGCATCCTAATCGATCGGCCGCATCCATGCAATGTAATCACACACCGTCCGGAGGGTTACACCGCGTCGAAAAACTGTTATCAATGAGGTCGCTGATCATTTTTGGAAATCGTCATGCCTCTGTTGCCCGGCCCCTCCCATGTATTGACCCTGTCGTGCCCGGACACCGTGGGCATCGTGTTCGCGGTGTCGGGCTTTCTGGCCGGGCGCGACTGTAACATCGCCGACAGCGCGCAGTTCGGTGACCGCGAGAGCGGACTGTTTTTCATGAGGGTTTCGTTTACCGAGTCCCCGAACGGTCTGGACCGTGCCGAATTCGAAGCCGGCTTTACCGCGGTCGGCCAGCGCTTCGGCATGAACTGGAAGCTGCACGACACCCGGCGCAAGCAACGTGTCCTTATTCTTGTCTCAAAATTCGGTCATTGCTTGAATGATTTACTGTACCGGTACCGGATCGGCAGCCTGGATATTGAAATTCCGGCGATCGTCTCCAACCACCGAGATTATTACCAGCTAGCGGCATGGCATAATGTGCCGTTCCATTATTTAGCGGTCGACGCCGAAACCAAGCTTCGCCAAGAAGAACGCCTGCGCGAGATCATCGACGAGGAAAAAATCGATCTGGTCGTGCTGGCTCGCTACATGCAAGTCTTGTCGCCGGACCTGTGCCGGCACTTGACCGGGCGCGCCATCAATATTCACCACTCGTTTTTACCCAGCTTTAAGGGCGCCAAACCCTATCATCAGGCCTATTCACGCGGCGTCAAACTGATCGGCGCCACCGCGCATTACGTCGCGGCCGAGCTTGACGACGGCCCGATCATCGAGCAGGAAGTCGAGCGGGTCAGCCACACCCTCGGCCCGGACGAATTGGTCTCCGTCGGCCGCGATATCGAGAATGTCGTACTGGCCCGCGCGGTCAAGTACCATGTCGAGCACCGCGTGTTACTCAACGGGAACAAGACCGTCGTGTTTCGTTAGCCGCTTTTATTTTTGCCCGGCGGCGGCGGCCAAAGCAAAGGTATGAATCGAGTGGTAGACTTTCAGTGTGCCGTCGGGACTGGCATGCTTGAAGGCCAGATTGATTTTGTTGGCCGGGTTGTTCGAACACAGCATAGCGGAGACGATTTGCTTTTCCGCCGCGATCCCCTTCATCAGCAAAAGCAACCCGAGCGCGCCATCATCGATCGACAACGTGTTGCGCAAATCAAAGGCAACATATTGCGCGGTCACACCACCGAACCAGGCAAGAATATCATGCGCAGTCTTCGCAGAATTAACTTCAAAATTGCCATAAACGATAATCACCAAACCCCAGGCTTCCTTGACCGCAACAATCTTGGACAGCTTGGTTTCATATACCGTCACCCCATCGGGTGAAAGAGGCGGAGCCGGAGTAATCGGAGGAGCGGGCATGGCGGTTCTCCCTGAGCGAATTCTTTCGCTAGTATGCCATATCTTGAGTTTCGGCGCAATCCCCGGCGGCGTCTTGCTTTACTTCTGCACTCTGCGCCCGGCGGTCAAGCCGCCAGGGGCAAAGCCCCGCACAGCGACAAGGCATTGGCCAACTCAGTCGATTCGTTGGCAATCCGGGCCGACTTATCGGTGCTGAGCAACGCCACCCGTATCCGCCGACCATAGCGCAAGTCGCGATAAGAAGCGGCGGCAACCAGAGCATTGATCGCGGTTGACAGTTTTTCCCGCTGCCCGCGGTTAAGCGCCTTTAGCGCCTTAATAATTGCCCGGGCACCATCCTGCTCCCCGCCGGGAAGCTTCAGCTGTCCGATGAATAGGCGTCCGACCATACGCATGAACTTGCGATCATCAAGCCGTAAACCCGCAGCCAGCAGAAAGCCGACAATTTCTCCGGGAAAGCTTTGATCTTCAGCAATCATTTTAACAGTTTCAATATACTGGCAGGCAAAAAACTCGGACTGGCGGAGGCGACAAGCATAATCATACGCAAACACCAACACAGTATTCACCACGGCCAAAACAAGGAGGAATTCAAACATCACCTTCTCGGCCTCCTCTTTTGCCGTGCCGGATCAAAGGGGGTTCCCCGGGATTGGCTCCGCATCTTAGAAATTTGAACAAGCGCCTGAAGATGATCCCGCTTGCGCAGACGGATTTCCCGTATCTTCAGCCATTCTACCACAAGGGCGACCGTGACAACAACCGTAACTGTTGCCAGAAACAGGGCAAGCAAGATAACCATGGCCGCTGCCTCCGGGTGGTTAAAGGCGGCCGCAAGCTTGGCCATCCCCGGCCAGTCGGTTAATCTCTCGACGAGACGAACCAATAAACCGGGGACGCTTTCCGAAGAAACTTCGCTCACATCGTACCCGCAGAAGTCTCGACCTTTCGGTTTTGCTCACGGGTTTTAAGGAAGCGAAGGGTGGGATAGTCTTCTTGCGTACGGTTCATGTGCCAAGCATTGCGGGCCAGAAACACCAGCGCGCCGTCATGGTCTTCGGCCAGCGCCGAACGGTTGGCATCAATAAACTTCTTTAATAAGACGGCATCATTACACTCGATCCAGCGAGCGGCGTCAACTGCGGCCGCCTCGAATCTTGCAGCCAGCCCGTATTCGGCTTCAATACGAGCAGCCAGCACTTCGAACTGGAGCGGCCCGACCACGCCAACCACCCAATCGGCACCCGACAACGGCTTGAACACCTGACTGGCGCCTTCTTCGGCGAAATGATCGAGCGCCTTGCGCAAATGCTTGGCTCGCATCGGGTCTTCGACCCGCACCCGTTGCAACACCTCGGGGGCAAAGCTGGGCACGCCGGTATAGCGCAACTCTTCGTTGCCCTCGACCAACGTATCCCCGATCCGCAGCGAGCCATGATTGGGAATGCCGATAATATCGCCGGGCCACGCATCTTCAGCCAACTCGCGGTCGCGCGCCATGAACAACACGGCATTATTGACCGCCAGCAGCTTACCGGAGCGGCTGTGCTTCAGTTTCACGCCACGTTTGAAATGGCCCGAGCACAACCGCAAAAACGCGATACGGTCACGATGGTTCGGGTCCATATTGGCCTGAACCTTGAACACGAAACCGCTGACCCGCTCTTCGGTCGGCTCGACCAGCCTGCCGTCGGCCGGTTGCGGGCGCGGCGGCGGCGCATAGGCGGCCAGCCCGTGCAACAGCTCCTGCACACCGAAGTTATTGATCGCGCTGCCGAAAAACACCGGGGTCATGTGACCGGAACGGTAAACCTCCAAATCGAACGGCGGCATCAAGCCGCGCACCAACTCGATATCTTCACGCAACTTGGCGGCGGCGGCAGCCGGCAACAACTCATCGAGGCGCGGATCATCCAACCCGTTACATTCCAGCCCGTGACTCGCGACATCGCCTTGCGTACGGTCCATTAAGACCAGCCGGTCATTGATCAAATCATAACAGCCGAGAAAGTCCCGGCCCATGCCGATCGGCCAGCTTCCCGGAGTAACATGGATTTGCAGCCCGTCTTCGATTTCACTCATCAAGTCGAAGGGGTCGCGCGCTTCGCGGTCCATCTTGTTGACGAACGTAATAATCGGCACATCGCGCAGCCGACACACCTCGAACAGTTTCCGGGTTTGAGACTCGATGCCCTTGGCGCCGTCGATCACCATCACCGCACTGTCGACCGCGGTCAGCGTGCGATAGGTATCTTCGGAAAAATCCTCGTGGCCCGGCGTGTCGAGCAGGTTGAAGCAGCGCCCTTCAAATTCGAAGGTCATCACCGAGGCGGTCACCGAAATGCCGCGCTCGCGCTCCACCTTCATCCAGTCCGAGCGCGCACGCCGCTGCTCGCCCCGAGCCTTGACCGCGCCCGCCATCTGAATCGCACCGCCGAACAGCAGCAGCTTTTCGGTCAGCGTGGTTTTACCGGCGTCCGGGTGGGCGATGATGGCAAAGGTTCGACGGCGTTCTATTTCACTGAGCATGGCAAATCTTCGAACTGGAGAGGCCGGAGGAATAGCAGGATTCTGCCGCAATAGCCATTGACGGCTTACGAGACCGTTCGGAACGGCTCGTTCGATAGCTGACTTGCGATTCGATCATGGCCGGAGTACAGTTCCCCACCATGGTAACATTCGCACAGACAGGCCCGCCGGAAGCTCCGCGCCTTGCTTTCGTCGCCGCGTCCACACCGGAGGCCAGAGCGGCTTTAGCCCGGCTCAACGAGCGCTACCCCACCGTGCCGATCGAACAGGCCGATATTATCGTTGCTCTGGGCGGTGACGGCCTGTTGCTGGAGACCCTGCACCGCGCGCTGGACCGGGGCTCTCCCGATCCGCAACCGGTTTTCGGGATGAATCTCGGCTCCGTCGGTTTTCTGCTGAATAATTTTGCCGTGGATGGCCTGGTTGAGCGGGTCATCTGCGCCATGCCGGTTACGCTGCACCCGCTGCGCATGGTCGCCTATCGAACCGACGGCACCAGAATCGACGCGCTGGCGATCAACGAGGTTTCCCTGTTGCGCGAAACCCGGCAGGCCGCAAAGCTGCGCATTCAGGTCAACGGGATTGAACGTCTGTCCGAACTGGTGTGCGACGGCATCCTGGCCTCGACCCCGGCCGGCAGTACCGCCTATAATTTTTCCGCACACGGCCCGATCATACCGCTGAATGCCGGGGTGCTGGCGCTCACTCCGATCAGTGCGTTCCGGCCGCGGCGCTGGCGCGGCGCGCTGCTGCCCCATACCGCCTGCATCGGCATCGATGTGCGGGACTCGAACAAACGCCCGGTCAGTGCGGTGGCCGATCATGTCGAAGTGCGCGAAGTTGAGCGGGTTGAAATCATGGAGGATCGCCTGATCCGCCTGACCGTGCTATTCGATCCCGAATTCACGCTTGAAGAGCGTATCCTTAAGGAACAGTTCCAACCCTGAGCCCGCCCATGCCGCGCATCAGTTACGTTGTCACCGTCTATAATAAACGCCCCTATCTGCCCTTTCTGTTGGCCGGCCTTGTCGCGCAGCGTGGTGATTTCGACCGCGAGTTCATCTTTGTCGATGACGGCTCGAACGATGGCAGCGCCGACGTGCTGCGTGACCTGAACCGCGGCCGGTCCAACGTTTCCATTATCGAACAAGCCAATCAAGGGCCGGCGCGGGCGCTGAACCGCGGATTGCTTGAGGCCCGCGGCGATCTGATCAAGCCGATGGACGCCGACGACGTGTTGTTGCCCGATGCCACCGCCGTTCTGCTGGAGGCGATGACCTCCACCGGGCAACGGCTCGCCTTTGGCGATCAAGCGCACTACCGTACCGATGTGGCGGGCGGCCCCGAAGCGGTGATCGCGCAGGGCCCGTCCCCGCACGGCCGGATTGTAGATATTCCCGACGCTTTACAACGAACCTTGCGCCGCGCTCAAACCACGCCCTCCGCCTGGCTTGCCGATGCCGCTGTCGTGCGACTGGCCCGTGGCTGCGATCCCGATGTTTTCGTTCAGGATTATTCGATCGAGCTGCGCATGGCACGCTACACCGGCTTTGCCAAGGTCGAGGCGCCGGTCTTCCTGGCCCCCGAAAGTGCGCCCGGCCGCTTGTCCGAGCAAGAGGCGCAGACTCTGCACGACATCAACCTTGCCGTGTGTCATTTCCTGCGCGACCTGGAGCATGTGACGGAGGAGAGCCGGCGCTATGCCCTGGCACGCGTATTGGGGCGGGCCTGGACCTGGGGCCGTCGGCACGAGAGCGGCATAGCACTGCTTTCCGCCGAATTTCGACACTATGCGCGGACTCGGCTCAGGCTGTTTCCGACCGGGGACGCCCTGATTGATGCGGCCTGCACCACCTTTCGCCGCACGCACCCGATCCGCCTGCCCGCCACCGAAGCGACCGGAGCCCCGTTTTGACCCGAGTCATGCATATCATCAACGCCGACCGGCTGGCCGGCGGGATGGAAATCTTTCTCAGCCGGCTTGCTCCGGGACTGAAGGACGCCGGCCTCGAGCAACTGGTGGTGACGCGCCGTCATCCCGAGTTGGCGAATTTTTTGGAGGCGGCGGGCATTCGTACCGCACGTTTATCGCTGCACAAACGCGATCCGCTGTCGTGGCTGGCGGTGCGCTGGCTGGCTTGGCGCTTCAAGCCGGATTTCATCGTCAGTTGGTTGCCGCACGCAGCCCGGCGGGTGCCGAACGGTCCCTGGCTGCGAGTCGCTCAGATCGGGCTTTACAACTCGCTCCGCTTTTATAAACGGGTCGACGCCATGGTCGTGCCGGCCCCCGACATGGCCGAGCACTTCGCCGGCCTCGGCTTTCCAGCCGAACACATCCATATATTGCCCCATTTCACCGACCATGTCGCCCTGCCGCCGATCGACCGCGCCAGCGTCGACACCCCCGCCAACGTTCCGGTTCTTCTGGCGTGCGGCCGGCTTTACCACCTGAAGGCATTTGAAGTCGCGGTCGAGGTAGCCGCCCGCCTGCCCGACACATGGCTCTGGCTGGTCGGTGAAGGTGAGGAGGAGCCGAAACTGCGCGCGCTGGTCGCTCGTCTCGGCATTACCGACCGAGCCCGCTTTCTCGGCTGGCGCCGCGACATTCCGGCGGTGATGGCCGCCGCGGATGTCATGCTGATGACCTCGCGACGGGAACCGTTCGGACTGGTCTTTCTTGAAGCTTGGCATGCCGGACTGCCGGTGGTCGCGACCGCCTCGGAAGGTGCCCGTTATCTGATTCGCCCGGGAGAAACCGGCATGCTCGGCCCGATTGACGATGTCGAGACTCTGACCCGCCTGACCGCAACCGTCCTGACCGACCCGGTAACCCGAGCCCGAATCATCGCCGGCGGACGGGAGCGCCTGACCACCGAATTCAGCCGCGAAGCGACGGTTGCCGCCTATTTACGCTTCTTCGAACAGGCCCGGCGGCCTCGCCCCACTCCCTGAACGCCTCCCTGAAAGTATGATCCTTGAGTCGACTTCAGTCCTGATTCGCGGTACCTTTCGAAGAGGAGGAGTCCATGGCCGCACTTGCGTTCGATACACACGCCTTCGTCAAGCGCCTGACCGCCGCCGGCATGCCGGAAGCGCAGGCCGAAGTTCTGGTGGATGAACAGTCCCGACTGATCGACAGCCGCTTGACCGCGACCGTGGAACGACTCGCGACCAAGGAAGACATCCGGACGCTTCGGTCCGAGACCAAGGAAGACATCCGGACGCTTCGGTCCGAGACCAAAGCAGACATCCAGGCGTTTCGGTCCGAGCTTCGTACGGTTGAAACAACGCTGGAGCTAAAGATCGAACTGGCTAAGCGTGACACCATCATCCGCATGGGAGCCATCGGGGCCCTCGGCGTCACATTTCTGTCTGCGATCAGGTTTTTCGGGCATTAAACACCGGCAAGGCCACTCTAATGCTTCGGTTTTTTCTCAGCCGGTGCCGGCCGGGGCTCCTTGCCCTCACCGGGCGTTGCCAAGCCGGATAGCGCAATGATGGCTGCCAGGATAAGCAGCACAACTCCCATCCATGTCTCGATAGTGCTGATACCGCCACGGTCATAGCTGGTTTGAGTGTGTCCGGCCAGCCATAGAAAGGCACCGGCAAAGGCAAGCAAGACTCCATACATGAGTCTTTTCGCGGTTGTCATGCCGCAGCCTTTCCTATACGGCGAATGCCGATAAAAACCTTACGGCGGACACCGATGAAGATGAAACAGTGGCCCCGGTTTTTGCCCCAGGGCCACCGGTCTCATGTAAGAATCTCGATTCGATAGTCTTCGATTACCGTATTGGCCAGCAACGCCCGGCACATGGCCTCCAGCCGGGCGTTCGCTTGATCGACGGGCAGGTCTTTCAGCTCCAACTCTATAACCTTGCCCTGACGGGCATCGGCAACCTCGGGAAATCCGAGGCTATTAAGGGCATGGGCAATAGCCTTGCCCTGGGGATCGAGCACCCCGCGCTTCAGGGTGACGTGAACCTTGGCCTTCATCGCTTGCTCTTTCGATCCCTTATTGCACGACCTTGGGGCCCTTCATGTCGGCCACTCCACCCTCGGGCAGAATGCCGAGACGGCGGGCAACTTCCTGATAGGCCTCTTCAACCTGTCCGAGATCCTGACGGAACCGGTCCTTGTCGAGCTTTTCGTTGGTTTTGACATCCCACAGCCGGCAATTATCCGGGCTGATTTCGTCGGCCAGGATGATACGCATTTCCTCGTTTTCCCACAGCCGGCCGAACTCCAGTTTGAAGTCGACCAGACGCAAGCCGATACCGAGAAACAGGCCGGTCAGGTAGTCGTTGATCCGGAGCGACAGCGCCATCATGTCGTCCAGATCCTGGGGCGCCGCCCAGCCGAACGCGGTGATGTGCTCTTCCGAGACCATGGGGTCGCCCAACTCGTCGGACTTGTAATAGTACTCGACGATCGAGCGCGGCAGCGCCGTGCCTTCGGGGATACCGAAGCGCTTGGTCAACGAGCCGGCGGCAACATTGCGCACCACCAGTTCGATCGGGATGATTTCGACCTCGCGCACCAGCTGCTCGCGCATGTTGAGCCGACGCACGAAATGGGTTGGAACCCCGATTTCGCCCAGCCGGACCATCAGGTACTCGGAGATGCGGTTGTTAAGGACGCCCTTACCCGTGATGGTACCCCGCTTCTGGTTATTGAAAGCGGTGGCGTCGTCCTTGAAATATTGCACGAGTGTGCCGGGCTCCGGTCCTTCGTAAAGAACCTTGGCCTTGCCCTCGTAGATGCGTCGGCGTCGTGTCATGCGTTTCGTCCGATATGGCGCGGGGCCGTAATGCGCCGCCGATCCGGAAGGTTGGTCACGGTGGTATAGCAAGATACCGGCCCCGATACAATGGAGCCACTCAAGAGATATCGACCGATTGCCACGGCGTGCAATCGGGCGGTCCTGCCGCGAACAGCCATACCGGACGAAGCGCGTTGACTCGCTCTCGAGTCGGCAAGGCGATCAGCGCCCCGGAGCCGGTGCCGAAGCCGCCGGCCGTGGAAAAACACAAGGCGGAGCCCGGCCCGGAGCCCGGCCCGGAGTCGGGCGCCGGAGTCCGCGAAGCCAATAACGCCTGCCAGTCGTGCCAATCGCCCCGCGCGGGGTCGGGCCTCGCGGCACGCTCAAATCGCGGCAAAGCCTGCCGGATTCTCGGATCCGCCGGGTCATTGCGATCAAAGGCGGTGATCATCGACAGGCCTTCGGGCAACCGAATCAGCTCGATCGGCTGCCGGCCCTCCGGATCACGATGATAGAGACAAAACGCATCACGCTCGTCGGCCACCACCAGATTGAACGGCCGATAAGCGCGCGGGTTGAGGTGGCGCAGCGCCGACGCAGCGGCTTTAGCATCGGCATGATCAAGCGCCTCCAGCACCGGTTCTCCGCGTGACCGCCGTCCCTCGGACGGGCCTAGCGTGCCGGATCGATTGAGAATCGCGGCCACGACTCCGCTATCGTTAAGCCCGAGCCAGCTTCCGCCGGCCAAACTGTCGAGTCCGGCCACCAAATCCGGGCGATCCGGCCAATGCCGAGCCGGCCCGAGCCACGGCCGGTCGGCCATTTCATCGCGATTGGCCGCGAGCAACACTGGCCAATCCTGTCCCGGACTGCGTAGTATTACGAGGGTACACATGGTTTCCTCCGGGGCCGGGGCGGTGTATGATCGGTTTCGGCTTCGGAGCCGGGTGCGCCCCTTACGATTCTCGCACGACGTAACTATATGTCAAAGAAGGTCATTCATAATCGGTTGCGGGGCGGCCGAAGCCCGTCACATTCACCCGTCACATTCAAGGGAGAAGCGATATCATGAGCACGTTCGAGGATCGGGAAAAGGCCTTTGAAAACAAGTTCAAATATGACCAGGACATGCTGTTCAAGATCAATAGCCGACGCGCTCGGCTGATCGGTCTGTGGGCGGCGGAACGCTTGGGAATCACGGCCGAAGACAAGGCCGAGGCCTATGCTCTAGAGGTGGTTTCAGCCGATCTTGACGAACCCGGTCATGCCGACATTATCCGGAAGCTTCAAGCCGACTTCACGGCCAAGGGACTCGATATCAGCAATCACCGCATTACCAAAGAGCTTGAGCGGCAATGGGAAGTTGCACGGCTGCAAATTGCCCCCCCGGCTCCGGTGTAAGGATAATCTCGTAACGAACGGCTTCGGCACCGGGCGGCCCCCTGCGTTTCACGCCCGACATGGCTATATCTCAATCCGTGGCTACAGGTCAGCCAAGGTCATGCGGAATCGTTGCGGGTCGATCGAAGCCCGTCACAGGCGAGAGGGGGAACTTTATCATGAGCACGTTCGAGGATCGGGAACAGGCCTTTGAAAATAAGTTCAAACATGACCAGGACGTGATGTTCAGGATCAACAGCCGACGGGCTTGGCTGATCGGTCTGTGGGCAGCCGAACACCTGGGCATCGTGGAGAGCGACAAGGCCGAAAACTATGCCCGGGAAGTGGTTTCAGCCGATTTCAGCGAGCCCGGTTACGCGGATATCATCCGAAAGCTCCAGGCCGACTTCCAGGCCAAGGGACTCGATATCAGCGATCACCGCATCACCAAGGAGCTTGAACGGCAATGGGAGGTTGCGCGGCAGCAAGTTGCGACCCCTTCTCCGATCTAAGCACCGTCGCATGGAAAGCGGGATCGAATCGAAGCAGCAACCTCCGGGGATGACTGGGGCCGGAGCGGACTGCTCAGGCCTGGGATTCGGGTGCCGGGTCAGTCTTGAAACTCTTCCGTTCGAGACAGCCACCCCCCCGACTCGTTGCCGTGACTATCCCGCGTGACGCCCGTGGCAGCGGCGTGACTGATAGCGCCTGCAGCGGTGGCGTGATTTATGATGCCTGCGGCGGTGTCGGCTGCCCGGCGGGCACGGCTCCAGATTTCCCGGGCGGCGACCGCTTCTTCATGCAAGCCAAGCCGTTCGGCCCGTCGGACTTCAAGCATTACATAAGGTATCGCAGCATTCAAAGCATGCCTATCGGGTTAACGCACACACCCACTAGATGTTGTGTGCTTCCAG
>JBAWVF010000106.1:0-13804 GCA_037147415.1 Rhodospirillaceae bacterium | reverse complement strand
GCCCCGTCTGGAGCGGGTCGCCCACGCTTCAGAAAATGTTCTCGGTAAATTCCGAGACGGGACTTTAACAATTACTCCGGGCGCGGTTTCAATCATTCTGCGTTCGCTTGACACGATTAAGGGCATCTTGGCGGTACTGGAGGCGACGGAAGCAGAGCCCCCCGGCGATGACAGTATCCTGATCGCTCAGTTGCACGAGGTTGAAGAGGGCAGGGAGGTCGCCGGTTCCGGACCGGGGAAACCCGCACCCTTAGCCGCGGCAACACCCGCACCGCAGCCTGAAATCGATTTTGAACCGGTGCGCGCGCAGAAACCTGAACCCGAACCGGAGATTGAATTTGAGCCGGTGCGGGCTCAAGAATCGCCGCCGCCCGCTCCTGCTGCGGCCAAAGCGCCGACACCGCCCGCTCCTCCTCCTGCGGCCAAAGCGCCGCCGCCCGCACCCAAGCGCGAACTGACGGTGGCGCCGGAGCCGGCCCCCTCCGCAGGGACATCGGGTGAAGAGTTGCGTGATGCCGGTAATAAAGAATCGGCGGTGGCGGCTCAGACCATTCGAGTCAACGTCGATTTGCTTGAAAACCTGATGACCATGGTCAGCGAGTTGGTGCTGACCAGAAACCAGTTGCTGCAAATATTACGAAGCCAAAAGGACAGTGAGTTTGCGGCGCCGTTGCAGCGGTTGAACCATGTTACTTCGGAGCTGCAAGAAGGCGTGATGAAAACGCGCATGCAGCCGATCGGTAATGCATGGGCGAAGCTTCCCCGACTGGTGCGTGATCTGGCCCATGAATTGGGTAAGAAGATCGACCTGCAAATGCTTGGTGCCGATACCGAACTTGACCGGCAGGTGCTGGAGCTGATCAAGGATCCGCTCACTCACATGGTGCGTAACTCGGCCGATCATGGTTTGGAGACCGGGGCGGAGCGCGTGAATGTCGGCAAGCCGGAGACCGGTCGCGTAACGCTAAACGCCTACCATGAAGGCGGGCACATTATTATCGAGATTGCCGATGACGGCCGCGGTCTCGATATCGAGCGAATCAAACAAAAGGCCGTGCAGAACGGCTTATCGACCGAAGCCGAACTTTCGACCATGTCGGATCAGCAGATCCAACAATTCATCATGAAGCCGGGCTTCTCGACGGCGGCCAAGGTGACCAGCGTCTCCGGGCGCGGTGTCGGCATGGATGTCGTCAAGACCAATATCGAGAAAATCGGCGGCACGATCGAGATGAAGTCGGCCAAGGGCAAGGGCTCGACTTTCATCATCAAGATTCCGCTTACCCTGGCCATTGTTTCCGCGCTCATTGTCGAGTGTGCCGGTGAGCGCTTCGCTATTCCGCAAATCAGCGTGGTCGAATTGGTTCGCGCCGCCAGCGACAGCGAACATACGATTGAACGACTTAAGGGAACGCCGGTTCTCAGATTGCGAAACCGGCTGTTGCCGTTGGTCTCGCTTCAAAATCTGCTCAGGCTTGAGCCGATTGAGGGAGCCAGTGACGACGAAACCTTTATTGTCGTAACTCAAGTCGGGACTTACACCTTCGGCATCATGGTTGATCGGGTGTTTGATACCGAAGAAATCGTGGTCAAGCCGGTTGCGCCGATTTTACGCCATATCGAAATGTTCTCCGGCAATACCATTCTCGGCGATGGTAGCGTCATCATGATTCTCGATCCGAACGGCATCGCGTCCGGAAGCGGCGAGATCACTTTGGGTGAAGGCCGGAGCGGCGAACAGACCAAAGTTCAGGCTGCGCGTCAGGATGACAGGATGGCCTTGTTGCTGTTCATGGCGGGTGGTGGCTCGCCCAAGGCGGTGCCGTTGTCGCTGGTCGCCCGGCTTGAAGATGTGGATATGGCCTCGATTGAGCTGTCGAATGGTCAGCCGGTGGTACAATATCGCGGAAAGCTGATGCCGCTGGTGCCGATCGACCCGTGTTTCGAACGGCGAGACGAGGGGCGTCAACCTGTACTTGTGTTTGCCGACGGTGACCGCTCGATGGGGCTGATTGTTGATGAAATTGTCGATATCGTTGAAGAAAAGCTGGTGGTTCAGCTTGCTGCCGACCGGCCCGGTTATATGGGCAGCGCGATCATTGCCGGCAAGGCAACCGATGTTCTCGACGCCGGCCACTATCTGACCCAGGCTTATCGCGATTGGTTCGGCTCTTTGGGGACCGAGGCATTTGAGGAAGACAAGGTTCATCGTGTGTTGTTGGTGGACGATAGCCCGTTCTTCCGTAACCTCTTGACCCCGTTGTTGTCGGTTGCGGGCTATCACGTAACTACGGTACAAAGTGCCAGCGAGGCGCTCGGTCTCTGTGAAGCCGGTGAGAATTTCGATGTTATCGTCAGCGATATTGAGATGCCCGGCATGACTGGTTTGGAATTTGCGCAGGCGGTCAAGAATGGCACCCGTTGGCAGGATACGCCATTGGTAGCATTGTCGAGTCATGCATCACCTCGTGATCTCGATCGGGGACGCCAGGCCGGCTTCGATGACTATGTGGCCAAGTTCGATCGGGATGCGCTGCTTCATACATTGGCGCAGACTCTCTCCGAGCAAAAGGGTGCAGCATGAGCAATAATGCCAAACTGCCCGCGAAGCGGGGTAAGACCGAGGATACCGTTGTCGGCGGTAACCAGGATTTTGTGACCATGACAATTGCCGATCAACTGTTCGGCATTCCGGTGCTTCAGGTCCAAGACGTTCTTGGTCATCAGCGAATCACAAGAATTCCTTTGGCGCCGCCGGAGGTTGCCGGTTCATTAAATCTTCGTGGTCGAATTGTCACGGCGATTGATGTCCGTTTGCGGCTCGGGCTTACGGGACGGCCCAAGAACAAACCTGAAATGAGCATTGTTGTTGACCTGCGTGGTGAACTTTATAGCTTGATTGTCGACAGTGTCGGTGAAGTTCTTAGTCTTTCAAATGAAGACTTCGAACGCAATCCGGCGACACTCGATCATCGGTGGCGTGAAGTTTCAACGGGCATTTACCGCTTAAATAATCAGTTGATGGTTGTTCTGGACGTGTCGCGCCTGCTGAACTTTGCCAACCTGGAAGCCGCGTAATCCACGCAACCTCTCCCGGCCGAGGCTTGTCCGATGAAAACCTGTTTGGTGGTCGATGATAGTCGTGTCGTCCGTAGGGTCGCGCGCAAGATACTCGAGGAGCTGGAGTTTATCTGCTCCGAGGCCGAGGACGGTAAGAAGGCAATGGAGGCCTGTGCTGTTAATATGCCGGATGCGATATTGCTTGACTGGAACATGCCGGTAATGACCGGGATCGAATTCTTGCGCAGGCTACGCAAGATGACTGGCGGCAGTGAACCGAAGGTCGTGTTCTGCACAACTGAAAATGATTTAGCACATATTCAGGAGGCCCTCAGCGCTGGTGCCAACGAGTACATAATGAAGCCTTTCGACAGTGACATCATTCAGACCAAGTTTGCTCAGGTTGGTTTGCTGTGAGCATATTGAGCAAAGCAAATGAGTAACTTCGGCAGCAAAAGCGTTTCGGGTTGTGCCGATACTCAGGATCCGATCCGGGTGATGGTCGTAGATGATTCCGCGGTTATTCGCGGTTTGCTTGCGCGAACTCTTGAGGGTGATCCGGACATTCGAGTCGTGGCTTCGGTCGGCGATGGCCAGATGGCCATTAACTCGCTTCAACGTAATTCAATCGACGTCATTGTTCTTGATGTTGAAATGCCGGTTATGGATGGCCTAACCGCCATACCGAAGTTGCTGGCGGTTTGCCCGTCGGTTAAAATTATTATGGCATCGACACTTACTCTACGAAATGCCGATATCAGTATGCGGGCGCTTCAGGCGGGTGCTGCCGATTATATTCCAAAGCCAACCACAACGCGTGAGATCAGTTCAGCTGAAAATTTTAAGCGTGATTTGGTTTCAAAGGTTAAAGTTCTCGGTGCTAATGCGCGGCGGGCGGGTACCAGGGCCAGAACCGATGTCCGTACAACGACGCTGCCCCCGACGACCGGCATGCCTATATTTAAAAAGCACGAGTCGGCGGGCCCTCCTGTCGTGCGGCCGCTGCCGACAGTTACTGCTCGTCCCGACGTTATTGCGATCGGCAGTTCAACCGGCGGGCCGCAAGCATTGTTTGAAGTGCTTTCTCATCTCAAGGGTGGTGTTAACCAGCCGATATTGATTACTCAGCACATGCCCGCAACTTTCACCACGATTTTGGCAGAGCACATTACACGACAATGCGGTATTGTCTGTGCAGAGGCAAAGGAGGGTGAGGTAATTGTTGACGGACGTGCTTATGTTGCTCCCGGAGATTACCATATGCTGGTTACTAGTCGTGGAAGTGGATTAGCATTGACACTTAGTAAAGATGCTCCTGAAAATTTCTGTCGTCCGGCCGTTGATCCCATGCTGCGTAGTGTAGTTCGTGCATATGGCAGAAAAGTCTTGGCCGTGATTTTGACAGGAATGGGGCAGGATGGAATGCGCGGGTGTCAGGACGTTACTGCAGCAGGTGGTGTGGTGATTGGGCAGGACGAGGCAAGTAGTGTCGTGTGGGGGATGCCGGGTGCCGTGGCAACAGCCGGATTATGTAGTGCAATACTGCCCCTTAAAGAGATCGGGCCTTACATTCGCAAGTTTGCATTGAGGACTGCGGCATGAAGGTTGAAGATTTTGATCTATTTTCAAACATGGTAAAGCAGCGGTCCGGCTTGGTTCTCACCAAGGATAAGGCCTATCTGCTGGAATCACGTTTGATGCCGGTTGCCCGAAAATGGAATCTGAAGGGCCTTGAAGATCTGGCGGCGACCGTTCGCGCGCGTAAAGATGAGTCATTACTTCGCGATATCACTGAAGCAATGACAACAAACGAATCGTCGTTTTTTCGTGATCAGAAGCCTTTCGACCTGTTTAAACAATTGGTTTTACCAAAACTTTTAGAGAGCAGGGCGTCCAAACGGCAGATACGTATCTGGTCAGCGGCCTGTTCAAGCGGGCAGGAGGCTTACTCACTTTCCATGATGCTCATGGAAGAGCAGTCTAAAGTATCCGGCTGGAAAGTCGAGATTGTCGGGACTGATATTTCTGCTGAAATGGTAGAGCGATCACGAGCAGGTGTCTATACTCAATTTGAGGTACAGCGCGGGCTTCCCATCACTATGCTTGTTAAGTACTTTAAGCAGAATGGTGATAAGTGGCAAATCAGCCCTCAAATTAGGCAGATGGCGAGTTTTAGGGAATTTAATTTACTTGGGGACTTGTCATCACTTGGGCAGTTTGATGTTGTTTTTTGTCGAAATGTGCTAATATATTTCGATCAGCCAACAAAGACGAAGGTGCTAGAGCAGATTTCCAGGATCATGCCGCCTGATGGTGTTCTTTACTTGGGCGGTGCTGAAACGGTTCTTGGGATTACTGAACGATTTAAGCCGTTGGAAGGGCAGCGCGGGCTTTACGTTGTGGCTGATCGGGGCCGATGAGGCATGCCAGATGGCTTGAGTGAGGATAAATTTGTTTCACTCTGATTTTTTTGGTTTGAAACGCGACGTGGTGCTTTTTTTTCGTTATAATCTTGAGAACATATCGGCCTGAACAGCAGGCGTGTTCGATAAAGATGCCCAAGCGAGGGGATTACGATGGAATTTACCGGTTTTACGCTTTTTGCAGTAGCGATCTTCGCTTTTGCGCTGATCCTCGTCTGGCTCGGCGTTCAGACCGTTCCACAGGGCAAAGAATATACGGTCGAACGATTCGGCCGATATACGCGTACCTTGTCGCCCGGTTTGCACCTGATCGTTCCCCTGGTCGATAAGATCGGCCATCGGATTAGCATGATGGAAACCGTGCTCGATGTGCCGTCGCAAGAAGTTATTACTAAAGACAATGCGATGGTAACTGTTGATGGCGTTGTATTTTACTCGGTACTTGACGCCGCAAAGGCGTCGTACGAAGTAAGCAATATGCATCTCGCAATTCTTAACTTGACCATGACTAATATTCGAACGGTTATGGGCTCGATGGACTTGGATGAATTGCTTTCGCAGCGTGATAAAATTAACGCTCAGTTGTTGCATGTTGTTGATGATGCGACATCTCCTTGGGGCGTAAAAGTTACCAGAATAGAGATACGTGATATCCAGCCACCGCGTGACTTGGTTGATAGTATGGCTCGCCAGATGAAGGCTGAGCGGGATCGTCGTGCGTCAATCCTTGAAGCAGAGGGCCAACGTCAGGCTGCTATACTGCGGGCTGAAGGCGAAAAGCAGGCGACCATTCTCCAGGCTGAGGGGCGGCGTGAGGCAGCCTATCGCGATGCTGAGGCGCGTGAGCGTTCTGCACAGGCCGAGTCCGAGGCTACCCGGTTGATGTCCGTCGCAATTCAGGGGGGCGATGTTAAGGCTATCAACTACTTTATTGCGCAGCAATATGTTGGAGCGCTTAAGGCAATTGCAACAGCGCCAAATCAAAAAGTTCTTTTCTTGCCGCTTGAAGCATCTAACGTCATTGGTGCTCTTGGAGGTATTGCTGAAATTGCCAGGGATGCATTTAGTCCGAGCAGTCATAGCCATGATTCACGTGTCTGAGTACGGCCGTGTTTGAGATCGAGTTCTGGCACTGGTGGGTAGTGGCGGCAACATTCGGAGCCCTGGATATACTCGCAAAAAGTGGGTATTTTTTGGGCCTTGGGTTTTCCGCCTTACTTGCTGGGCTTTTCGTATTTGTGTTGCCTGACCTCGATTGGCAAGTTCAGCTTTTTCTTTTTACCGGTATTTCGGCAGCACTTATTTTTAGGCCACGCAGATTGGATTATGGGCAGTCCAATGTCTACCGGTGGTCCAAAAATGTTAATTATAGAGAGCCGTACATTGGGCGCATTGTCGAATTGGACTGGCCAATTGTTAATGGGCATGGCCATATATTCATTGATAATACGCTTTGGAGCGTCGAAGGCAGCGATATGCAATCCGGGACACACGTCCGCATTCTCCAAATGGACGGCGTAAAATTGATTGTCAGCCGTCAAGCCTGAGCAACCCGGCAGAATCTATTGGTAAGCAATTTTTGTAATTTCGTAGCTTTTTGACCCACCAGGCGTTAAGACCTCAAGATTGTCGCCAACGCACTTTCCTATTAAGGCGCGTGCTAAGGGCGAGGTAATTGAAAGCAAGCCCGCCTTTATGTCGCTTTCATCCTGGCCAACAATTTGAAATGTTGACTCCTCATCGGTATCTTCGTCTGCGACCGTGACAGTTGCACCGAACTTGACCGCTGTCCCTGAAAGCTTAGAAACATTGATCACTTCCGCTCGACTAATGCGATCTTCAAGCTCAAGCACGCGGCCTTCTATGAAGCTTTGGCGCTCACGAGCTGCGTGATATTCGGCATTTTCTGACAAGTCGCCGTGTTCACGTGCTTCCGCAATTGCCTTAATCACCGCAGGACGTTCCACCGTTTTCAGGTGTCTTAGTTCTTCTTGCAGGCGATTATAGCCTGTGGTAGTCATCGGGATTTTTTCCATTGGTCCCCGGCTCGTCTAGCCCAGTGAGTGGGCTGATTTAACACAATTTTACCGCCTGTGCTATCATGGCGTTACTTTTAAGACTTCGGATGCGCTAAAAATAATCAGCGTAACAACATTGTTATCATCACCACCTAGTAGGAGCCATTAATATACGATTGTAACGGAGCAACTTCAAGACTTCCGTTACGTAAAGCCGTTATGGCTGCTACGGCAGCTCTAGCCCCGGCCACTGTGGTATAATATGGAATGTTATTGACCAAAGCACTGCGCCTCAGGCTGAAGCTGTCAGCGATAGTTTGAGCGCCCTCAGTTGTATTAATAACAAGCTGCACTTCACCATTAATCATAGCATCAACAATGTCAGGATGGCCTTCGAGTACTTTATTAACTCGTCGTACAGGCAGTCCAGCATTGCCAAATACATTAGCAGTATTTTCTGTTGCCATCAAGGTAAAGCCCATGTCATGAAGTCGCCGCGCGATTACAACTAACGCTGGCTTATCACGATCCTTGACTGAAATGAAAACGGTTCCTGCAACCGGCAACATGGTGCCGGCACCAAGTTGTGACTTTGCAAAGGCCAAGTTAAAGTTACGATCAAGCCCCATGACTTCACCGGTTGATCGCATCTCCGGTCCGAGGAGAATGTCGACTCCAGGGAACCGCGCGAAAGGAAACACGGCTTCTTTTACCGCTGTATGAGTTGGGTCGCGTCCAGCCATGGTAAAAGCGCGCAGCGGCTCACCGGCCATTACACGAGCGGCAATCTTTGCAATAGGTGTCCCGGTTGCCTTTGCAACAAATGGTACAGTCCGACTCGCGCGAGGGTTAACTTCTAAAATGTAAACAGTATCGCCTTTGACAGCGAACTGAACATTCATCAGGCCTCGAACACTTAATGCACGCGCAAGCTCAGTTGCCTGATTGGCGATTTCATCAACAACAGATTTGCTAAGAGTATATGGTGGTAATGCACAAGCACTGTCACCCGAATGTATGCCGGCTTCTTCAATGTGCTCCATAATTCCAGCAACATAGACGCCCCGCTCGCCATCACTACCATCAGCGATAACGTCAACATCAACTTCAATTGCATCTTGAAGATATCGATCAATCAGTACCGGGTTATCTCCGGATACCAAAACAGCTTGTCCCATATATCGGGCTAACCCTGCACGATCGTAGACAATCTCCATAGCCCGGCCGCCCAAAACATATGAAGGGCGAATTACGAGCGGAAAGCCCAGGGACTCGGCAACTTTTTCTGCTTCGGCAAGGCTACGAGCAAGGCCATTGTCGGGTTGGCGAAGCCCGAGTCGATGAAGTAATTGTTGAAAGCGCTCGCGATCTTCCGCAAGGTCAATGGCATCCGGTGAGGTTCCAAGAATAGGAATTTCAGCAGCTTCAAGCTTTCTAGCCAATTTTAATGGCGTTTGCCCACCGAACTGGACTATCAGACCGAGTACGGTACCCTTTCGCTGTTCTACCCGAACCAGTTCGATTACATCTTCAGCAGTTAGTGGCTCGAAATATAGACGGTCTGATGTATCGTAATCGGTTGAAACAGTTTCGGGATTGCAATTGACCATAATGGTTTCAAATCCAGCTTCCCGTAAGGCATAGGCAGCATGGACACAGCAATAATCAAATTCAATGCCCTGACCGATTCGGTTGGGCCCGCCACCTAAAATTATGACTTTACGTCGTGTGCTTGGATCAGCTTCACATTCTGTAACACCGGAGGCATCGGATTCATATGTTGAATACATATAGGGCGTTCTTGATGAAAATTCGGCAGCACAAGTATCAATGCGCTTATAAACCGGCGTAACCCCCTGACGACGCCGTGCTTCAGATACAGCTGACTCTGATACGCCCCCGAGTTGACCGAGCCGGGCATCGGAAAAGCCCATTTCCTTTAGCCGCCGCCAGCCGCGAGCATCAAGGGGGAGGCCGACAGAACGAATGGCTTGCTCGATATCAACAATTGCCTTGATCTGGTCTAAAAACCATGGATCGTATTTACAGGCGCGCTGTACCTCACCGACCGTAAGGCCGCAGCGAAAAGCATCGGCTATCACCAGTATGCGATCGGGCGTCGGTTTGGATAGTGCCGCTAGAACCATCTTCGGTTCAATGGTCTCTCCGGGAGCAAATAGTGTTTCGTTCAGCCCGGTCAGCCCGATTTCCATTGAGCGCAATGCTTTTTGAAGTGACTCAGCAAAACTGCGACCGATTGCCATCGCTTCACCGACCGATTTCATTGAAGTGGTCAGGAGTGGTTCGGCACCGGGAAATTTTTCGAAGGTAAAGCGCGGTATCTTGGTAACGACATAATCTATAGTCGGCTCAAAGGAAGCCGGGGTCACGCCAGTAATATCATTGAGTAATTCATCGAGTGTGTAGCCGACCGCGAGCTTGGCCGCAATTTTGGCAATCGGAAAGCCAGTTGCCTTTGAGGCCAACGCGGAAGACCGGCTGACCCGCGGGTTCATTTCGATTACTAACAAGCGGCCTGTATCGGGATTGACTGCAAATTGAACATTCGAGCCGCCGGTATCAACCCCGATTTCACGCAGAACGGCAATCGATGCGTTCCGCATAATTTGGTATTCTTTGTCGGTGAGTGTCAGTGCCGGGGCAACCGTGATCGAATCACCGGTATGTATGCCCATCGGATCGATATTTTCGATTGAGCAAATAATAATACAATTGTCGGCGGTGTCGCGCACCACCTCCATTTCATATTCTTTCCAACCGAGCACGGACTCTTCAACTAAAACCTCGCCGACAGGACTGGCGCGCAGTCCGCCGCGTACAATGTCTACATACTGTTCACGATTATAGGCAATGCCACCACCGGAGCCGCCGAGGGTAAAGCTTGGCCGAATAATTGCCGGCAACCCGATTTCAGGCAAAGCTTGAAGAGCCTCACGCTCGGAACGAACGATGTGGCTTTTAGGACAATCCAGGCCGATTCGTGCCATTGCATCACGAAACAACAGCCGATCCTCGGCTTTGGCGATGACATCACGCCGTGCGCCGATCAGCTCGATGCCAAGGCGGGTCAGGGTACCGTCATCGGCCAACGCCATTGCTATGTTCAGGGCTGTTTGCCCGCCCATGGTCGGTAGCAGGGCATCCGGCCGCTCTTTTTCAAAAATGCGGGTAACAATCTCGGGTGTTATCGGTTCTATATAGGTGGCATCAGCCAGGCTGGGATCGGTCATGATCGTCGCCGGGTTTGAATTTATCAGGACGACGCGATAGCCTTCCTGCCGCAGTGCTTTGCAGGCCTGAACACCGGAAAAGTCAAACTCGCAGGCCTGACCGATAACGATCGGCCCGGCGCCAATGATGGCGATAGTTTTGAGATCGGTGCGTCTGGGCATGGCAATCGTAATCCGGACAAACATACTTGCAACAAAACCCCTCTCCCGTAGAATCGGAAGAGGGGTAACTTGGCCTGGATGTCGTATTTTAGCGGCTGGTGCTAAAGTGACATCCGATTCCGTCGCTTTTGCATCAACGACCTTACTTAGGCGTGGTTACCCATTTTCCGAAAATGCCCCCGGAGCCCGCAAAAATGAGTGTGCCGAAACCACCGGTGCCAACCACATCGGCAGCCAAAAGCCCGCCCAGTAAACCGACACCGACTCCGAAGAGTTGTTCGTCATTCAGGCCGGTTGTACTCTTTGCCTCGGACAAAAGGCTACCCAAGAACTGTCTTGACTGATTAAGTGCTCCACGGAGATTTGTGCGCAGTTCTTCCACGTTTGCCTGAGTGGGCTGTGCGCCGGTCTGGGCCAGCGCGGTCTGAACAGGCACGAACGTGCCCCCCAGGAAGAGAACGAAAAACATGGCCAGTATGCGCATCGGGGGCTCTCCCTCAAGACATTGATGGTTTTGATTAGCATATTGCAGGGGCACTTTGCCAGCCCCCGCTTCATCCTGTGAACCTAATAGCGAGGAGTTGTAACATGCCGGCAATTCAACAACCTTGGTGGCACCCCGAGGCGTTGGCTCGTCGCCGTGTGTATCTGAACGCACGCGGCGCGATTGTTGCGGCGGTTCGTAAATTCATGTCCGATCAATGTTTTGTCGAAGTAGAGACGCCCGTGCTTCAGGTGTCGCCGGGTCAAGAGGTTCATCTTCTGAGCTTTTCAACCGAGCTTCAGGGTGTGCGGCCGGACCAACGCCGCACCCTCTACATGCATACCAGTCCTGAATTCGCCATGAAGAAGCTTCTGGCAGCCGGTATGCCACGGCATTACCAGCTGGCTCGAGCCTTTCGGAATGGTGAGCGCTCGGATACTCATCATCCCGAATTTACGATGCTGGAATGGTATCGGGCGAACGCCGGGTATCGAGATTTGATGGCCGACTGTGTGGCTCTGGTTCGTGATTCGGCGCGCGCAGTGGGCACAACGTGCCTGCGGTTTCACGGAGTTGACTGTAATCCGTATGCCGAGTGGCAGACACTGACTGTTACCGAAGCTTTTCAGCTGTACGCCGGCATTGACTTGCCGGCAACCGCCCCGGACCCTAAATACCCCGACGCTGTACGTCTGGCTAAGGCGGCGGCATGTGCCGGCATACAGGCGCATGACGGTGATCGCTGGGAGGATATCTTTTTTCGGGTAATGTTCGAACGGATTGAACCGAATTTAGGGGCCGGAGTTCCCACCTTTTTAACAGATTATCCGGTTTCCATGGCGGCTTTGGCCCGGCCCAAGCCGGACGCTCCGCAGCTGGCCGAGCGGTTCGAGCTGTATGTCTGCGGCTTGGAACTGGCTAATGGCTTCGGAGAATTAACCGACCCACACGTACAGCGCGCTCGTTTTGAAGACGATATGGCATTGCAAGAGCAGCTTTATGGACGACGTACCCCGATCGACGAGGACTTCCTGGCGGCGTTGACATACGGTATGCCGGAGAGCGCCGGGATTGCCCTCGGTTTCGATCGACTGGTGATGGTGTGTTCCGGCGCCGAACGGATTGAAGATGTTTTGTGGGCGCCGGTGGTTGATTTCTAAATTTTCCGGACCGCCAGCACCGCGTTAAGGCCGCCGAAGGCGAAGGAATTGGAAATTGCCACACGTATGTCTTTTTGTCGTGCCTGATTAGGCACGTAGTCAAGATCACAGTCCGGGTCGGGTTCAGCGTAATTGATTGTGGGCGGAATTGTTCCGGTCCGTAGCGATTCTACTGTCGCGAGTAACTCAAGCGCTCCTGCGGCACCTAATGCGTGTCCGAGCATCGATTTGGATGAAGAAATTGCTAAACGTCGAGCATGAAAACCAAATGACTGGTGGATTGCTTTGGTCTCGGTCGCATCGTTGGCGGCGGTTCCGGTACCATGGGCGTTGATGTAGTCGACCTCGTCCGGATTGATTCGGGCGTCGGTGAGCGCAGCAACGATTGCACGGGAGGCCCCGCCGACGTCGGGCGCGGTGATATCCTTGGCGTCGGCGGTCATGCCGATACCGATGATTTCGGCTAGCATCTCGGCGTCGCGAGCATGGGCATGCTCCAGGCTTTCCAGAACGAAAATCGCGGCCCCTTCGCCCAGGCACATGCCATTCCGATTCTTGGAAAACGGCCGGCAGCAATCGGCGGTCATCACCCGCATTGCTTCCCAGCCTTTCATGGTGCCGACGGTGACGCAGGCCTCGGCCCCGCCGGTTACCGCTGCATCAACAATCCCACCGCGAATTAGCTGGTAAGCATGACCAATCGCATGGGTAGCGGAGGCGCAGGCACTGGCAATTGTAAAAGACGGGCCAGTCAGGCCATGCTCCATGGTTATATGGCTGGTCGCCGCATTTATCATTAAGCGTGGAATAGTAAAAGGATGTACCCGAGCAGCATTGTCGCCATATAGCTTCTTGTAGCTATCGTCAAGAGTGTTCTGGCCACCAACGCCGGTGCCGATAATTGTTGCCGTTCGCTCACTGATTCGGTCGGAAAAATTAAGGCCCGATTTAAGCGGCTAGCTAATGGTTGGTGCCTAAGCAAACCAACTAAAGGCTAGCCTATTGTCTCGCCGCCGTCTTTGGAACACCATCATCCCGTGAGCGTTGATAGGCCTCCATTTGTTTATCAAAAAGCTCTTCTTTCTTTGATCTGGATCTGCCTGTCTGACTTGCCTGCACTGTTGCACCGGGAAATTCCTGACTGCTGCGGTCACCCACACTTGCGGCACCATTTAGAAGTGAAAAGGCACCTGTAATCAACAACCCTCCATCTCCAGCCGTTGATGTATCGGAGTCATTGAAACTG
>JBAWVF010000105.1:0-13812 GCA_037147415.1 Rhodospirillaceae bacterium | reverse complement strand
ACGCTCCGGCTTTTAAGGCGAAGGTGGCGTTGGCCGCCGTTCGTGGTGAAAAAACACTTGCGGAGTTATCATAGCAGTTTCAGGTTTCGCTTCGCAAATGTCTTAAGTTTTGCGAAGGCGCTTATGATAGTTTTCTGTTCCGCTCAGCCGCACGACCCGTATCGGGGTGGCCATTTCACCGGTGCCATACAAGATGTTGATCTCACAGGAAGCCCATGCTCTCAAGCGCACCATGTTGACCCGAATTCGGACGCATGCCGGTCCGGTGCGCAGTTTATCGGTTCCGCATCCCGACCGTGCGGCCTTTGCGGTGTATGGACTGGTGCTCAGCGAGCAAGACTGTGTCGCTCTGATAACGCATCTTGAACCCCTGGAAAGTTGCTCACTCCGCATACTGCCGGAACTCGCGGAAAGTTCGCGCTGATTTGAGGTGTGCACGCGAAATCGTGCTCACGGTAATATGGCGTTGTCGGCGGAAAGCGCCGGCGACATGAACGGACGGTTATCGGGGACCGCTTACTGGAAGGTCAAGCGAAATGCCTGGCGATTCTATCGTTGCCTTTCATCGGCCGGCCGAGATTTTACCGGCGACGGGTGAACGGTATGTCTCGGGCCTTGGTGGGCTGATTGAAATCGAACATTATCATCGCTACCTTTTTGCATATGATTTTTGTAAAGATAAGGTCGTTCTTGATATTGCAAGTGGTGAGGGATATGGAAGTCATCTCCTTTCCACTGTTGCGCGAAGTTTGGTCGGCGTTGATATGGACCCTGTTGCTGTCGCCTTCGCCAATCGGGCTTATGCTTCCTCCACACTCTCTTATTGTGTCGGGCTGGCAACTGCACTGCCGATCAGGACGGGCTCGGTCGACGTGGCGGTCAGTTTTGAGACCATCGAACATATTGCAGACCATGAGCGTTTTTTCTGCGAAATATGCAGAGTTCTTCGCCCCGGAGGCGTGCTCATCGCCTCATCACCGGATCGTGACGTTTACTCCCCGTCAGGTGACACCCACAACCCTTTTCACGTTCAAGAACTTACACGCAATGAGTTTACTCATACGCTGAGGCGCCACTTCACTCACCATGAACTTTATGGCCAAGTGGCGACAACAGCGTCTCTGATCATGGCGGATGAAGATCGCCCGGGGGGCGATCAGGGAATAACCGTGCTTGAACGGCGGCAGGATACCCAATTCAGTCGCCGACGCACGCTGGATCGGCCCATGTATTTGATCGCGGTCGCCTCCGCCGCCCCTGTTCCTCACCATCCCGGCAGCGTCCTCAGCGATCCACAACATTTAGAAAAGCAACGATTTGAGCATGTCAGCCTGAGTCATTCGGTTGTGATCCGTGACAGGGAAATCGGTCGGCGTGAGGTTGAACAACGGTTGTTGGGGATGGAGATCGCTCGCCTGACGGAGATGGCAAGCGCGCGTGACGAGGAGATATTACGTCAGCACACGAGAGCGGATGTGTCTGAGCAAGAGCTTTATCGCCTGAGTGAAGATTTGCGCACAAGAAATCAGGAAATTCTGCGGATATCGGAATGCATGCGCGATCATGATCAGGAAATTATGCGGCTATCGGAATGCATGCGCGCTCGTGATGAAGAAATCGCAAGGCGCGAGGGGGTGGAAAGAGAGCACCGTGGCTTGATTGCCGGCTTAACGACCGAACTGGACCGTCATCAGGCGCAGGCGGCGGATATTTTCAGCTCCACCTCATGGCGAGCAACGGCGTGGCTGCGTTGGCTTAGCCTACAGTTGCGGCAGACATTCGCCGGGGTTCGAGCGCAGACCAAGCGTATAAAACGCATTCCGGGCGCACTGGTTCGTATTGCCCTGCTGCGCTATGCACCGAACCGACTTGCCGCGTGGGGGCTGAAATCATGGGTAAAGATAATCGAAGACAGTGGGTTCTTTGACAGTGAAAGCTATTTACACCGCTACCCGGATGTCGCCGCAGCAAATATTTCTCCTGTTTTGCATTACTTAAGACATGGAACCCGTGAACATCGAAGCCCGGGAGCCGGATTCGATCAAGAATACTATCTGGCGCAGAATGCGGACGTTGCAAGCAGCGGCCTTAATCCACTGCTTCATTATTTGCTTCATGGTCGCCTTGAAGGCCGTTCCCCCCGAGTTCCTGCGAGCGGGGGTCGGGACAACGTCGAGGCCGCCGGGTCAAGGGGGAGCCACGAGGTCACCCGCCACATTGACAGCGACTATAGCGTCGCGGTTCCCCTCGGGTTCTTCGTCTCGGCGGTTAAGCCTGGGCCGTCTCTCGCCGTGTTCTGCCATATCTATTATGAAGATTTGGCCGGTGTATTTCGCCGCTACTTTCTAAACATTCCCGCGCCATTCGATCTTTTCATCTCGACCGATGAGCCGCGCAAGCAATCCATACTTGAAAAGGTGTTTTCACACTGGAGCCATGGCAAGGTTGAAGTTCGGGTAACTCCGAACCGTGGCCGGGACATCGCGCCGAAATTGTTCGGTTTTGGTGATGTGTACCGACAATATGAGTTAATACTTCATGTACACTCTAAAATGTCCGCTCATGAACCACACTTGGCCCACTGGCGTACTTTTCTATTAGAGAACCTAATCGGAACGAAGAAAATCGTTGAGAGTATTATCAGCCTGTTTATACAACGGCCGGATCTCGGGATGGTTGGCTCACAGCATTTCGAACCTATCCGTCATTGGATCAATTGGGGCAGAAATTACGATGTGGCCGCACTATTGGCTGAGCGAATGGGGATTTCATTATCTGAGGATGCGGTTCTTGATTTCCCGTCAGGCTCGATGTTTTGGGCCAGGCCCACTGCGTTGAAGCCTTTACTTGACCTGGAAATGACTTTTGAGGACTTTGACCGGGAATGCGGGCAGACTGATGGAACCATCGCCCACGCTATTGAGCATTTATATTATCACATCTGCGAGCAAGCCGGTTTCATTTGGATCAAGGTCGCGTGCCCGGCTTTATTCACGGCTACGCCTGCCATCATTCCGATTAACAGCACAGCGGCCCTTGATCGCTTTATCGATAATTCTTGCATCAAACTTATCGATGGTAAGCTGCCGAGTCCCCGGACCGTTGCCCCGGCGCCGATCGTGCGGGTGTCGGAGTCACTGACCAAATGTTCATTTAAAAACGGTTTGGCTTGCGAACTCGACGCCTTCCTTGAAAGGGGAGCACGCCTTCAATTTGCCACTGTTGAGAACCCGAGAGTCTCAATTATAGTGGTGCTCCACAATCAAGCGCCACTGACTTTCGGTTGCCTGAAGGCCATTATCGACACGGTCTATTTGCCGGTCGAAGTCATCGTCGTGGATAACGCTTCAACCGATCAGTCCGAAGCATTGCTGGATCGATTGGATGGAGTGCACATCATTCATAACGCGGAAAATATCCATTATTTACGCGCGGTAAATCAGGCGGCGCATCATGCGCGCGGGGCTTCTTTGCTGCTGCTTAATAATGATGCTTTTTTGCGGCCCGGGGCGCTCGCATCCGCAGAAGAAACTTTGTGCTCAAATGAAGATGTGGGGGCCGTCGGCGGCAAGGTCATGCTGCTCAACGGAATGCTTCAGGAGGCGGGCAGCATCATCTGGAACGATGGCAGTTGCGTTGGTTATGGTCGTGGCCTGAACCCTGCGGCTGCGGAGTTTCAATTTCAACGCGATGTCGATTATTGCTCCGGTGCTTTCCTGCTGGTGAAGCGGGGCATTTTCGAGAGGCTCGGTGGTTTTGATCTTTCATTCTCCCCTGCCTACTATGAGGAAACCGATTTCTGTGTTCGCCTCCATCACGCAGGCTACCGCGTGGTTTACGATCCACGGGTGGAAATCTCTCATTATGAATTCGGAAGTTCGTCATCGCCGCAGGATGCGGCAACGATTCAACAGCGAAACCACTTAATTTTCCGAAACCGTCAGGGCATTTTTCTTACCAAGCATCAGAAAGCACCGGGGACACCACAACTTTTCGCCCGCATGGCCGAGCCGAAGCGAGGGCGAATTTTGATGATTGACGATCAGGT
Organism: Rhodospirillaceae bacterium; assembly: GCA_037147415.1. GTDB lineage: Bacteria > Pseudomonadota > Alphaproteobacteria > Azospirillales > Azospirillaceae > BOG-933. Next base: position 9,764 of record JBAWVF010000105.1, on the reverse strand, counting down.
GCCATTTCCGTCCCTCGGGGCGGGCTATCCGCGTACCGCACATATCCTTACGACACTTCATGAAGCGGGCTGGTTTGTCACCTTTTATCCACTGAATTCTCCCGATGGTGAGTGGGGAGCCATTTACCGGAGCTTCCCGCGCGAAGTGGAGTTCATGCTTGGTCATGGCCAAACGGGACTTACCGCTTTCTTGCGCGATCGAGCCGGATATTACAGTAAAATTCTGGTCAGCCGGCCGCATAATATGAATATCTTTTTGAATAGCTCCCAACGCATACCCGGAGGGTATTGTAATTCTGACGTGATTTACGACGCTGAGGCCGTGTTCGCTCACCGCGAAATTTTACGATTGGCGCTTGCAGGCACCCCTTTAAAGGCCGCTGATGCGGACACGCTTGTGCGCAAAGAATTAAGCTTAGCCAAATCAGCGAAGAGCATTATTACCGTAAACCAATGCGAGGCTGCCCTGTTTTACGGGGCTGGACATCAGAAAGTTCATGTTGTCGGGCACGCGATTGAACCACAGCCAACCAGTCAATCGTTCACCCGGCGGCGCGATATTTTGTTTGTGGGAGCCTTAGATGATGAAGACTCTCCAAATACAGATTCAGTACTATGGTTTGTGCATCAGGTGATGCCTGAACTCGACATCCGGATCGGCACAGACTACAAGTTTCTTGTTCTCGGTCGTTGTAAGGCGAAGCGAGTGAAAGACCTTGCATCGGAGCGTGTGTCTCTGCTTGGCTTGGTGGAAGATACTTATGGACTCTATAACAGCGCCAGAATTTTCGTGGCTCCGACCCGATATGCCGCCGGGATACCGCACAAGGTCCATGAGTGCGCGTCACGAGGCTTGCCCATGGTGGCAACGGACTTGCTTGCAAAGCAGCTCAACTGGCACAATGAAATCGAGTTGTTAACCGCTGCAACGCCCGAGCGGTTCGCCGCCCGGTCTGCCCGACTCTATACAGACCCGATCCTTTGGAAAAGGGTACGTGACGCCGCGCTCTTTAGAGTCACCCGCGATTGCGACAAGGATAACTTTAAGTCTGCGCTACTTGAAGCCTTATGAGATCGTTCGCCTTGCTTTTCTTGTGTTTCGGAAAATGAATTAAAACGCGATCCGCAGGCTGGCTGAAACCGTCGTGTTGCCCTGCCGCTCCCGGAAGAAGCCGTTGGAAGCTTCCATTCCGGCTATAATGCCGTCATCGGGCATCCAGTTGAAACCGAGGGTGCCGGTGACTTCCTTCCGGTCCAGCCTGTTTCCGGATAACCCCACGCCATCCGGGGTCAGGAGCGGATCATAAACCACGGTCACACCGAAATAGGGCTCTAAACCGTCGAACGTGTAAGCAGCCCGCCCTCCGATGCTGGCCTCGCCAAGCCGGGAGATTTGACTGCCGACCGCGTTACCGAGGCTGTCGGTGTAACCGTGCGTCCACTCATAAGCCATCATCCAGCCGAGCTTGGCCGACAGGGAAAGCTTGTCGAGGGCATGATTGTAGGTAACGGCGGTGCTGGCAAGCCAGCGGTCACTGTCTGATTTGTATGAAATGGGAAACACGGACACATTGCGCCGGACATCGCTACTGCCTTGACCAAAACCGGTCATCGCTTCGATGACCACGGTCCCGTCGAGCAGGCTGAGGGCGCCGTAAGGCACGATCGCATAGCCCTTGCCATCGGCGAACCCGTCGTTGAATGAGTTGTTCGAACCGGTGGACAGCACCACACCCGACAAACCGACGAGAAACCGATCATCCAGTTTCATGTCGGCTCCGAACACGCCGGTATGAATCGTGGATGATGACTTGATTTCGTCCCAATCCGAGCGAACCCAGCTATGATTGTAGCTGACCCAGGCCGCCCTGGACAGAGTTTCATCGCCGGCCGAATAACCGCTGGTAACCAGCGCCGCTCCCGCTGTCGATTGCGTGGCGCCGGGTAAGACAGACGTGGATTTTTTAGAGCTGCCCGACGGGGTCGCCCCACCCCCGGACCCGCCCGATGGAGCCATGCGGGAAGGAGACAAAATAGCGGTGATACGGCTGCCGATGATGCTAACCGTTTGCTGGGTCGCGGCGCGACTCGTTTGTGTGCTGGCCGTCGATTCCTTTCGGGCTTCCTCTTGTGCCGCCGTGGGCGTAGTGGGATCGGTACCATAGGTACCCGCACGGGCCGAGCCGAGCGGGAGCAAACCGAGAATGCAGATCACCAGCTTAACTAAAAAGATGTGTCTGATGTTCATTTTCCAGATTCCCCCGATTCGTCGTCTGATTTATTGTGACCCGACACGCCGGCTTGTGGGAAGCGCGCAAAACTTTTATCGCGCTTTGTTCGTATAGTTTCGTGCTAACTGCTACAAGGACGCAACACGTCGCCGTGACGACGCGCCTTGCGGGTGCGACATCGTTCCTTGACATATCAAGGACTTATCCTGAAACAGAGAGGGTGTGGCCGATCCCCATGACCGATCCTTTCGATTCGGTGTCTTCACCGGTCCTCGGCCCGCCGCCGGTTCGCCTCGATGATGAACGACGCACGGTCGCGACGGTTTCCGCCGTTGTCGTTACCTTTTGGACCGGCTCGATTCTGAAAGAGTGCCTCTCCGCCCTGGTCGCTGAACCCGAAATCGCAGAAATCATCATCGTTAACAATGGCAATGATCGAAACACCGAGGCATGGCTGGAGGCGTTCCGAGAAACGGACAGTCGCGTCGGGCTGGTGTATCCCGGAGGCAACCTCGGCTTTGCAGCGGGTTGCAATTACGGAGCCGCCAGGGCCACGGGCGCGTTCATCGCCCTGGTTAATCCCGATTTGGTCCTGCCCGCAGGAGCCATCGCCCGTTTTCTCGAGGTTTTCCGGGATCAGCCGGATGCCTGGCTCTGTGGCGGACGCTTGGAGCATCCCGACGGCACCGAACAACGCGGTGGCCGGCGCGAGGAGTTAACCCCCTGGCGCGGCTTTGTCGAACTGACCCGATTGGACCGGTTGTTTTCCGGCCATCCGACTTTTCGCCGCCTGCATCGTTACCAACAGCCGGCGGTCCGGCAGGTTTGCGAGGTTCCTACCGTTTCCGGCGCGTTCATGATGATTCCCCGTGATCTCTACGAAAGCCTCGGAGGCATGGATGAGGCCATGTTCATGCATTTCGAAGATGCCGACATCTGTCGCCGCGTTCGCCAGGGGGGAGGCCGGGTGCTGTATTGTGGTCACATCCCGCTTACCCACCATCTGAGTACCAGTGATGTTTCGCGCGTGTTCGTTGAATGGCATAAAGCCCGCAGTATGATCTACTATATACGCAAGCACTTTGCCGGCAGCACTCCCTTTCCGGTGATATTGGCGGTAAGGGTGGTTTTGTGGCTGCGCTGGACTATTCTGGTCCCGAGCCTGCTGTTTCGGGACGGACCCGGCATCATGCGCCGCATTCGTCGCCACTAGTGCGATGACCGTAACGCAGGGTTCCCATGCGCCCCGGTCTGAATCGCACTAGAATCAAATTCTTAGTGTTCCGATGATGACGGATGGGAATCATCCGTCATCATCGGAACACGAGCACGTGCCGTTGGAAAACGGGTATTCACGCTGAGCAGGCTTAAGCGGGGTCGATGAAACCATCGTGACCAAGAATTTCGGATACAAGGCCTCATGAGCGTTCGATCAAACACGGTGCGATCCCCGGAGCTGTCACAGCCGGCAATAGCTATCATGATGGCGGGAACAGGGCTGGCGTTGTTCAGCACGCTTGCGGCCCTGTCGCCTTGGTCCGTGGGGCTGTGGCCGGAATCGGAGCCGATCGCCAATGCCGTTCATGCGGGCGCTGCCTTGGCCGGCTTGGGCCTTTCCGGCATCGCTCTGCATGAGCGTGCTTTGGTGTTGGCGGTTTTCGCGCATCCGTTCGTTTTCATCCCTCTCTTGGCCGGGGGGTGGGGCTTGGTGGCGGCCATCGGCGCCGGGGACGGCGCTCAGGCCCTGCTCGGCAGTCCACAGACGGCGGAAGGCCCGTTGCTGTTCTTTGATATCGCCTTGTTCACAGCCGCCGGAATGCTGATGTCCCCCGGGCGGTTGATGGCAAGGGCGGCCGGGTGGGCGGCGTTGGTGGCAGGTGCCGGGATTCCGTTGCTAAGCCTGTCCCCGCACACGGAAATTTATTTTTTCGGGGCGTGGATGGTGTTTCTGGCGATCTCGGCTCCCGTGATCGTGGTGATCTGTTTTGCCGACTCCACTCGGCGCCACCGCCTGCTGCTGGCCGGGCTGGCCGGATTTCCGGGATTGGCGCTCTCGGGCAGTAACACCGCGATCGCTGCCGGCCTGCTGGTGATTCCCGCGGTTTGGTTGCTCAGCAACAATCGGGGTGAACCGGAGGCGTCCCGGCACGTGACCCTGCTGTTTATGACGGGAGCGGTGGTTATTCCGGCTTTGCTGTGGCTGCTCACCATGGGGTGCGCGGCCGTGTTCGGCTCCGTGAAGCCGGATGTGCGTGCGGTCGAGAGCCTGTGGTCTCGCGGGCATCTGCACATGGTTTTGCTGGCGGATTTCATCGACCGGCCCCGATTGTGGCTGGTCGGGGCCGGCTGGGGCCAGATCGCCGACCTGTTCAGCCGTAACATCACCGCCGCCGGCGTGATCCTCTGGGACGGCTCATGGGACATGACACGGCGAGACATCGTCAACAGCCATCATGCCGCCTTCGAAGGATTTTTGGCCGCCGGTCTGCCCGGCCTTGCGCTGCGCCTTGCCGGTTTGGCGATGCTGCCGCTGGTCTGCCGGCATGACCGGGTCAGGGCGGCCGGGCTCTTTGCATTGTCGTTGAGTACTTTGGGCGCGATGTGGTTTCAGTTACCCGGTACGGTAGCGGCGGTCGCCTTCGCGACAGGACTCCTGGCGGCCCCCCCTGTTTTCGGGAATGCCGGCTCCACCCTTCCTCCCTTCCGACGGAAGGTGGCGATGGGGCTTGCCCCCGCTGTTCTGGCTTTAGCCGGTCTTCAGATCACGACAGCCTTGGTTCTGACCCGGCAAGGACTGGTCGCCGCCTCACTGGTATCGGACTATATTGAGGCTCAACAGGTACCGCCCGCGGTAGACTGTGATGAAAAACGGCTGTCAGGATGGCGGGCCGAAGCAAATCTGGCTCTGCTGCTCGGTAAATCGCTGCAACGCTTGCGCCTGACCCGCGCTCCGGACCGGTTATCGGAACCGGCCTTGAGGGCGCTATCCAATCTTTTGTGTTTATCCGATCGGCCTTATTTTCGAGATTCGGCACGGATACAACCGTTCGTATTGGCTCTGCGGAGTGATATTCTTCGTAAACCGGTCGGCGCACCCTACCGCGAGCGTTTTTCCGGTATTGCCGAGGATATGGACCGGCGTGCGCTGGACTATTTGACAAGGGTACCGCGGCGCACCGACATGGTCATGGGTGTGCTGTCGTGGCTTGCAGAAACCGGGCAATCCGACAGACGGCATGCGATGATCGAACGAATGCTGGCCATTGCGCCCGAGAATCCCGTCGCGCTGTGGGCTTCCGGATCGGAGATGATACGACAGCATGATCCTGAAACGGTAAGGCTCGGTGAGGATCGCCTGCGTCGAGCGCAAGCCAATGGACTGGAGCGACTTGTTCCGGTTAATATTTCCGGGTTAATCTCAGCTCATTGAGAGCAAGGTGACCGTCACTTATCATAAATAATAAATTATCCGGCGATTCATCACCCTGTGTACAACAAAGGCAAAAACAAGCGCCCCGCCGGCGACTAGATATGACAGGGTTAAATTCTTGAATGTCGGCGTCATGCCGCCATGCAACATGACTTGGGACGGGCTGATCAAAACCGAAATCGGGTTCATCTGAAGGAACGGCGCAAGATATTGAGGTATTGACTGTGGATGGTAAACAATCGGAACCATCCAAAACATGATAGTCATAAATATCTGAAGAAGATGCGGTATATCATTAAAGCGCGCAGAGAGGTAGGCGGTAACAATAGAAATCGAATAGACAAACAGCACGAATGGCAGAAAAGCAACCGGTAGTATTAGCATCATAAAAAATAATTCAGGACGTACCAAGATCACAATTCCGATCAGCAGGCCATAACCTGGAAGAAAGCTTAAAAACTCTGCTGTCGTATCGGCCAGGATGAAGGTAAGTCCGCAGAGCGGACTACTTTCAAGGACGCCCCTGCGGTCGGTCAGGGATCTGGTTCCGGCAACAAGTGCATTGGATAAAAAGCTCCATGGCATCAGCCCCGCCGAAAGGTAAATTGCAAACCGGTCGATATGCACCGGGATAATCGTGGTAAAAACAAGCGTTAAAATTAGAATATAGCATAGAGGATGAACAAGAGACCAAGCCATACCCAATAAGGATCCACAATATCTTCGATAAATTTGTTCCTGTGCAAGGAAAATTATTAACGTCATCTGCTGAACCCGTTTAAGAAAAAATATAGAGCAACCCGACTCCGTAAGGCTGTTCATCTGAAACTTATCCTCGGCAACTGTGATTATAGCGATCAATTATGGCGTCCGGTGTTCCGTCGGCAATCAGATGCCCGTCCTGAAGCAGCAAAGCACGATTACAAATATCAAGAATAAGGTTGTTATCATGACTGATCAAAAATGAAATGGGAGCCTCCGACACCTGCCGGCGCATGGCGGTCACCGCCTTATGGATAAAAGCGGCATCACCGGTCGCAAACGCCTCGTCAAGCAAAAGGATTTGAGGGGCCTGGAACAGTGAGATGGCGAAGGCGAACCGTGCCTTCATGCCTGAGCTTAAGACTTTGAATGGATCGTTCGCACGATCCGTCAGTTCAGCAAATTCCAATATCTCTTTCTCAAGCTCGACTGAATAAGCGTGCAACATGTTCTGGTAAGCCAGGCCAATCTTCACATTGCGGCGGAGGCTCGCCTCGCTTTCCAAGCCGATGCCGCGATCCAGCATGGTGGTTATGTGTCCGTTAACCTCGCGTAGTCCCGATGTCAGAGGATAGATGCCGGCGACCATCTTAATGAGGGTGCTTTTTCCGGCACCATTGCGCCCGATGACCCCGATTCGGTCGCCCGGGCGGGCTTCAAGCGTCACATCCGACAAAATTGAGGTGCCCGACTGTGGGACACGCGCCGTAGCGGACAAGAGATAGTGCTTAATCGTGTGAGCTCTTCTCACATCAGGAACTTTGATCGTCGCCCCGCTCAGGCGCACGAAAGGTTCTCCACCCATTCTTGTCACTTTTAATTATAAGTAATATTTTCTTTTTGCCTTATCCGAGGCTGTGCGTCAATCAACAATCAGCGGGCCCGTAAATCTATCGCGCGGGTTTTCATCTTTGCAACAGACCATGTTAACGCTTGGATTATACGCCAACTGGAAATCCGTCTGCTGCGCTGTACCTGCGCACGTGCCGATAAATATCCTGGCAGCTTGGCCAGACCCGCCAACACGCCGCTAAAAGACGCCCTGAAACCTGCATCCCGGCGCGTGCGAACCAGCAGATAAAGAGTTGCAATAATATGCAATGGAAACAAGAATAAGACCAGAGGAAAGGGAGTATTCTTGAAGACCAGCAGCACCCGATTCCGGTAGCTATGAAATAGTGTAAATTCACTGTATCGACCGGTACAATGTGAAGATAAATGAAAAACTATAGCGCTTGAAACTTGAACTGACGTATATCCCTTCAATCTGATTCGATATCCAAGATCAACATCTTCAACATAGCAGAAGAAATCTTTATCAAACCCGCCTACTGCCTCGAATACATCTCTACGATACATTGCCGCCGCCGCGCAGGGTGAAAAACACTCGCCGTCCGGTGGCAAGCAATCAATCGGATGCAGATAGCCGCCGCGCCAGGGAATTCCATAGCCTGTAAAGATGTCTCCGCATCCGTCCAGTCTGTCCCGGTTGGCAGCGTCGATTTGAGTCGATCCGAAAGCAACAACATCGGGATAACGCTCCGTTGCCTTACGTAATTGATCAAGCCAGGTCGGCTCGGCAAACGCGTCGGGATTGAGCGTTACCAGCCATGGAGCCTGACAGCCCCGCGCGGCAAGATTATTGGCTGCCGCGAAGCCAAGATTAGTATCCGCCAATAACCAACTGAATCGTGAATCCGGCAAGTGAACGACTGACAGTGAAGAGTCGGTTGAACCGTTGTCGACGATGATAACCTCAAAATCACATAATGTTTGAGCAGCCAAAGCATCAAGACAAGCTTGTAAAACAGCTTGTCCATTAAAGTTTACTATCACAACACGCACCCACTTAATGGATGAAGAACGAGTAGACATAGTATTCAACCGCCTGGAGAACGTACAAAAACAAAGCCAAAGACGCAAAATGACCGCTTGGATTATAGTGAATATAGTACGAAAGAGTCACTTGAAAATGTTGCAGGGCAATCGGGTGAACGAGGGAGTGACAACGCGGAAAAGTCAGGATCGTAATGGGTTTCGCTCGCATGCGCGTCGTTATGAATGCAGTGACCCAGTACGGCGATACGCCGCTTTTTGACGCTGCTCTTCGCGGGCATACCGCCGTTGTCGTCGCCCTAATTGCAGCAGGTGCCGATGTCAACGCCAGGGACAGGAATGGCGACAGCCCACTTCATGTGGCCGCTTACAATGGCAATGTGATGACTGTTGGTCTTCTTATCGAGTGTGGGGCATCTATTTTGACCAGAAACGATAGAATGGAAACGCCGATCGATTTGGCGATACGTTACGGACATGAGTCCGTTTCTGGATTGCTGAGCCGTTTCCTCTCAGCCACCTAGAACATCATCTGGCGTAGGTTGGCATTTGAATCTACCGCTTGTAATGTTTGCCTTTGTCCGCCATCAAGCCTATGATTTCTGCTCTCCTCCCCTCCAGAGAGGCCGTCACCATGGAGCCAGAGATTCAGAATATTCCTGACCAACCGGAGGGATGGCGTTCCTGGCTTGGTCTGGCAGGATTTGTGACCCTTGTCGCCACCGTCTCGGCGGTCGGCGGCGTTGTCACAGCTGGATCGGTACACACATGGTACCAAACCCTGACGCGTCCGTCGTTCACGCCGCCCGATTGGGTCTTCGCCCCGGTGTGGACGATGCTCTACGTCATGATCGCCATCTCCGGGTGGCTGGTTTGGAAAAAGGTCGGCTTCCGCTCGGCCAAATCCGCCTTCATGGCCTACGGCGCGCAGCTTGCCCTGAATCTGGCGTGGTCGGTTCTGTTTTTCGGGCTCCACCAAATCGGGTTTGCCATGGTGGATGTGGTGCTCTTGCTGGCCGCAATTGTAGTCAATGTCCGGACCTTCCGCCCGATCAACCGGACCGCGGCTCTGCTTTTGGTTCTCTATGCCGTGTGGGTTGCCTTTGCCTCCCTGCTGAATCTCGGATTTCTGCTTCTGAATTCCTGAGCTCTATACAGCCCCCTTGGTCGCGGTTTCTTGACTGGGGATATCAAGCGGGCTGTATGACCTTGCCCCTGATCAATGCCGCTTATTAGCCAGTTTGATCATGTCGCAAGCGCGCCCCGGGTTGGCAACGCCAAGATTAATTAGCGAATTCGTCCCAAGCCATGTCGCCCGGGACTCTATCGCAACGCGCATTTTATGGCATAAGGGGCCGACCATGCTACAGGGACCCGGCCACACATGATTCGTTTAGAAACTATCAGCAAACACAACAGTCATCGAATCCTCTTCTTCGAGGCTTCCGCAGCGCTCAACAGGGGCGAGAAAATCGGCCTCGTCGGCCCCAACGGCGCCGGCAAGA
>JBAWVF010000104.1:0-14239 GCA_037147415.1 Rhodospirillaceae bacterium | reverse complement strand
CTTACAGCTACCAAAACGAGTCAAAGTGCTGTGTATCTCTACCGAAGACCCTCCTATTGGAATGTATTTCGACCTTCCGAAAATTGTCGTTAATTTAAAGCCGACCAGAGGAACTCCAGTTTACATAAGCATTAAATTAGTTATACAAATGAATCAGGAAGGGGACAGGAAAGAGTTTAAGTATATAAGCCCACGAATACTCGATGGATTTTCAGGGTTTCTGCGTGATATTAGTGAGGATTTTCTAAAGGGATCTATTGGAACGTACAGATTACATGAAGAATTATTGTTGAGGGCTTCAACAATCGCGGCGCCACTGAAGGTAAACGATGTTCTTATTAAGGAAATGATTGTGCGCTAACTTATTAGCGCTCAGCCGGAAAGCATCTGCTCTTCACGACGAAAGTGAATCTGCACATATGATTCAATGCCGGTATATTGATGGCCGGACCGTGGGGAAACCTAACCCGGTTTAACAAGGAGAGCAAGTATCATGCGGTACTCAGACCGAATAATACTCAGATAGTTTTTGCAAAAGCACGTTCATAAAATATGTATTGTATGCAAACCGATTTATTGTCTAGCACAGTTAAAATCTATTAATAAAATACCCATGTCGTACCGGCTCGGCACTCCGGGAAGCTCATGCGCGCTTGCGCTCCCAACACTTGCTCGCAAAATAGCTGCCGGGGCCGGGGTTGTCAGAGCGGTCGGTCTGACATCAAACTTGATCGTTTCCATACGGCGAGCACTTGTCTATAAATAGCTGCGAATCATACCGAGTTGAGGATATTTCAATGCCATCGCTTTTTGATCCGATCACCATTGGCGCGTTACATCTTCCCAATCGCATCATTATGGCTCCGTTAACACGCAGCAGAGCCGATGTATCGCGTGTCCCCAACCAACTAATGGCCGATTATTATGTTCAAAGGGCATCAGCCGGACTGATTATCAGCGAAGCAACTTCAGTTACTCCAATGGGGGTTGGCTACGCAAATACACCCGGCATATGGTCGGAAGAACAGGTTGAAGGATGGAGAACTGTAACATCCGCTATTCATGCAGCCGGCGGAAAGATTTTTTTGCAGCTTTGGCATGTTGGAAGAATATCCGATCCAATTTTTCTTGATGGAGCTGTTCCTGTAGCGCCCTCAGCTGTCGCCGCCGAAGGGCATGTCAGGCTCGTGCGCCCGGAAAGGCCTTTTGTTACGCCTCGTGCCCTGAATACGGATGAGATACCCGGTATTGTCGCCGCCTACCGTAAGGCTGCGGAAAATGCCGAACTTGCTAATTTTGATGGTGTGGAGGTGCATGGAGCCAATGGTTATCTGCTCGATCAATTCTTGCAGGATCGTACAAACCTTCGGACCGACCAGTACGGTGGTTCAATAGAGAACCGCGCACGACTGATGCTCGAAGTAATTGATGAAGCCATTGCGGTATGGGGTGCCGATCGGGTCGGATTACACCTTGCACCCAGAGGGGACTCGCATAGTATGGGTGATTCCAACCCCTCGGCGACATTCGGTTACGTGGCTCGTGAAGTCGGAAAACGGGGCATTGCATTTATATTCACAAGAGAGTTCTTGGGTAGTGACAGCATCAGTTCACAGCTAAAGGCTCAGTTTGGCGGTATACTGATTGCGAACGAAGGGTTTGAGCAAGAGACTGCTGATGCCGTGCTTAAGTCCGGTGCCGCGGATGCGGTCGCTTTCGGAAAATTGTTCATTGCCAACCCTGACTTACCGCACCGTTTTGCAGTGAATGGACCGTGGAATGACCCGAAGCCGGAATTGTTCTTTGGTTCCGGCCCGAACGGTTATACGGATTATCCCGCGCTGAAGGTTTAATCGGTCGTACATTGGCGTGCCGCCGGTGAGTGGCTGAACAGCCACGCACGGCGGCCGTGATCGGCGAACAAGGCGCAAATTGCACTTGGCGATTGATCCAAATACACGGTGAAGTTCCGGACCCTCAACCGTATGACCGCCCTCGGAAGGCCGGCGGCATCCAGCAGGGTCGCAGCAACGCGCAGAAAATGGCCGGAGTCCGCTAATAGGCCGATTGGCGCACCAACGCCCTATCCGACCCTTATACAACAACCACTTTGACGTTGTGGCCCAACGACGAAGTGGCGTGAATTTTTTTTTCAGCTATGATAAACCCTGAGTCACGCAGTTAAGTTTTTGGGTTTCTAATATTTAAAAGTTGTGGAGGTGCCTCATGCCTATTACTCTCCACGAGTGGGTGGCTCCGGATATTCTAATTCAGGGCTTATCTAATGGGACGGGAGCTGATTCAGCGGTTGCCGCCACAAAAAGTTCTTTTGAGAGCTTTCTTATTCAAGGGGGTATACAGTCAAGCGTCGCTTCGGCAGCTTCCGATGCTTTAATGCTTCGAATTATTGATGCTTTGGCTCATGGCAACGCCCCGGAAACCGCCGTGAAGGCGGCCGGTGAAGAAATGGCCGGGGTGATCGATCATCTCACCAAAATGGCTGCACTGGAAACACATCACCCCCTTGAGCAGGCGTTGGCCGGAGGTGATCATTATACGCCTGAACTGGTTGCTCGCACACTCGGGTTGGACGGGTTGTCACCCGAGGCGGCAAAGGCCGCGTTAACCGCTTGGCAATCCGCTCTGAGCGGTGGCGCGGACATGGCGAGCGCGCGTGAGCAAGCGATGGCGCATGCCGGAGCGGCTGAAACTCTCGGGAAAGAATCCGCGGTTGTTTTAAACCCCGGTGATGCGCTGGCCGCGCATCTTGCCGGCGGCGGTCCCGAAGCGCAGAGTGCCCTTCAGTCACTAACCAAGGGTTTGCCTGCTGAACAGGCCGCCGCGCTCGTTAGCAGCCTGTCACATACTTTGGCCGGAGGCGGCAGTCCCGCCAATGCCATGCATGGCGCACTCGATGCCGTCCGCTCGACGCGTGAGATCGGTCTTGCTCAAGACAAACCGATTTCAGCGGCGGATCATCTGGTCGCAGCTCTGGCCAACGGAGGTGATGTACACGGAGCGCTTGTTGCCGCCGGATTCACCGGGGTCATGATCGATTCCCTGATGCAATCCCTGGCGAACAGCGTCGGCACCGAAGCCGCGGTCGGAGCCGCGAACGATGCGCGGCAGGCAGCGGATCACATGCTGACCGCGAGTTCCGCCGGCGTAACGGGCTCACCGATCGCCGCGGCATTGGCCAGTGGCGGCGCTGAGGCAACCGCTATACTGGCCAGTCTTGGCGGAAGCGGAGGTAGTGGGGGTGGACGGGAGGCGTTTATGCACGCCCTTAGCGAAGCCTTGGCTTCCGGAGCTAAGATTGACGCCGCCTTACAGAACGCAGAAGCAAGCGCCAGCCAAGCCACGGCCGCTGAAGCCGCGGCCGCCCACGGTGATCCCTTGCTTGCGGCACTGGCGAACGGACACAACGCGGAGAGCGTCATCGGGGCCCAGTCCGGCGCGCCCGGTTCCGCCGCCGCTCAAGCTTTTGCCGCAGCCTTGTCACAAGCGTTGGCGTCGGGAACTTCGCTGCAAGCGGCTGTCCAGAGCGCGGGCGGCGCCGCGGCGGCCGCGGCAACGCAACTAGCCGCGGGATCGGTGCCGATATCGGCGGAAATGCGCGAGGCGCTGGCCATGGCCGGAGGCTTGGAGAGCGCTCCAACACCGGCGGGAGGTTTGGCCTCGACCGACCCGGCAAGAGAAGCCGGCGGGCAAATGCCGGGCCAGCCGGGAGCGCAAATCGCGTCGTCCTTATCTGCTTTATCTCCCGGTGCGAACCCCGGGCCGGCTTTATCTCCCGGTGCGAACCCCGGGCCGGCTTTATCTCCCGGTGCGAACCCCGGGCCGGGGCCGGCTATCCTGTCCACACCGGTCAGCGCCGCGTTGCCGTCGCTTTCACAAATATTGAGCAATGCCGGCCTTGGCAGCACTTCCGTACCGCCCGCCCTATCCCCGGTCGCGCTCAATTCGCCAAGTCCACCGACACTACCAAGCCTGATAATTTCACAAAACCTGTCGGTCACACCGGGTCCGACAATTATACAGACCGTAAAGGAGGCTGCGGGTCCGGTAATCACGCCGAATATCGTGGTGGCCGCTTCCGTTCCGACTTCAGCCGATCTCACGGGACGGGTCATCGATGGCCCGATCAAGGGGGCGAGAATCTATGTCGATGCAAACCGTAATGGTGTATTCGATAATGGTGAGTACAGCGTAATTTCCGACAAGAACGGTTTTTTTAGTATTTCGGCCGGCAAGATCGGTAATGCCCCGCTCCGGTCTGTCGGCGGGGTTGATACGACCAGTAATCTGAGTTTCAACGGTGAGATGACGGCACCGGCCGGCTCTACACTTTTAACTCCCCTTACCACCCTGATTGCCGCTATCGTTGAGAAGGGTAAGGGTAGCGTTACCGTATCAAAAGCCGCTCAAATGGTGGCGACTGCTTTTGATCTGCCTGCTGAGATTAACCTGACCACACATGATCCGTTCGCCAGTACATCCGCGGGAAGTGAGGCTGGAACCAAAACCTTAGCGGCGGCGCTGACGGTACAGAACACGATCTCGTTGATCGCCGCCGCCATCAACGGTACCGGCGCGGCATCATCTTACCACGCCGCCGTTAACGCCGTGGTTGATTCCATGGCGTCTCGAGTGACGGCAAACCAGGGAGTCGCATTGGAACTCTCGGATTCAACCATCCTTGCGAATGTTGTCGCGACCGCGCAAACCACCGCCGCTCGTGAAGTATTAAACGATGCGGGCGCAACCACGCTGGCTAAGCAAGTGGCGAAATTTAGTCTCAGCCAAGCTCAATCGGTTCAATCCGTTGCCGAGCACGGCGCGGTGCTGACCGACTCCTTTTATAAGACGATCGTGCAGGTTGTCAGTGACGTCAATACGCGGATTTCCACAGCAAGTCAGCAAGGCTCCGATACTCTTTTGAAGGCCGGTGGCGCCGTTGCCACGATCGCACAGGGGTCGGCAGATGACGCGCTGGCGGAAGCCGGCGGTTTTCAAGGATCGGTGGCAAAAGCCGGCAGCAATGCGGCGACCTTGGAAGTCGCCAATGAGAATCTTCAAAATAGTCTGCATTATGTTACGGGATATTATACCGGTGACAATCTCAATAATAAAATTGACAGTGCTTCAGTCTCGATACTCGAAAACGCAACCCCAACAGTGCCGAAGTTAGCGCCGAGTGTGGTCAACGATAAAATCGCGACTGATCAAAACACTTCCATTAATATTTCAGTTCTAGGGAATGATATAGATCCGAATGGCGGAACACTGTACTTAGTTAATCTTCAGCATCGCAATTCAGCAGGCTCATTTAGTATTAATGGTGATGGCACTATTCATTACGATCCGCACGGAATGTTCGCTTATCTTGGATACGGCAAGAGCAAGGTCGACAGCTTCGGCTATGTTGTTGACAATGGCTCCGGCCAAACCTCGACAGGAACGGTGTCCGTTACCATCACCGGCATCAACGACCAGCCGACATTGACCGCTTCAGTCAGCAATCCGACTTATACCGAGCAAGCGGTGCCGGTCACGCTATTCAGCGCGGCATCTGTAGACACGGTGGATACGGGACAAAATATTCTCAACCTTGTTTTGACTGTAGCGCACATTGGCAACGGAGCGGACGAAGTCATAACTTTGGATGGCACTGCGGTTGCTCTTGTCAATGGGACATCAGTTACGACCACCAACGGCTATAGCACGACGGTCTCCGTGACAGGCGATCGCGCAACGGTTACACTCAGCGGCGCGGGCGGTATTTCTGCGGGCAATATCGCGGATATGGTCAACAGCATGACCTATGCCAATGCCAGTGATAACCCGACCGGGCATGCTACGACGCGCACGGTTACACTCGCGCTGATTCAGGATAGTGGCGGCACGGAGCAAGGCGGCCAAGACACCACAGTGCTTCAGCTCGCATCGACAATCACGATCACGCCGGTCAATGATGCTCCGATCGTTACCCAACCGACGCCGATTGCTCTGACCGACACGGTTGCAAGCGATAGTTTCGCCACTCAAACCGGCACCTTCATCGCCACCGATGCCGATAACGCGACCTTGTCTTATAGTATTACGGGCGGAACCGATAACGGTACAACGATATCCTTAACCGGTACTTACGGCACGCTGACAGTCACTAAGGCAAGTGGCGCGTACACTTATGTCCCGAACAACGGGGCAATCAACGCGCTGCCCGCCACAACCGTCAGCGATAACTTTACCATAAGTGTCTCTGATGGTGAGTTGATCGGAAGCCGCATAATGACTGTTAATATTACCGGCGTAAATGATACACCGGTTGTAAGTGTTGGAAGTGCTTCGGCATATCTGATCGAGTCCGGCGGAGTGGCCAACGCCGGTGCCGGGATTGCCTCGTCCAGCATCGTACTAACCAAAAGTGACAGTGAGGGTGTCGCGATCTATGATACCGCATGGCTGACAAGTAATGGCTGGAGCACCGCCAATGGCGGCGTCACCTATAGTAAAACCGGCACCTATGGTGTAGCTATCTTGACTGTTGCCACGGACACGATTGGCTACACGCTGTCGAGTTCAAGCACCGACCCGCTTACAGGTGGTCAAAGTGTCGTCGATACCTTTACAGTACGGGTCACGGACGGGGTGCTTACTCAAGTGGCGAGTGCCAGCTTCAATATCACCGGCGCCAATGACGCCGCCGTGATCGGGACTCCAACAGTGTCTACGGTGACGGAAGATACCGCCGTAAGTGACGGGGCCCTGACTGCGACCGGCACGATTTCTATTGCGGACGTTGATACCGGCGAAGGCAGTTTCTTGACCACGGTTTCCAATTCCGCCGGTGCGCTCGGCACCCTTACTCTTGCGACCGATGGCAGCTATACTTATTCAGTAAGCAACGCCGTAACGCAGTATTTGGCGGCAGGCGCCAACCATGTCGATTCCTTCACGGTGACATCGGCCGACGGGACGACCAAGCTGGTCAGCTTCACCATCAACGGCGTAAACGATGCGCCGACGATGACCACGGTAAACAGCTTGTCCGGGGCGACAAAAAACGTTGCCTACACCATCAGCTATGCAACTTTGGCGGCGGCGGCCAATGAGGCCGATATCGATGGCGACACCCTGAGTTTCCGTATTGAGGCGGTAACCTCAGGCTCGTTGACTAAAGGTGGCACCGCGGTAACGGGAGGGTCGACACTGCTCGGGACAGGCGAATCCCTGGTCTGGACGCCGGGAACGGACGCCACGGGTACCCTCGACGCTTTTACGATTGTGGCTTTCGATGGTGCAGCATCATCGGTCACCCCGGTTCAAGTTCAGGTTGCCGTCACCGGATCATCGGTGCCAACAGGCGGACCGGGATCTACACCGGGCATTCAGGTAGCGCCAACAGCTGTGGGAGCCGCTGGAGCCACTTCATCTGAAGGATATTTATTATCATTATATCCGGTTCCCTATAAGATTACTCTAAAAGCCGGCGGCATGTATCAATTTGACCTTGTATCATTTGCAAATGCCGGCCACACTGCTTTGGCAGACCCGATGTTAGGACTGGGAACGGCATTCGTAGATACCATGTCCAGATCTACCATGAGAAGCAAGCCGGCTCCATTAGTTGCAATGAACGACGATGCTTACGGTACACTGAATTCCAGATTTCAATACTCTTCGTCTGCCGGTGGCGATTACTATATTTACGTATCCGCTTATGCTGACCAAACCAGTGGAAGCGGATACAAGCTGTCGGTAACATTGATTTCAGACCCGCCACTTCCGCCCGTTGTTGAAAACTGTTCTAATCCTCATGGAGAAACAGTCGCCACGTTGTTCTCTGAATTTAGTCAATCGCAGGTTCTAATTGAAGCCGGATATGCCACAGCAAACGAAGGACTGTGGCAGTATAGCACTAACCATGGCATCGATTGGAATTCGATTGCCTTTGGTGATGCAGAGTCAATAGCTCTTGCACCGGAAGACATGCTGCGTTTTCTTCCACATCAAAACTGGAATGGGGTGCCCGGCAGCTTGTTGGTTGGAATTGTTAATGCGTCAAGCGGATCCCCGATGCAATTGGAATCCGTGTCTACCTCCGTGCTTGCCGTTAACGACGCCCCGATTGCTCATGGTGACGTTACGCTTGCACCGATTGCCGACAACTCGACAAACCCGGTCGGTACCACGGTTGCGGATTTATTTACACAAAGCTTTAGCGATGCGGTCGATGCGGTCGTGGGCGGAAGTAATGCCGACACGTTGGCCGGCATTGCTATTGTCGGCAATCACGCCAATCATGATCAGGGCGTATGGCAATACAGTGCCGATCATGGGTTCAGTTGGACTAATCTTAAAGACGGACTTGCGGATAATTCCGCTCTTATCCTGACTTCATCTGACGAGTTGCGCTTCTTGCCAAGCTTGCACTACGAAGGAACGCCTGGTGACTTAACGATTCGATTGATCGAATCCGGCGACACCCGACCGGTCACCGGAAGCATGCTTGATTTGAGCGTTCACGATGCGGTGGGCGGCCATAGTCAGTTCAGCGCCGACACAATCTCACTATTTTCAAGCGTCTTTGCCGTTCCGGAAGTCGGCTACGACCGGGCGCTGGGCCTTAATGGTACCAACCATGTCGAGATCGCGGACACAACTGCGTTGAAGCCCGTTACGGCGCTCACCCTTGAAACATGGGTCCAAATCACCGGAGCGGCGGATGGTGGTGAGATTATTAGCAATTTTTCCGGAAACTCCGGCTATCGCTTGTGGTTTAATAGCGAAAGTGGCAATCTAGAATTTGATATCGGCAATGGTTCAGACATGAAATCTTTGCTTTCCGACAGCGCATCCATTAAAGATGGAGGGTGGCATCATTTGGCGGCGAACTATAATGGTTCATCGATATCTCTTATAGTTGATGATAGCCGCGTCGCGACGCTATCCGGCATTGACACCAATGCCCTTGCCGCTTCTTCGGATACAAGTTTGCTCATAGGGCGCGGATTAACCGGAGCAATCAACGAAGTCAGTATCTGGTCGGCGGCACGCAGCCAAGAACAAATTGCGTCTGATAAGACGCATAGCCTAAATGGAAATGAAAGCGGTTTGGCCGGTTATTGGAGATTTGATGAACAGTCAGGAAATATAGCTCAAAACTCGCACCCGGCCGGGCCGGATGGTACTATTGTAGGGACCGCCAAGCATTTTTCCCCCGGTGATACCGTTGAGGCGCCGCTAAACGCAAGCGTGTATAAAGGAATGATCTTGGGTTTTGATCCGGGTGACCACAGTTTAAGTTATGCCCTGGCTAATGACGGAGCCGCCTCACATGGTTCCGTGGAGTTTTCCGGCAATGCTTTCACCTATACGCCGAATTCAGGTCATATTTCAACCGATGATAGTTTTACCGTTAACGTCACGAATGCGAATGCCCACATGATCGCGCATCACGTCGAAATCCATCCGGTATGACTTATGAATCGATCTTCGGTTTATACGTGGCAATGGAGCGGCAGGGGCTGATGTGAACGAATTAATTGCAAGATTCCGTAAAGCACCTGTTTCAACCGCCTATTTATTGATAGCGTCTTTGCTGATCAATATGCTTGGGTTCTCGTCTTCGCTTTATGTGATCCAAGTCTTAAATCGATATGTCAGCTACGGCGTTACCGCCACTTTGGTCACGATGACGTCCGGTGTAGTAATCGCGATCGGAGCGGAGTATCTATTCAGGCGGTTACGGCTTCGGTTAGCGGAAGAGATTGTCGGCGACGCGGATTCTAGACTGGCGACCGGCGTTTTCGGCTTACTGTTGACTACACCGCTCACCACTTTGGAGCCCTATTCTCCAGCCGAGCGGATTGAACTGGTGCGCGGCATCGAACGCACGGAGGCCGCTCTGGGACCACCTGCTTTAGCTGCGCTGGCCGATGTGCCCTTTTCATTACTTTTTCTCGGGGCATTAGCCTTGCTGTCTCCGCCACTAGCAATGATAGCGACGGTTTTTTGCTTAGGTTCATTATTTCTAGCCCTTGAAACCCGCAGGCGCCTAGCGGAGCCGACGCGAAGCTTATCCATACTCGCCGAACGGATCGGATCGCTGGTTAACATCGGCACCGCCGGAGCCGAAACCGTCCGTCAATTTAACGGCGCAACATTGCTGATGACGCGGTGGGCGGCCACGGCAACCGAAGCGCGCACCTTGCGCAATCGTTTGAATTTCGCTCATGCCGATAGCGCCTCTATCGGACAAGCACTGCAAGCTTTTATGGGAGCGGCCGTAATTTGTGCCGGCGCGGTGCTGGTCGTATCGGGACAACTTGACGTTGGTGCTTTGATTGGCGCCAATCTGATTGCAGCCAGAGCGCTGGCTCCGCTGGCACGTTTGGTGCAGATGGGTGGGGCATTGAAGAGTGCCGAATTGGCCCTTGCCGCCGCGCGTCGGTTTGCTCAGACCGCCGGTACGGTGGAAGGGTATAAAACACTACCGGGTTGGAAGGGCGGACTTGAATTGCGCGGGGTTGGATTTCAACACTCCGGCACTTCGGAACCTCTATACAAAGCGCTGGATATAAGTCTTGTCGCTGGCGATGTATTATTGGTGACAGGACGCAACGGCACCGGTAAATCTAGTTTCTTACGCCTTATCGCTGGTTTGATTGAACCATCTCATGGTCGGATACTTGTTGATGGCGTTGACCTGCGCCAAATTTCATTAGAGTGGTGGCGGCAGAATGTTTCTTATTTACCCCAGGAACCGGTTTTTCTAGACGATACCATCCGCGAGAATTTATTGGCGGCTCGGCCGGATGCTGACGTTTCCGAACTGGAACGTTGTCTTGCCATAGCGGGTTTGCTTCCGTTTATTAATCATCATCCAGCCGGCCTCGATCAAGTACTAACTGCCGAGGGACGAACATTGGCGCCCGGTCTGCGCCGCCGTTTAGCTTTAGCCAGAGCAATACTGGTCGACGGACCGCTTTTTTTGCTCGATGAGCCGTCCGAAGGGCTTGATCGTCAAGGTGCCGAAGCGGTATACGCTTTGCTAATTGATCTGGTTCGACGCAATAAAACTTTGGTAGTGGTTAGTCACGACCCGGCAATATTGCGGGGTGCCCGGCGAGTACTGCGATTCGACGGCGGGGAACCGGTGTCGATGAATGCGACGGAGTTGGCATCATGATGACAGCTTCATTAAGGCATCAACCTTCTCGCCGACAGTTCTTGATCGGCAGTCTTGCATTGGCTATCACGTTTGGCTTATGGTCTTCGCTAGCTCCCCTTGATGTAATCAGTAATGCCAAAGGTGAGGTGGCGCCAGCGACCAAGTTAAAAGCAATTCAGCACTTTGAAGGTGGTATTGTTAAGGAAATTTTAGTCGAGGAGGGCGCGATCGTTCACAAGGGAGATGCCTTAATTCGACTTGACCCGATCCGAGCGGATTCTGATACCGACGAGTTACGCACCAGATTGATCGGCCTGCGTATCGAGGTGGCGAGACTGGCTGCGGAGGTAGAGGGAAATGGCGTAATTCGGTTTCCTGAAGAATTGGAGCGGAGCGCTCCTGATCTTGTCGCTCATGCTCGTGACACTTTTGATACCAGATTGAGACGTTTCAACCATGATATGAAAACTCAAGAAAACTTGATCAACCAGCGAGAAAGCGATCTCCGTGAGCTTGGACTGCGTATCGCCAACAACCGGAAGACATTCGACTTGTTGTCCAGCCAAGTTAGTATCAGTGAAAATATGCTTAAAAGAGATTTGACCAGCCGTATGGCTCACCTTGAATTGTTGCGTCAGCAGCAAGCTATGCGTACGTTGATTGATGGTGATAGTAACTCATTACCAAGAGCCCAGGCCGCACTGCGAGAGGCTCGCGAACGCTTAGGGTCGGTGCGCGAAACATTTCTTGAAAAAGCGCGTATCGAATTGGCCTCATCGCGGCAGCAAGTCGAAGAATTATCGCAGCGCGCAAACAAATTTGAAAATACATTGGAAAGAACTACATTACGGTCTCCAGTAGATGGTATTATAAAAACTATAGGCGTTGCAACAGAAGGCGGAGTTATTCAGGCTGGTCAAGTTGTTGTAGAAGTTGTCCCAATAGAAGATCGATTGATTATTGATGCACAGCTTCCAATACAGGATATTGGTTATGTTCATCGTGGGCAAGAAGTTCGGGTTACGCTGGAGGGTCCTGACGCAGCCGTATTTGGCCATCTTGACGGCACGGTAATCCGGTTAAGTCCCGATGCCATTGTCACCTCGCCCGGAAATTCAGCCGGAGGAGCCCGCTCATTCTATAAGGTGAGGATCGAAACAAAAGAAAATCACTTTAATATCGGAAATCGTGACTATCAACTTTACCCGGGGATGCAAGTCCTATGCAGCATAAAGATCGGGACAAGAACCGTCTTCGAATATTTGCTCAGCCCATGGTTCCGGTCATTACGATTTGCTTTCCAAGAAAGATAGTTCAATGATCGGTAAAGAAGAAATGCTAATTATTAGCCTGATACGATTAGCGATTTATGCATTTATCGTGTTTGCGCCATCTCAGACTTTTGCCGAGAGCTATCTTCGTTCACTTGAACGCTTGTTAAGTGAGCATGCGCGAATTGCCGGTAGCAGGGCCGATCTGGAAGGCGCCAAGGATGGCGCCTCGAAGGCTCGTTCAGCTTGGTATCCCGATCTGAACATAACCGGTTCCACCGGCAATCAATGGATTGAGAAAAATAATGGAGATGCATCGAGCGCTATGCATACCCGAGAGCTGACACTGGGGCTGCGTCAACCTTTGTGGGATTTCGGCGCAATCAATGCCTCAATTGATAAAGCAGATATTGGAGTTAAACAATCTGACTCAACTTTTGAAATGGCCAAGCAAGATCTTTTATTTGAAGGAATTTCCGCGTATATAAACTTAGAACGTGCGTATCGTTCTTTAACTTATGCCGAACAGTCGGTTGAAAATATCCGTAAGCAAACTGGCATGGAAGTAAGCAAAGTCGAAATGGGGGGCGGTTTTACCTCCGATGTTCTCCAGGCTAAGAGCCAATTGGCCGGTGGACAGGCCCGGGAAGCACGCGGTAGAGGACTTGTTTCTAACGCAACTAACAGATTTAGAGCAGTCTTTGCTCGCGACCCTTTGGTTGATGATCGAGATCAACATATTGTTATTCCGATTGATTTGCTACCTCATTCAATTGAAGAAGCCGTTAATTTGGG
This sequence comes from Rhodospirillaceae bacterium, assembly GCA_037147415.1. Lineage (GTDB taxonomy): Bacteria > Pseudomonadota > Alphaproteobacteria > Azospirillales > Azospirillaceae > BOG-933. Next base: position 997 of record JBAWVF010000104.1, on the reverse strand, counting down.
GCGAAAACGTAATAGGCAACTTGAATCTGCCCAACTTGCAACTGAAGTAGCTAAAAAAGAGGTTGAGCGTGTTCGCGCTGCCGAGTTGGCGCCGGACATACATGCTGTCGCACAACGGAAGTACGAGCGGAATCCCGATGGATTAGCTGCCGATCGCCTTCAGCATATTGTAAAAATCGAAATGACTTATCGATTTAATACCGGACTTGGCTCGTTTTATAGCATCAGTGGCGCTCAAAAGGGACTGGTTTCCGCTGAAAGTCGGTATCAGGATCAGCAAACTCTTATTGAAGAACAAGTGCGCAATGCTTGGCAAAATTATGAAAGCGCTAAGGAAAATGCCGGCCATCTTCGAAATCAAGCCGCCATCGCAGCCGAATTTCTTCGCTTGGCTCGCGAGGAACGAATGCAAGGCAGACGCTCTTTAATCGACGTGCTCTCGGGAGAAACCTCTTTAATTAATTCACAAAGCGATGCGGTTTCAGCTGAAGCTGATGTGGCAGTTGCTGCATTTACTCTCTTGCGTGCAACCGGGCTTCTCGGGCTTGATATTTTAAAATAAGCCTAATTATGAGTACCTATCCGGCCAAGGATGCCTAATATTCACCCGCGCGACGTGGCATAATTCCAGTACCCGACTATGGGAGAAGCCGCACGAGGACAAGGTCAGTTCGATTATTAAATATATTTATCTATTGCTTAAGCCGTCTCAATTTCGAATAATCAGCCAAGTATTTTCCAAGCTCAACATCAAGGGTTGTGGTGTGATCTTGAAGCCAATACTTCATAAACTCAAGCGCCTCTGTACTGATTTCCTTCTGGTGCAGTTCAAAATGCAAAATTATTCCCGAAAGTGTGTCTATCAGTTTTGCGTGTTCAGCATAGTGCTTAGTCTTATCATGATAGTGGGTTCGTTCCATAAGTGACTCTTCCCTGAAAAAATGTTCCATGCCTATCGGCTTGACGCACACACCCACTAGATATAGTATTTTCCAGA
>JBAWVF010000103.1:0-14286 GCA_037147415.1 Rhodospirillaceae bacterium | reverse complement strand
CCAGCGCCGCGACCACATCGAGATAGAGCGGTTCGCCGACCGAACCCGGCTCCTTGGTGCGGTCGAGCACGGCGATGGACCGCACCGACTCGGGCAGCACCGTCACGAAATCGGCAATCGAGAACGGCCGGTACAGGCGAATCGTGACGACACCGACTCGTTCACCGCGCGCCGCCAGCACTTGCGCCGCTTCCCGCGCGGTCTCGGCCCCCGAACCCATGGCCACGATCACCCGCTCGGCATTCGGATGACCGTGATAATCGAACAAGCGGTAAGTTCGTCCGGTACGCTCGGCAAAGCGGTCCAAGGCATCCTGCACCAAACCGGGGCAGGCGTCATAATAGGGCTGGCACGCCTCGCGCGCCTGGAAGAACACGTCGGGATTCTGCGCCGTACCGCGCAATTCAGGCCGATCCGGCGACAGGCCGCGGCGACGGTGAGCGGTAATCGCCGATTCGTCGAGCAGCGCCCGATAATCATCCTCGACCAACGGCTTGACGCCGTTCAATTCATGCGAAGTCCGAAACCCGTCGAAGAAATGCAGAAACGGCACCCGCGCCTTAAGCGTCACGGCATGAGCGATCAGGGCCATGTCCTGCGCTTCCTGCACGGTCGAAGAGGCAAGCATGGCCATGCCGGTTTGCCGGCACGCCATCACGTCGGAATGGTCGCCGAAGATCGAAAGCGCATGCGTCGCCAGCGTGCGCGCCGCCACATGGAGCACAAACGGCGTCAACTCACCCGCGATCTTATAGAGATTCGGAATCATCAATAGCAGGCCCTGCGACGCCGTAAAGGTCGTCGCCAACGTGCCGGCCTGAAGCGCGCCGTGGATGGCGCCGGCGGCGCCGCCTTCGGACTGCATCTCCACGATACGCGGCACATCACCCCACAGGTTGCGTTTGCCCGCAGTCGCCCATTCATCAGCCAACTCGCCCATCGGCGAGGCCGGGGTAATGGGATAGATGGCCACGACCTCACTGCACCGATAGGCAACCCAGGCCGCCGCCTGATTGCCGTCCATCAGCTGGGTATCATCGCGGGCCATCACTGTATCGGCCATTAGGGTCATCCTCCGACTAGCCATCCGGGGACCGGCGGAACCCGGCACCCATGGTCAAGATTTCCTTAACCGCTCAAGCCCGGCTAGGTGGCAGGTTTAGCGCCCGGACGCAAGATCCAATCGTCCTCACGGACATTTTTGTAATTGAACACCATGATTCGGCGGACCGGAGGAACCGGACGTCGGGCATTTCGTCTCACCGGTTCAAATCAGACAGGCCGGGTGTCGTTCAAACGCTTGCCTCCGTGCGAATTCCTCATATAAAAGAGAGGTCGGCTTTTATCGGCCGCGCTGGACCTCGGGGGACAAGATGGGCTTTGGAAGTTTGACCTACCTGCTGGTGCCTTTCTTCACCGGCCTCGCCACCTTCACACTGGCCATCTTCAATAATGTCGAAGGGGTCAATATCGAGGCGATGAACATTCCGGCCGAAGTAACCGGTAAAACCGGTTATACCTCGCCGGTCGTAATCAAGCGCCTGGCCGACCGTATGAAAGATATTGAAGAGCAAGCGCAATCCAGAGCGGATGGCAAAAAGGTCATGGCTCAGGATGATGGCGGATCAGCCGCTATTCTCGGTCAATATTTCGGATTGAGCAGTTTACTGAAGGTGGTGCAGACCAGCTTCGGTCTGATTCCCTACACCCTGGCCGGTGAAGTTGTCATCAACGGCAAGTCGATGAATATGATCATTCGCGGCAGTGACAACACGACCAGCCACACGACCATTATTAAGACCAGTGCTCCGGTCGGTGATTTCTCCGGTCTGATCGATCAGAGCGCATATGAAGCGGTGCGGATGATCGATCCCGCCCTGCTGGCCGCCTATCAATTCAAAAGAGACTATCTGACCCGCAATTTCACACTCACTGAAGATGTGATTCGGCGGGCCTTGGCCAGCGAGGATCAGCGTTCCCGCAAGTGGGTGCTGAATCTGTGGGGGGTCGTGCTCTATCAGCAGTCCGACTTCGACGGTGCAATCGAGAAATTCCGTCAAGCGATCGACCTTGATCCCGCCTTTACCGCTTCGTTGTTGAATTGGGGCGTCGTGCTGGCCCGGCAGGGCAAGCAGGAAGAAGCCATCGGCAAATATATCCGGGTGGTCGAATCCTGGCGCCGCGGGAACCCTTCCGATACGCTGGCGGCCGCCTATAGCGAATGGGGCTTTTCACTGGCCTTACTCGGTCGCACCCGTGACGCCATTACCAAATTTCAGACCGCCTCACAGGTTGATCCGACCTTCTCCGACGTTTATTCCTCATGGGCCGAGGTTTTGAGCGCGTCCGGTCGTTCGGACGATGCGCAAAAGATGACCAAGCGGGCGCTTGAACTTGCCCCGGTTGAAAGAGTTTACACTGACAATTTGATCGGGCGGATTCAACAATTGCCGGCAGTCGCCTCCAGTCGTTGAGCGGTCGGTTTCCGAGTCGATAGCCGCCACCGGACACCCGTATGCTCCGGTGACGGTTTTATCTTCCCGCCGATATTTTTTTATGAGGCTAGACCGTCATGTCTCTTGCAAGCACCGAAGATCACTACGGGGCGGTGGCCCGCCTGCTCCATTGGTCGATCGCGCTGGTTATCATCGTTCTGTTGGCGACCGGAATGGGGTCCGATCTACTGCCCAAGCCGGCCGGCATCATGTTTCACAAAGCGCTGGGAATCATTGCATTGGGGCTCGGACTTGCCCGGCTGGCTTGGTGGGCATTCGATCGGGTTCGCCCCCGGGATGCCGGCCCCCGCCTGCGGATCATCGTCGCCAAAAGCACCGCAGGAATGCTTGCCCTGCTCGGTGTGGTCATGCCAACAACGGGATGGTTGTTGTCCTCTGCGGCAGGCAAGCCTATTTCGATGTTCGGGTTGTTTATTTTGCCGCCGCTGCTTGCTCCCGACAAGCCGCTGGCTCATTTGTTCAAAGAAACGCACGAGACCATCGGCACTGTTATTTTAGGATTGGTCGCGCTTCACATCGCCGGCGCGCTTTTTCACCGTTTTATTCTTAAGGACGATGTCGTGTTCCGGATGTTGCCGTCTTGCTGTAAGCCTAAAGAGCAATCATGATTGTCGTAACCGGCGGCGCTGGATTCATCGGTTCCAATCTCCTTGCCGGTTTGGAACGGCAAGGAACGCCCCGCTTTGCCGTTTGTGATCGTTTCCGCACGGCCGATAAGTGGCGAAACCTTGCAAAGCGTGAAGTTTGCGCCCTGGTGCCGCCCGATCGTCTCTTCACATTCCTTGATGAACAAGCCGGTCAAGTCGACGTCATTTATCATCTCGGGGCAATTTCCGCGACAACAGAGCGTGATGTCGACCTGATCGTGGCCAATAATTTCAATCTTTCGGTTGATATATGGCGCTGGTGCGCCCGTAATGACACGCGATTGATTTATGCTTCTTCGGCCGCGACCTATGGCGATGGTGCCTTGGGCTTCGATGACGACGGCAGCCCGGAGGCATTAGCCCGCCTGCGCCCGCTCAATCCCTATGGCTGGAGCAAGCACGCGTTCGACCGATTTGTTGCCCGCGCGCTTGCCGAAGGCGCACGCACGCCGCCTCAATGGGCCGGGCTGAAATTTTTTAATGTGTATGGTCCGAACGAATATCATAAGGGTGAACAGGCATCGGTGATTTCGAAGCTGTACCCGCTGATTAAGGCCGGTAATTCGGCACGATTATTCAAATCGCATCGACCGGATTATTCCGATGGCGGTCAGTTGCGTGATTTCATTTGGGTCGAGGACTGCGTCTCGGTCATGCTCTGGTTGGGGGCGAACCGGAATGTCAGCGGCTTATTCAATGTCGGGACCGGACAGGCGCGCAGCTTTGCCGATCTTGCCCGCGCGACCTTCACCGCCGCCGGACTTGAGCCGCGCATCGACTATGTCGACATGCCCGAGGCTTTGCGAGACCGCTACCAGTACTTTACACAAGCCAACATGACAAAATTATCTGCGGCCGGTTATCAGACTCCGTTCACCAGCCTCGAAGACGGCATCACCCGTTACGTGACCGGTTTTCTCGGTGCCACCGATCCCTATTGTTGAGCATATCGCCCCATGTTGTTCGCCCTGCCCTTCCCGAACATCGATCCGGTCGCGCTTGAACTCGGGCCACTGGTGGTGCGTTGGTACGCGCTCGCCTACTTAGCCGGGTTTCTATCGGGTTGGCGCTATTGCATGATGTTGGCGGCCCAAACCCCCGGCCCGCCGCGACCGGAGGATTTTGACGATTTTCTGACCTGGGGCGTTCTTGGTGTCATTCTTGGCGGCCGCACCGGCTATGTATTGTTCTATCAGCCCGACTATTATTTCGCCAATCCACTGGAAGCCCTGAAGCTTTGGCACGGCGGAATGTCGTTTCACGGCGGCTTTACGGGTATGATCGTCGCAGTATTGCTGTTTTCTCGCTCGCGTGGTTTTTCGCCACTGGCTTTTGGTGATTTATTGGCCTGCGCCTCGCCGCTTGGCTTGTTTTTCGGCCGCATCGCGAATTTCATCAATGGTGAGTTGTTCGGACGAGTCACGGACGTATCGTGGGCGGTGGTGTTTCCCCGTGGCGGTCCTCTGCCTCGCCATCCGAGCCAACTGTACGAGTCGGCTCTCGAAGGTGTCGTTCTGTTTATTGTCATTAATCTTTTGGCACGAGTGTCGAGCATACGTAACCGCCCCGGTATACTGGTGGGCATATTTTTTATCGGTTACGGGCTGGCGCGCTGCATTGTCGAGTTTTTCCGCGAGCCGGATGCACAGCTCGGCTTTCTTTTTGCCGGCGCCACCATGGGACAACTTTTGTCGCTACCGATGATCGCGATCGGAGTCGGGTTCATATTTTACGCGCAACGGTCAGCGCAACGCTCAGCGTCCCGGTCAGCGCCCCGGTGAGCGGCGTACTGCTTGAGCATTTGTTGCGGCGTATCCGTATCGACGGGCCGATCAGCGTCGCCGAATTCATGGCCACTGCGCTCGGTCACCCCGAACACGGTTACTATATGACGGCCGACCGGTTCGGAACGGCCGGTGATTTTGTGACCGCACCTGAAATCAGTCAGATGTTCGGCGAACTGATCGGCTTGTGGTGCGCTGATTACTGGCAGCGCATGGGCTGCCCTGCCCCCTTCACGCTGGTTGAACTCGGTCCGGGACGCGGCACCTTGATGGCTGACGCCTTGCGCGCAGTGTCCGGAGTAATGCCGGCTTTCGTTGCGGCCTGCCGGCTTCATCTGGTTGAAACCAGCCCGCTGTTGCGGCGCCGACAAGGGGAGGCGCTGGCCCGCTTCCAACCGCATTGGCAGGATCGCCTGTCGGAAGTGCCCGACGGCGGACCACTATTATTGGTGGCCAATGAGTTTTTCGACGCCCTGCCGGTGCGCCAATTCGAGCGCACCAGCCACGGGTGGTCGGAGCGCCTGATCGGCGCCGCCGAAAGGAATACGCTGCATTTCGTGCTTGGACCGCCGAACGGGCCGACAAGCTTGATGATTCCGCCCCGGCTCCGAGCCGCCGAGATCCCCCTCGGTACGGTGATCGATCTTGCCCCCGTGGGCAATGCGGTCGCGCTTGAATTGGGCCGACGCTTGACCCGTGCTGGCGGCGCGGCGCTGATTATCGATTATGGCCATACCGCCCCGGTGCCGACCGATACATTGCAAGCGGTGCGGCACCACACTCCGGTTTCTGTCCTGGAGTCGCCGGGTGAGGCCGACCTCACCACTCATGTTGATTTCGCTGCGCTTGCCCGCGCCGCCGGCGAAGGTGGCGCCGTCAGCTATGGTCCGCTCACACAGTCCGCCTTTTTAACGAGCTGCGGCATCGAGACCAGGGCGGCGACCCTACGCCGCAAGGCTTCAGTCGAGCAAACCCGCGACATCGATTCGGCCTTACGCCGTCTGACCGCCAATGACGCCATGGGCACTTTGTTCAAGGTGCTGGCGCTGACCGGCCCGAAACAGCCGGTCCCCGCCTGTTTTGAGCCCCCTACCCTTCTATAGAGCTGTAGCGCCGGCAGGAAGTGCGGCCTTCACGCTTCCGCCCGCCCCGCATCCAGCCTTAACATAATCCCAAAATTCCTTTTGTTGAACCGTATAGCGGTCTCGATTGCCGTCTTCCGGGATATCCCGAACATGGCGTAAACTTGCAACCGAGACACTAATATCAAATATTGCGTCCGCGGCGGCAAGCATTGTCGATACCATGCTCAAAGCATACCACTCCGCCGCCAGGACCACGCCCAGAATACCGCCACTAAAAAGATTACTCGGCCCGACCAACGGGAACACCAAATATGGTCCCGGAGGGATGCCGGCCTTGCACATCGCTTCGCTGACCTCTGTCGTGCGCCGCTGTAGTCCGAGCGCGCTAGCCGGATCGAACATACCGGCGATTCCGACCGTGGAGTTGACAACAAAACGACCGACTGAAACCGCCGCGTCGCTATTATACCCCGCCAACAAGTTGGTGAAGACGAATTCAGGCTCACTGACGTTTTCATACATGTTGGCGCCAATCTGCCGAACGAAATCCGGCGTTATCGCTCCCAACACGCGGGCAGTCGGATCGACAATCAAAGAAACAACCCCGTTATTGACTGCAAACATGGTACGGTTCAGCGGTTCAAGAACATCATTCGGCGTTGCCATGTTCGATTTTGCTGAAGCCGGGGCCTGTGCCACGGCAATAGACGGAAGTGTCGTGAGCAGCGGAATCATCGCACTAAACGCAAGCAAAAGATTACGAAAACTCATATTCCGCACCCCTTCAAGATTGCTGAACCCGTATTTGCAAAATATAATCCGATGGTATAGAATTAACAACACAATAAGGCGAAACCCGTAACGGCAATCCATGAACTTTACCGATGACCAGCTGGAACGCTATGCCCGCCACATCATGCTACCCGAGGTTGGCGGCACCGGGCAGACACGGTTGCTCGATGCCCGAGTCCTGGTGGTCGGCGCGGGCGGGCTCGGTTCACCATTGCTGCTTTATTTGGCTGCGGCCGGGGTCGGCACACTCGGCATAGTCGATGCGGATACCGTTGATCTTACAAACCTGCAACGGCAAGTGGTCCATGACGGCACCGGCCTCGGCATGCTTAAGGTCGATAGCGCCGCCGCCCGTCTGAACGCGATCAATCCGGAGGTACGGATTGAGCCCCACCGCACCCGGCTTAACGCCGCCAATGCAATGGAACTCGTATCGGCCTATGACGTGATTGCCGACGGCACCGACAATTTTGCGACGCGCTTTTTGTTGAATGACGCCTGTTTCTTTGCCGGTAAGACACTGGTATCTGCGGCGATTCTGCGCTTCGACGGCCAAGTTTCGACCTTTAAGCCGCACGCCGGCCCGGCACATCCCTGCTATCGCTGCCTGTTTCCCGAACCGCCGCCGCGCGGGACGGTCCCGACCTGTGCCGAAGGCGGTATTTTCGGCGCGCTTGCCGGTGCGGTCGGCTCACTTCAGGCGGTTGAGGTGCTCAAGGAAGTGCTCGGGATCGGGGAGAGCCTGTCCGGGCATTTGCTTCTTTATGATGGATTGGGTGCCACCTTTCGTAAAATCAAGGTGGCACGCGACCCGGACTGTCAGCTTTGCGGGGAGCGCCCGACCATTATCACTCTGGAAGACGGTCGGGACACCTGATCTTATTTAGCCCACCGGCTTTTATCCCACCGGCGCCTTCATATCGATGACGAAGCGGTATTTCACATCGCTTTTCAGGATACGCTCGTGGGCTTCATTAATCCGGCTCATCGGAATTAACTCGATATCGGAGGTAATGCGGTGCTCGGCGCAAAACTCGAGCATCCGACGGGTTTCCTCAATACCCCCGATCAGCGAGCCGGCCAGTCGGTGATGCCCGAAAATCAGGCTGAAGGCGGCCACCGGCAACGGCTGTTCCGGCGCCCCGACCAAACACAAGGTTCCATCGCGCTTCAGCAAGGCCAGATACGTATTAAGATCATGTTGCGCTGACACTGTATCCAGAATGAAGTCGAACGAGCCGGCATGACGGTTCATTTCATCGGAATTGCGGCTAATCACCACCTCATGCGCACCCAGCCGTAAGGCATCGGCCGTCTTACCCGGTGAGGTGGTGAACAACACGACATCGGCCCCGAAGGCCCGGGCAAATTTAACTGCCATATGACCGAGACCGCCCAGCCCGATCACGCCGACCTTCTGCCCCGGTCCGACGCCGAACCGACGCAACGGCGCCCAAGTGGTCACTCCGGCGCATAGTAAAGGTGCAGCGGCAGCCGGATCAAGACCGACCGAAAGCGGCAGAACGAACGCCGCATCAACCACGACGCTATCCGAATAGCCGCCATAAGTCACGCCACCGCTGATCTTATCCGGTCCGTTATAAGTAAAGATTGCACCTTCGGCACAAAATTGCTCGTAACCTTCGCGACAGCTCGGGCATTGCCGGCAAGAATCAACCATGCAGCCGACGGCTGCGAGATCACCTTCCTTAAAGCCCGTGACCTCACGACCAACCGCCGTCACCCGTCCGACAATCTCATGTCCGGGCACACACGGATAAGTCGTATTATGCCATTCGTTACGAACCTGGTGAATATCAGAGTGGCAAACCCCGCAATACAAGATATCGATCCGCACATCACGCGGGCCGGGGTCACGGCGCTGAACAGTATGGGGCGCAAGCGGAGTCGAGCTGGTAAAAGCAGCGTAGGCCTTGGCCGAATACATGACAAAAACTCCATGTAAGGCGGGGAGAAACTCTATGTTCGGAGCACCCGACACCGTACCCGACCGGTCAGCGGATAATAAAACACTTGCCGGGCGAATGCCCCGCCGAGATCACGACCGACCAGTGTCAACCCCTCGCGTTTAAGATAAGACAAAATGAAATCAGCGTTCAACAAGCCGATGTCAAGATGGCCGGAAACCGTACGGGCGGCCCCGAACACCTTGAACTCCAATCGCTCGCGTCGGCAACCGGCTTCCACCAGAGCAGTGATCAACTCATCCATGGCGGTACGGCCATACCGAGAGGTTACCGCCCCCTCAACGCTTTCCGGCAATAGAAAGTGGTTCATGCCCCCGATTCCCGCCACGGGATCCCGAGCACAAGCGGCAACACAACTCCCCAGTGTTGTTACCAGCACCTGATCAGCCCGGCTGGTAATGGCATATTCTCCGATCACGATCTGAACCACCTCGGCATTCAGATCGTGATCAAAGTAAGGCGAGAGATGCTCTCCAAAGGAGTGGGTGACCATACCCCGGTCTTCAGTGGGCCCGAGCGACGGCCATGCCGCAAGCACAAATCGTTGCGACATCAAGCAGGGCGATAATCCGGCCTTCGGGGGTGTAGAGCCCGTCAACATAGCGCCCTTCGGGAGTGTCGCTATCCATCGCGGGAGACGGTTTGATTTGATCCCGTGGAATCGGCAGAATATCCGAAATCGCATCGACCAAAATACCGGTCAAAGTATTTTCAATCTGCATCACGATGACGACGTGGGTCTTGCCGGCTTCAGAACCTTGCACACCGAAACGGGCGCGCAAATCAATAATCGGTATCACGACGCCACGCAAATTGATCACGCCCCGTACATGGGGCGGTAGATTTGGCAGCTTACTTTCAGGCGTCCAACCGCGGATTTCACGCACCGCCATGATGCTGACGCCGTATTCTTGATCATTAATCGTAAAGATAATGAATTGCTCAATGGTATTATCAGCAACCACGATATCAGTACGAAGTTCCGAGATATCCCTGGCGGAGGTAAGACTCTTCATTGCAGCGCCTCATTGTACGAGAGCAAGAATAGTCCGCCGGCCCTGTCTTTGATCGAGACAGCACCGGCGGATACTCTACAGAGACCTAAAACTCCTGCCAATCCTTGTCGCCGTGAGCATCATCGGCATGACGCAGCGCGTGACCGCCGCCGCCACCCGTTTTCGCAGCCGCCCCCGCTTTACGCGGCGGAGCCAGTGCCTTGGCCGGAGCCTGCCGGTGCACTTGCGCCTGTGCCTGGGGTCGATAGGCCGGAGCCCGGGCCGCAGGTGCCGTCCGAGCCGCACCGGACAGTTTGAAGAACGACATTTGCTGTCCGAGATCGGCGGCTTGACCCGCCATGGACTGCGCCGCCGCCGAGGTTTCTTCAACCAGCGCCGCATTCTTTTGGGTCATCTCGTCCATGCTGGCCACGGCCGAGTTGATTTCTTCCAGCGCGGAAGACTGTTCCGTACTGGCGGCGGCAATCTCGCTGATCAGGGACGCCACCTGCTGAACCCCCTTGGCAATCCCGCTCAGGGAGTCGCCGGCCTTTTTGACCAGTTCAACACCGTTCTGAACCTGATTGTCGCTGTTCAGAATCAGGGTTTTGATTTCTTTGGAGGCTTGAGCGGAACGCTGAGCCAGCACCCGCACTTCCTGCGCCACCACGGCAAAACCCTTACCGGCGTCTCCGGCCCGAGCCGCCTCGACCGCCGCATTCAAGGCCAATAGATTGGTCTGGAACGCGATTTCGTCAATAACGCCGATAATGTCGGTGATCTTGCGCGACGCTTCGGCAATGTGCTTCATCGCGTCGATCGCCGAGCCGGCAACCACGCCGCCCTGCTCCGCAGCACCGCGCGCTTCCGCCGCCATCCGGTTGGCACGCTGAGCGTTTTCGGTGCTGGCCTTCACCGTGGCGCCCAACTCTTCCATCGAGGCTGCGGTTTCTTCCAGGCTGGAGGCCTGTTGTTCGGTCCGCTCGGCCAGATCGGTGCTGCCCGAAGAAACTTCGGCGGAAGCCTGGGAAATCGCCTCGGTCGCCTCGTTGATCTTGCCGACGATCTCGCCCAACTTGCCCGAAGTCGCGTTAACGTCGTTCTTCAACCGGTCGAACGCACCCTGATATTCTTTGGTAATTCTTTGATTGAGGTCACCTTCGGCCAGCGCCCCGAGCACCCGGGCAATGTCGGAAATCGCAGTCTGCACGGTGTCGGTCAGGGTGTTGATGCCCTCGCTCATGGTCCGGTAGAAGCCCTCCTTATCGGCGAGGTTCAGCCGTGAATCGAGGTTGCCGCGCGACACCGCCGCGATCAGATCGGCGATTTCCTTGCCGACCGCGAGGTCGCGCTGGCGTTGCGCTTCGGCCGACTTGATCTCGGCCGCATGGCGCTCGCGCTCGGCCTCGTCCATCCGCTTCTTCTCGATCGCATTGTCCTTGAACACTTGGACCGCCTGCGCCATGGTGCCGATTTCGTCCTTGTCAGCCAGCGCCGGAATCACGGCGGCAAGATCGCCCTTGGCCAACCGGGTCATCGAGTCGGTCATGTCGCCGACCGGCTTGGTGATGGAGCGCGCAACGATCCAGGCGAAGAACAGTCCCACCAACACTGCGATGATCGAGACGGTAAGCGCCATGGTGGTTGACGAGCGAATATCCTCTTCGGCGACACTTTGAGTCTTGTCCAGGAACGCCGCCTGGGAATGGCTGTTGGCTTCGACCAGATCGTTGAATTCCTTGGCCTCGCCGGCCATCACCTTATAGCCGAGTTCATCGACGGCAAGAATGTCCTTCGCCGCCTCACCAAAGGCCACGAGGTATTTCTTGCTGTCCTCGATCGCCTGCTTGCACATCTCGATATTGCGCGGAATGGTCAAACCGCCGATCAAATCATTAATACGGGTGTTGAATTCTTCCGCATTTTTCCGCACCTCAGCTGCGGCTTTTTCATTCGGCTCAGCCAAAAACCGGTTGGCATTAAGCCGGCTCTGCATCAACGCTTCTTGCGCCCGCCCGGCCTTGGCCGCATTCTCGAACTTGCCTTCCTTATAGGCGGTCTCGATAATTTCGGTGAGGGTTGAGCGCATGCTGGTCCCGAGCGGATTCATGCCCTCCTTGACCAGTTTTTCACGCCGGTTGCGCAGCTCGACCAGCTTTTCGAAATTGGCGGAATAGCCTTCGAACAGCCGGATCATGCGCTCCAGATTGGCGCGCCGGGTCGGATCGGCGGTGACGTCCAGCGCCTTTTTCAGTTCCGGGCCAAGCTCACCCTGAACCTTATGGACCGCGTCGATATTGTCCTGCCCGCCCATCTCGATGAACACGACGACGTTGCGCCGCATATTGCCAACCATCGCGGCGATATGCTGGGTCCGCACGCCGTTGAGCGCGACTTTCTCATAGGTCTGAAAGCCATGGTCGACAGTATTCAGGCCATTGATCCCCAGCCAGGACACCAACGCCAGCAGAGCTAAAACGATCAGAAACCCGGTGTAAATGCGAGTTCCAACCTTGAACCGCCCCGAAAAACTAGCCTGTTCCATTGCCACCCCTTTCGCTCCGCCACTTTTATCGTGGCCCACTATCGGTGCAATCCTGCCATTCCTAAACGGCTGATTCAACATTTATTAATACGGTTAAATTTTACATTAATTCGAAAGACGCATCAAACCAGAGTTCCAAGTTTAATATCACGAATTACGGTATGCCCTAAGATCAGATCAAGCAGAAAAGTAGTCAGTGGCGCGTTTATATTATCCCCCCGGTCGAAACGGTCCTTGATTGCAATCAGTCGCTTGGTGAAGCCCTCATGCTCCGCCTTGTGAGCCCCGTATTCATCTGGGTTACAGTTACGACCGAGCATGATATCCTCCTCATGCTCAAAATGCATCAGGACATACTCCAAAAGCTCTATAAGTATTCGCTCAACAATCAAGTCGCCCAGGTCATTTTCTATCGCCTTGGCAAAGTCATTAAAAGTAGAAAACAGCATCTTGTGTTCATGATCGATGATATCAACCCCGACAAGATACTCATCTTTCCATTCAATGGTTAGCGCAGCCGAAGCCATGGCGTCATGTCCGGTCACGGCGAACGCCGATCAAGGTTGCCGGGGTCAGATCAACCTCGCTGAGGTCACAGCCGCGCAAATCCGCGGCCGACAAATTGGTGTCGGTCAGGATGGCGCCGTCAAGCCGGGCGTTGCGCAAATCCGCACCGCGAAGATCGGCCGAGGTCAAATCAGCACCCGATAAATTAGCGGACCAGAAGCGGCCGGTCGGCTTGCCGGAAGCGGTTTTAAGCGAAACCTGAGTCATATAGGCGCCCCGCATGGAGCAGCGGTGTAACTTAGCCCCGGCCAGATTAACCCCGGCCATTTGAGCGCGCAACAGGGTAGAGCTTTCCAGATAGGCGTCGCGCAAATCGGCAAGCGTAAGAATACAGTTGTTAAACAAGCACTTGCGCATTATTGCCGCTCGGAAGCCGGCGCCGCTGAAGTCGGTACCGCCGAAATCAAGCCCCGACAAATCCATGCCGCCGAAATCAGCACGTTTGCCGCGCTTACCCCCCGAGAGAATCCAATCGGAATGCGCGGCCTGCATTGCACCGACCTCGACGGGAAGCGGTATTGCGCTCTCACGATAAACCGCGCCTTGAAGATTGGTATTGACCATCTTGGCCAAAGTCAAATCGACATTGCGCAACGTCGCATCACGCAAATCAGCGCCGCTAAGGTCGGCATCCAGCAACACCGCGCCTGAAAGATTAGCGTTGCTCAGCTTGGCGCCGCGCAGCACCGCTCCTTCAAGATTAGCACTGGTCAGATTGACCGCATACATCTTGCTTTCACTGAGATCGGCCCCGGCAAGCGACGCAAATGACATCTCGGCCTGAGTCAAATCGGCCCCGACCAACTTGGCATTGGTTAGATTAGCGCTTTCAAGATTGGTGCAGGTCGCAACCAAGTCTCGCTTTTTGGTGTCCCAATTGACAATCCGGCCGGGGCGCATGTCGGCGCCTTCAAGAATGGCGCCGGCCATGTCGGCACGAGCGAAATTGGACCCCCGGATATCGGCGCGCCGAAAGGTCGCCAGCGACAGACGACAACTTTCAAAATTAGCCCCGAACAAATCAGCGCTGTCAAAACTACAAGCAGACAAATTACTCCGGGCAAAATTAATGCCCGGCAGAGCGCAGCCGAAAAAGGAAAGCTTGGCGAGATTGACTTCCGACAGATCACCACCTTTAAGATTCAATCGGACGCCGCCGGACTGACCCTTTTGGTAAGCGATGTGCTGCCGAATCGCCTGATAGCATTTCTCATCCATAGCGTAACCGCACGCAAAAACGTTCGCCACCAGCCATCCGGCTCGCTCCCCATTCCCCGACTAAAATCATTAGAGGCCAAGCTAGCTGCGAATTACGTAACTGCCCAGGTTCCCCCTGTGGAACAGGAGGCTTGACACGGGACTCGTGG
>JBAWVF010000102.1:0-14516 GCA_037147415.1 Rhodospirillaceae bacterium | reverse complement strand
TTTACTTTCGGGCTTGATGTCCGGCTGCTGAAGGCCGAACGCCGGCAAGCCGATCTTGCCGGCACGGGGCGGCTGTTGTTGCAGCGCTTGCAGAAAGGCGAGGTTCTCGCGCACCTTCGGGCTGGCCGATGGCAAGGCGACCGCCCGTCTCAGCAAGTCGAGCGCCTTGCCGATATCGCCGGCAAGCGCACGGGACAAGGCAAAGTTATTCAGAATGTCGGCGTTTTCGGGATAGCGGGCGATGGCGGTATTATAATGCTGCGCCGCCTCGTCATAACGGCCGAGCCGATCCAGCGCGATCGCCAGCGTTGCCGGCGCCTCCCAATCGGTTGGGGCGCCCTGGACCGCAATCGACAGAGTTTGTGCGGCAAGATCGGCGCGGCCCAGCCCGATTTCATCCTTACCCTTTTCAACCAGAAGCCGGGGCTGCGGCCCCAGCTTGGCCAGAGTGTCCTCCAGCAGCCTCCGCGCATCGTCCAAGCGCCCGGCATAGCGCAAATTGCGCGCGAGCGGCTCGATTATGGCCGGGTTATTACGGTCGGTCTCGTAGAGTTTTGTATAATGATGAATCGCCGCGCCGTAGTCGCGGCTCTGCTCCGCACTTTGAGCATCGTTCAGCAGCATCCGGTCCAGCGAGGCCATCTGGTCGGAGGTCTCGCAGGCGGACAAGGCCAATGCCAGCAGGGTTGCTGCGGCGGTACGGAGAAGCTTGGCGGCGGGCCGAGCCGATGGCATGATAGGTCATCCGATCCGGTGGTGAACCGGATCAATCATTACCTTGCACCAACAGGCAAAGCGAGATGTTTTCCGTTCGGAGGGCTGCGGCGGTCGCCGCTTTTGTTACCATCGGCTTTATCTGCACCGCGCCGGCGCCGGGACGAGCGGGACCGGCGGTCAAGTCGCCGGCAATCCGGGTCATCATCAATGACGTTCGCTTGCTTGAAACCGCCGGGGACATCCGCACGGTTTTGATCGGCAATCCGGACGTTGCCGACGCCTCGGTTGCCGCACCGCGCCGAATGGTGTTGATGGGCAAAAAGCTGGGGGTGACCTCCTTGTTGATCATC
The DNA here is from genome assembly GCA_037147415.1 of Rhodospirillaceae bacterium. GTDB lineage: Bacteria > Pseudomonadota > Alphaproteobacteria > Azospirillales > Azospirillaceae > BOG-933. The sequence continues at coordinate 13,449 of JBAWVF010000102.1, read as the reverse complement.
GGCGATGACGGGGTCGAAATCCTGCGCACGTCGATTCAGGTCGCCCCTCAAGACGAAGGCGTGGTGACCCTTGACCGCGGGCTGAAACAATCCAACTGGGCCTGCTCCCCCCGTTGCGTCGAGATGGAGCCCGGCAAAGACGGTTCATCCGCGGCGGCGAACGCGGAACTGAAAGCGAGAACGCCGCCGCCGATCGTGACCAAACAGGAAACCATCGTCAAAGACGAAAGAACCCCGACGCCGGAGAAAAAATAGAAAAAATCTCAGACATTGAAACGAAAATGGAAGATGTCGCCATCCTGGACGACGTAATCTTTGCCTTCCTGGCGCATCTTCCCGGCATCCTTACAGGCTTGTTCTCCACCCAGACGCACGAAACTTTCGTAATCGATGGTTTCGGCCTTGATGAATCCGCGTTCAAAGTCGGTGTGAATGGCGCCGGCCGCCTGGGGCGCCCGGTCATTGCGGTGCACGGTCCAGGCACGCGCCTCTTTGGGGCCGACCGTGAAGAAGGTGATCAGATCAAGCAGGCCATAGCCGGCCCGAATCACCCGGTTCAACCCGGTTTCCTCCATGCCGAGCGCGGCCAGGAATTCGCGCTTTTCCGCAGGATCGCTCAGTTGCGATACTTCCGATTCGATGGCGGCCGAGATCACGACCGAAGCGGCCCCCTCCGCCGCGGCACGGGCGGCGACTCGGGCCGACAGCGAGTTGCCGCCGGTTGCCGAGGCTTCTTCGACATTGCAGACATAGAGCACCGGCTTGCCGGTCAGCAGTTGGAGCGTGCGCCACAGCGGCTTGTCATCATCGGTCAGCGGCACCGTACGCGCCGGCTTGCCCGCCTGAAGCGCGGCCAGCGCCGGTTCCATCAGGGCGACCAGCGCCTTGGCATCCTTATCGCCGCCCTTGGCCCGCTTGGCCGCGGCGTTCAGACGGCGATCCAACGATTCCATGTCGGCCAGCATCAGTTCGGTCTCAACCGTCTCGGCATCACGCAACGGGTCGATCGAGCCCTCGACATGGGTGACGTCGCCGTCCTCGAAGCAGCGCAGGACGTGCAAAATCGCGTCGACCTCGCGGATATTGGCCAGGAATTGGTTGCCCAGCCCTTCCCCCTTGGAGGCCCCGCGAATCAGGCCGGCGATATCGACGAATTCCAGCTGAGTCGGGATGATTTTCGCCGACTTGGAAATAGCCGCGATCCGCTCCAGCCGCGGGTCGGGCACGCCGACCCGGCCGACATTCGGCTCCTTGGTACAGAACGGAAAATTCGCCGCCTCAGCCGCCTGAGTGGCGGTCAGCGCGTTAAACAGAGTCGACTTGCCGACATTGGGCAAGCCGACGATACCGCAGTTGAAACCCATGGGGACGGTCTTTACCTGAAGGATAGCCGGTGCGCCGCGTTATCCTACGCCCCGCGCCAAAGCGCAAACGCCAAGTGCGATCATGCTACAACTCATGGGCCAACGCGCAGCGCAGTTCCGCGGCGGTGATCGGTTTGTACAATAAGCGAACCCCCTCGGCGCCGCAGCACGCGGATTCCGCCGGGCGACAGTGACTGTCGCCGGTCAAAATAAGCGCCGGGATGTTCCAGCGGGTTCGTACCAGCGCGATCGCCTCATTGCCGGTGCGGCCGTTCGGTAATAAAAAGTCGGTAACCATAATATCGGGCTTGGCGTCGAGGCCCGGCAACGCCCGCGCCAACTCGTCGATGGAGCCGACCGCCGTCACGATCATCGACCAACTTTCAAACAAGCCGGCGATCGCCTCGGCCACCGGGGCCTCATCTTCGACCAGCAGGACATGATGTCCGGCCAACCGGCGACTATATTCCGATTCGACCTCCGACGAAGCCGACACATCCGTCTCGACAATGACCGCAGCGCGCGACACCGGCAAGGACAAGGTAAACGCCGAGCCCTTGCCCGGTCGTGAGTGCACCGTAATCCGATGACCGAGTAACCGGACCGCCCTGGAAACCGTGCCGAGACCAATGCCCAAACCGCACATGTCATCGCGGGCCGGATTGCCGACCTGATAAAAATCGTTAAAAATCAACGCAAGTTTGTCTGACGGAATGCCGATACCGGTATCGGCAACCGTAATTGAAACCGTATCATTTTCGGTTTCACTATAAAGTCCGATTGTTCCGGTCTCGGTATATTTAAGCGCATTCGCCATCAAATTCTGAAGAATGCGGGCAACCAACGGCCGATCACTCATTACTGCGATCTGTTTACAATCGACTTCGATTCGCAGCCCCTTTTCTTCGGCCAGCGACTTGAATTCGGCAACAATGTCGGTCACCAACCGGTCGATGCGAAACGGCGCCGGTTGCGGCCGTACCATGTCGCCTTCGATCCGTGACAAATCAAGCATCCCGTCCAGCATGGTATTGAGAGCATCGACCGACAATTTCAGCAACCCCAATGGCTTCTTTAGCTTGTCGGGTATGGCCTGACGATTGAGCAGCTCCATCAGAAACATTATGGCCTGGATCGGTTGACGCAGGTCATGGCTGACCCTGGCCAGGAACATCACTTGATCGGCACGGGTCCGGGCCGCGTTATCGCGTGCCGCCTGCACGGCCCGACTCGAGTGGCAAACCTCGGCCCTCAGACGCTCATCGACTCCGTCTCGGTCATGAATCAATGCGGTGACATCGTCGGCCCGGTGGATCAGCCACTGCACCTCGCCGCTTTCATCGAGAATCGGCGTCGCGCCCGTGTACCAATAGTGTTCTTCATAACCGCCATCTTCGCGTTCGGGGCGTGGCAGGTCAAAACGCTGAATCGCCAAAGTTTCGAGCTTGCGACTATCCCGCGCCCGCTCCATCGAGCCACGGAAAACAGCGCTGGCCGGCTCGGGAAAAACCTCTGAAAAGTTTCGACCGAGAATATCGTTTCGCGCTTTTCTCATCGCTGAAAGATAGATATCGCTCGCCTCGCAAATCATTAAATCAGAAGTAAGCACAAGACAGGAACAGGGCATGCTCTGAATTAACATCCGACATTTTTCCGATAGAGCCTCTTGAAAAGACATGACGGTTCCCCTGACGCACTGCACAAAAAGACCGCTACAATATTTGTGCGCCGCAAACCGTCCGTCGATGGCGTTCTCCCGAATGCTTATGTATGATATCTGGTGGGAATACGGAATCTTACCCGAACTGTCACTTCGAATTGCACCCTCGAACAGTCACCGCGAACCGTCACGGCGAGGGCCAGATATTTCCGGAACGTTCCGTGAAATTTCGCTTGTAAGAAAGAACGTAAAGTGGACAATGTCGACGTTGCGCTCTTGCCGGGCGTGTGACAGAAGTGGGGGAATCAGCTATGGCTTCCGCAGCACTGCGAGTGGTGGAAAAGGATCCGATGGACAAGCAAAAGGCTCTCGATGCCGCGCTCACCCAGATTGAACGGGCGTTCGGCAAAGGCTCGATCATGCGACTGGGCGCCCGCGAGGCTCTGGTTGAAACCGAAGTGGTTTCAACGGGTTCGATCGCCCTCGACATCGCGCTCGGCATCGGAGGCTTGCCGCGCGGCCGTATAATCGAGATTTACGGGCCGGAAAGCTCGGGCAAGACCACGCTGGCGCTCCATGCCATCGCGCAGGCTCAGAAAAACGGCGGCACCTGTGCCTTTATCGACGCCGAGCACGCGCTTGACCCCGGTTATGCCCGCAAACTCGGCGTCAATGTCGATGAAGTGCTGATCTCTCAGCCCGACGCCGGGGAACAGGCGCTGGAAATCGCCGACACGCTGGTGCGCTCCGGGGCGATCGACGTATTGGTGGTGGACAGTGTCGCCGCACTGGTGCCGCGCGCCGAACTCGAAGGTGAAATGGGCGACAGCCATGTCGGTTTGCATGCCCGCCTGATGAGTCAGGCGTTGCGCAAGCTCACCGGCTCGATTTCGCGCTCGAAGACCATGGTGATCTTCATCAACCAGATCCGCCTGAAAATCGGGGTGATGTTCGGCAGTCCCGAAACCACCACCGGCGGCAATGCCCTGAAATTCTACGCCTCGGTTCGACTCGATATCCGGCGAATCGGCGCAATCAAGGACCGTGACAGCACGGTCGGCAACCAGACCCGGGTCAAGGTGGTCAAAAACAAGATGGCCCCGCCGTTCCGGGTCGTCGAGTTCGACATCATGTATGGCGAGGGCATTTCCAGGGTCGGCGAGTTGCTGGACCTCGGGGTTCAGGCCGGGGTGGTCGAAAAATCGGGCGCCTGGTTCTCGTGCGAAGGCACCCGCATCGGACAGGGCCGGGAAAACGCAAAGAACTACCTGCGCACCAACACCGAAATGGCGGATATCGTCGAACAGAAAATCCGGGCGAATGCCGGTCTGGTCGCCAAAGCCATGATGGGAACACCGGAAACCGACGCCGACGCCGCGTCTCCGGAATAAGCTGATCGGGTTCGGGGTGTTTGTGCGATGCGTCCTGCCAACCTTCTCTATGCCGTCGATGATCGCCCCCCGCTGCCGATCCTGCTGCTGAGCACCGCTCAACAAACGGCGGCATCGGCGGCGATCAGCATCGCCACTCTTATTGCCGTGCTTGATGCCACGGGAGCCGATCTGCCGACCACGGCGAACGCCTTGCGGGTGTCGATGCTGGCGCTGGGGCTGGTGACCCTGCTGCAATGCATGCGGGTCGGGCGAATCGGCACCGGCTATCTGGTTCCGGCGGTGTTCGCCACCTCCTATCTGCCTGGGATGATGCTGGCCGCAAAAGAGGGCGGCTTGCCGCTGGTATTCGGCATGACCATGATCGCCGGGGCGATCCAGGCGCTGATGTCGTTCGCCTTACCGCGACTGCGCCCGTTTTTTCCGGCGGAAATCACCGGCTTTGTCGTGTTCATGATCGGGCTGGGCATGGGCATTATCGGCATTCGGGCGATTGCCGGCAGCGGCGGCGCCAATGCCCTGCTCGGCGCCGCGACACTGGCGGTGATTATTGCCGGCGCGATCTGGAGCAACGGGGTCGCCCGCACCTTTTCCGTGCTGACCGGCATTGTTGCCGGCTATGTGATCGCGCTAAGCGCGGGTCTGCTCGACCATGGCACCCTGGCCCGGCATTGGGGCAACAGTCCGATCGACCTGCCGCGTCTGGTGGCACAAATGCCGAGCTTTTCCTTCTCACCGCACCTGTTGCTGCCGTTTGTCGTCGGGGCCTTGGCGTGCAGCCTGCGCGCTATCGGTGACGTTACCACCAGCCAAAAAATAAATGATGCCCGCTGGCAGCGCCCCGACCTCGCAACGATCGAGGGCGGCATTCTGGCCTGCGGCCTCGGCAACATCCTGGCCGGGCTGATCGGCTCGATCGGCTGCAACAGCTCGTCCTCGGGAGTGGGCCTGTCGGGTGCGACCGGTGTGACCGCGCGCAGGGTCGGCTATGCCATGGCGGCATTGCTGACGGCGCTGTCCTGCATCCCCGCGCTGGCCGGACTGCTGTCCGTCATGCCTCGCCCGGTGTTGGGCGCGGTCATGTTGTTCACCGGCTGCCTGGTGATCATGAACGGGCTTCAGATGATCACCTCGCGCGTTATCGATATGCGCAAAACCGTGGTGGTCGGGCTGTCGATGGCTCTCGGGATCGGTCACGATATTTTTCCCGAGCTGTTTCAAGGTACTCCGATCTGGATACAGCCTTTCGTCGAGTCCTCGGTCGTCCTGTCGATCGTTTCGGCGTTGCTGCTGAACGTGTTATTTCGAATCGGCATAAAGAAAGTGGCGGTCACCGGCTTTCAGCCCGGTCCCGAAGCGTCGCAAACCCTTTACAATTTCGTGCAGATCCGGGCCGGCGAATGGGCCGCTCGGCAGGATGTGGTCCAGCGGGTCATCCGGGCGATTTGCGAGTTTGCCGAGCTTTCCGAAGCCCTGGTCGATCCGGGCGAAACGGTTTGCGTCGGCATCACGTTCGACGAATATCTGCTGACCGTCGATATCACCTATTCCGGGCGCCCGTTTGAGGTCGGCCGGGTTCCGCCGACCGAAGATGAATTGCTTGAAGACGACGGCGCCATGGCAAGGCTGGGAGCGATTTTAGTTGCCAGGGCGGCCGATCGGGTTACCGTCAAAACCGATGGCGGGATTTGTCGTTTGGCTCTTGCCTTCAACCACTGAAACGGACACGGGAAAGAGGGCGTGACAATGAAAAACTCGATAGTCATGGCCACGCTCGCCATAATATTGTCGGTGTCGGCCCCGCTGCCAAGCGTCACTGCGGAGGCGGTCGCCCGCGAATCAATAACGGTCATGGTGTCGCCGCTGATGGTCGGCTTTACCAAGGCCATCAACGATAATCTGGGCATGCGGTACGGCCTGCCCCCCCTGACCATCACGCCTGCATTGGCCGGCCCGGCCGTTAAAGCCTTTTGTTCCGGCATCGGTGAGAAAACGCCCGATGTCATCGGCCTGCCCCGTCAACTGTCCAAACGTGAATACAATCACTGCATTGAAAACGGGGTCATTGATATCATTGAGCTTGCCGTTGGGATGGATGCTCTCATACTGGTCGTGCGCAAAGACGAACCGGTGTTCAACCTGACACCGCGGGCAATGTATTTTGCACTGGCCGCTGAAATTCCACAGGCGGACGATTTCATTCCGAACACGGTGCAACGCTGGAAGCAAATCGATAATCGTCTGCCGGATCGCGAAATTTATATTGTCGGCTCTGAAAACGGGACGTCGATCAATGCTTTTTTCAAAGAAATTTTCATGGAGGGTGGTTGCCGCGGGTTACGCCAATTCAAATCATACTATTCAGCCGAAGATCGGGTCAAGACCTGCACGACTTTACGAGATGACGGTCGTTTTATTGGAATTAAGCCGCCTATCGCCTTAAACTTTAAGGACGTTTTCCTGAAATCGCCTCCGGGCGCGATTGCGGTGATTCCTTATACTGTTTATTCCCACAACACCGATTGGCTGAGCGCAATGCCGGTCCTGAACGTGATGCCCACCCCGGCGGTCATCAAATCAGATCAGTATGAAGCGGTGAGTCCGGTGCGTTTTTATGTTAAACGCCGACACATGGAGCACAGGCTTGGCGGCGATGGCATCGTTCGTGGTCTCTATGACTTCATCGAGGAAGCCATGAGTGAAAACGCCATCGGTCCCGGCGGCTATCTTGAAACACTCGGCATGGTCATTGATAACGATGCGGACCGCGGCGAAGACCGTGATCAAGCGATGCGGTTACAGCCTTACAGGCGCTAGTGTTCCGAGGATGACGGCTTGCTCAATATTTAATTCCGGTGCGAGTCGGACCGTATCGCACCAGGCAGGGAATAAAAACGATGTCCAAATCCGGGTTTATGATCGTGGCTATCGCTTTATCGATCGCGATGCCGTCCGTCGGTCAAGCTGCATCGGGTCAAGCCTTCGGCAGTGAGCCTACGCCCGTAATCATGCCGCCAACCAAAACCTTACCCGAGGGCAAGCGCGGCGGCGAAGCCAGAATGATGGCGCTGCCCCGCATTAATGTCAGCGATCCGCAATCCCTCACCCTCGATTTCGACGTTGAGCGCGTGTCGGCGGAGGCGGCCAAGCGCGGCACGCTCGCCAAATACTTCGATAGTGCCTGGTATTGGATCACCAGCATATTCACCGATATTACCAACGGGCTCACCCCACCCTCGCCCGAAAGCTTTACGAAAACCATGTCTTCGTTGGATCCGGACGATTTCTGGTCTCTGGTCGGGGACGCCGGGTACAAGCTTCTGGAGATATCGACCGATGTCGGCGTGGTGCCGGACCTCGGTTTTCACTTCAAGCATCAGCGCGAACTCTCAGAAGGGGACATTAACTGGCTGGAACGCATCCTCAGTCACCATGCGGAAAAACATACCGACCCGCTCTCTTTCATTCAGCGCACAATTATTTATACGCTACTCAACATCAATAACGGCGGCGATTATTTTGTCCGAGAACTTAAAGTAAAGCTGTTGCCACTACCGACCGTGCGGTTCTCATTGGTTCCAATCGAAATCGTCATGACTGACGAACACACGACATTGATGCGCGCCATTGAAGGCAAAAAACCGATTCGCCGACGTCCCCCCAACCTGCAAGAAGACTCACACTATTAATGATTAAAGCCCGGAGCTATTAAGGCCCGAAATTACCCGGCAAGTTGGCGGGCACGGGCAGTCGCCGCAGCGACGGCCCGATCAAATAAGGGCTGTATTCCATCCGGCGCCATCAATAGCTTTAGCGCCGCTTCCGTGGTGCCGCCCGGGCTGGTAACATTTTGCCGCAGGACCGCCGCCGGATCAATAGAGCGATAGGCCAATTCACCCGCGCCCGACACGGTCGCCCGCGCAAGGCGCATGGCAAGTTCTTGCGGCAACCCGGCCGCGACCCCGGCCGCCGCCAGCGCCTCGATCACCAAAAACACATAGGCGGGACCGCTGCCCGAGACCGCGGTTACCGGATCGATTAAGGCTTCATCCTCCAGCCACGCAACATCGCCCACCGCGCGCAGCAACGCTTCGCAACGCTCGCGTTGTTGCTCCGTCACGGCGGCATTGGCATAGGCCGCGGTAATCCCGCGTCCGACCGCTGCCGGCGTGTTGGGCATCGCCCGCACCACAGCAGCCGCAGACGCGAGCCGGTCTTCAAACCAAGCAACCGGTTTCCCGGCGGCGATCGACAGAAATACGGTACCCGGTCCGATAAAACGCCGATAGTCGGGAACCACCGTGCCCAAAACCTGCGGTTTGACCGCAAAAACCACCACCTCGGGGGCAAAGCGTAGCGGCAAAGCATCGGCAGAGGCACACCGTAGAACGCGCTCCCGCTCGTTGACATCGAGCAGGTCATTCGGTTCCACCACCGCAATCCGCGAAGCCGAACCGGCGGCAAGCCAGCCATTCAGCAAAGCACTGCCCATTTTGCCGCAACCGACCAGAAGCAGAGTATGAGACATTTGTTTAAGCCTCGCCGACCGTATCGAGAAGAGCCGCCGACACCGCATCCGCCGGCGTCTTGCCGCCCCAGATGACAAATTGAAACGCGGGGTAAAAACGCTCGCATTCAGAAAGCGCTATTTCAACTAGATCTTCCAGTTGCTCAACACTGGCCCCATGCGACCCGCGCAACAGAGTCGTCTGGCGAAACATCGGCGTGTGTTCTTCACTGCACACGTCGAAATGGCCCAGCCACATCCTGGTATTGACCTCGGCCAATAACTCATGGACAGCCGCACGACGATGATTTTGTATTTTCATATCAAATTGACAAGAAAACTGCATCGCGCTCAAGTCCGACTGCCAAACAAAATATAATCGATAAGCACACCACCGCCCGCCGATCTCGACCACCATTTCATCATCGCTGGCCCGCTCAAAGGGCCATTCATTGGCAGCAACGATCTCCTCGACAATGTCGAGCGGATTGTGGGACGGGGATGCAGTCGCAATCGCCGCAGTCGTCATGCATAACCTCCTCGTAACCGGCGGACGCCGGTTAGGGCTACCGTAGCGTAAACGGCGGGATAATATCCCCTATCCCCACCGGCGCCGCTTACTCTTTCGAAGCTTTCGTCGGCAACGGACCGAGAAGTGCCTCAAGGGCCGCGACCCTTTCCGCCAGCACTTCCTGTTCGGCGCGCGCCTTGACGGCCAGTTCCTTTACCGCTTCAAATTCCTCACGGCTGACCACATCCATCTGAGCGAGAATGCGTTCGAACTGCTGGCGCATTTGCGCCTCGACCTCGCTGCGGAGTCCGGACAGCGCCCCCAGCGCCCCACCGGCGACCCGTGCCAAATCGTCCAGAAGCCTATTTTCGACCTGCATGGCTTTCGTCCTGCTGTGATCTGCCGATTATGGCGCCCGGGCGCCGCCGTTGCAATACGCAACGCCCGATAAGGCCCATGTCAATGAAAACGAAAGCATGATACCCTGTCCTTTGTTCGGGATTGTGTAGTACGGGGCACGCGGTGAACTCCATAAAGGGGTAAGAATTCAATGCTCTATCAGGTTTACGACGCGCAACGCGCTTACCTGGAGCCGTTACGGCTTTGGGCTGACGCCTACCGAATTTTCTTCAGCCATCCACTGGTGCCGCTTGCCTATACCGCCCCCGGCCGCGCCATTGCTGCGGCTGCCGAATTATTTGAGCGTGCAACCCGTCGCTTCGGCAAGCCGGTTTTCGGGCTCCATACTACGGTGATCAACGGGACCGAAGTTCAGGTGGTTGAACGTGTGGTTACGGAAAAGCCGTTCTGTCGACTTTTGCACTTCAAACGAGACACCGAGCACCGGGCTCCGAAATTATTACTGGTCGCGCCGCTGGCCGGGCATCATTCAACCTTGCTGCGGAACACGGTTGAAGCCTTGTTACCGTCGCATGACATCTATATTACAGACTGGATTGATGCCAGCCTCGTGCCGCTTGATCAGGGCACGTTTGATCTTGATGATCATATCGGCTATTTAATCGATTTCTTGCGTTTTCTCGGCCCCGACACTCATATGATTGCTGTCTGTCAGCCGGTTCCATCGGCGTTAGCCGCGGTTGCCTTGCTGGCCCAGGATGCCGACCCGGCCCAACCGCTGAGCCTGACTCTCATCGGCGGGCCGATCGACCCCGCCGCCGCGCCGACCATGCCGTCCCAACTCGCCCGTTTGCATCCGATTGAATGGTATGAAAACGCCGTCATCGCCCGGGTACCGCCACTTTATCCCGGCGCGGGGCGACGGGTTTTTCCGGGCTTTATTCAGCTCTCCGGGTTCATGTCGATGAATATGGACCGCCACATCAATGCTCATGCCGAGTTGTTTAGTCACCTGATCGAAGGGGACGGGGATTCGGTCGATAAGCACAAGCGTTTCTACGATGAATATATGTCGGTCATGGATATGCCGGCCGAATTTTACCTTCAAACCATCGAAACGGTGTTTCAACGCCGTGATATTGCTCTGGGTACCCTGCGCTGGCGCGGCCTTGCGGTCGAGCCGGCGGCCATCCGTCACACCGCCTTGTTGACCATCGAAGGCGAGCGCGACGACATTGCGGCACCCGGCCAAACCTTTGCCGCCCACGCCCTGACCCCGAACATTCCGGCGGCGCGGCGTCGTCACCATCTCCAGCCTGGGGTCGGCCATTTCGGCCTATTCAACGGCCGGCGCTGGCGCACCGAGATCATGCCGATGCTCGCCACCTTCATCGCAGAACACGAGGCCGTGATGGCGTGAAGCCTTGATGGTTTACTTCAATTGAAATTCGGCGCCGGCACTGCGACCGTCGGCGTCGATCACGGTCAAGCGGGTAAAACCGGGACCGTCGGGTTGCCATTGCAACTCGCGCCGGGTTTCGGTGACCGCGATCGGTCGTCCGTTCACAACCCAGGTCAGGGGGCGCCGCCCGCCGGTCACACTGAAGCTCAAGGCCACCGGAACACCGTCCTCACGATCAAGATCAAACACCACACCGGGGGTCGGAAACACCAGACGCAGCTGCTCGGGATCACTGAGGGTCAGCGGTCGGCGCTCCGGATCGCCGGCCTCGATGCGGCGCAAAAGCGCGGGAGCCCGCCGCGGCCCGGCAGCGACAATCATCGGCCCACCACCCTCGTCGAGTAAATCGAACACCCGATACAGCAGCGGTGCTGCGGTGTTGCGGCCATAGCGGTCCGGGCTGGGGGTGCCGTCGGGACGGCCGACCCAAACCCCGACGGTATGGCGCGCCCCGACCCCGAAGGCCCAAGCGTCGCGAAAGCCGTAAGAGGTTCCGGTTTTCAGCGCAATCGCCGGGCGCCGGTTGACCTCGCCGGCCGGAACCAGCCCCGGCGGCGGCGGCGTGCCCTGAAGAATCCGCCGCACCTCGGCCGCCGCTTCGGGTGACATGATCCGGCTTTCCGGACCACGAACGGTTACCGGCTCGGCGCTGAGCGGTACCACTTCACCGCCATGGGCAAGACCGAGATAAAGCGCCGTCAAATCCCACAGGCTGACCGACACCCCCCCGAGCGCCAGCGGCAAACCGGGTTCGGGCTGCCGACGCGGAAACACCAACCGGGTGCCGGCACTGCGCAAGCGATCGGCAAAACGGGCCGGACCGACCCGATCGAGCACCATCACCGCCGGCACGTTGAGCGATTGTTGCAGCGCCTCACGGATGGTCAGTTCGCCATGAAACCCGCGGTCGAAATTCGCCGGGGCATAATCGCCGAACCGGGTCGACACGTCGGCGACCACGGTTTCCGGATGAATCACCCGGTCATCGAAGCCGATGCCATAAATGAACGGTTTCAGCGCCGAGCCGGGCGAGCGCACCGCTCGGGTCATGTCAATCCAACCATTGCGAGAGTCGTCATGCGGATCGGGCGCCCCGATATGAGCCAGCACGGTGCGGGTGTCATTATCCGCCACCAGAATCGCCAGCCCGCCATGCTCGACCAGCCCCCGCAACTCGACCCGAACCAGTCCTTCCAGTTGCGCTTGAAGCGCACCGTCGAGCGTGCCGGTCAACACGGCAACCCCCGGATGACGGAGGCGCAGGCTTTCGGCAAGATGCGGCGCCAGATCGGGAAACGGATGCAGCGTGGTCGGCACCGACTCGGTCACCGCCTCGGCCGCGGCACGAGCGGAAATCACCCCGGCGGCCACCGCGCGGGCCAGCACACCGTCCCGAGCCGCGCGAGCCTCGACCGCGGCCCGGTCCGGGCGCAAGCGGCCGGGTGCGCGCGGCAACGCAACCAGCAACGCCGCTTCGGACAGGCTTAATTCACGGGGCGGCTTACCGAACCACGCGAGCGCGCCGGCCCGTACGCCTTCCAGCGCACCCCCGAACGGCGCCAAGGTCAGGTACATATCGAGCAGCGCACGCTTGTCGTAGCGCGCTTCCAGCTGAAACGCCCGCACCATCTCCAGCAGTTTACCGGAAAGCGAGCGCCGATGCGGCTCCAGCAACCGCGCCACCTGCATGGTCAGTGTCGACGCCCCCGACACTACCCGTCCCGCGCTTAAATATTGCAGCACGGCCCGGCCCAGCGCCACGGCGTCAACCCCGCCATGGTTGAAAAAGCGCTTGTCCTCATAGGCCAGCAGTAAATCGAGATAGACCGGCGCCACCTGTTCGGCCCGAACCGGCAGCCGCCACGTTCCCGCCGCGCTGGCGAACAGCTTCAGCGGCACCCCGGCCCGGTCGGTCATCATCACCGACACGTCCCGCAGCCGCTCCAGCGACGGCGGGTATTGCCGGTCGAAGAAAAATGCCGCCCCGCTCAACGCCGTCAGCAGAGCGGCCAGAATAAAAAGCCGGCCCGTCACCTAATGCCCAAGCAGTTTAATCAACCCGATCATGGCGGCAACATTAATTGTAATCGCACTGAGAATCATCTTAAACATGACGCTGTACGTATCAAGCTTTGACTGAGTAATTGCTGCTATCAGGCGCGCTTCCATCTCGCTCATGCGTAATTCAAGCTGA
>JBAWVF010000101.1:0-14731 GCA_037147415.1 Rhodospirillaceae bacterium | reverse complement strand
GCCGGGCCGAGCGCCCGATTCCCGAGGCGGAGCGTCGCAAAATTGCATTATTCTGCAACATTCGCCAAGAGCGGGTGATTGCCGCTCTCGATGTTGACACCATCTATCAGGTGCCGATCAGCTATCATGAGCAGGGGTTCGATCATCAAGTGCTGGCCTATTTCGGGTTGTCGCCGGACCATCCGCCCGATCTCAGTCGCTGGCGTGAGGTGGTTCGTCGCGTAAGGGCGCCGGAAGGGGAAGTCACCATTGCGGTGGTCGGTAAGTATACCAGCTTAATCGATAGTTATAAATCTTTGGTCGAAGCCTTGGCTCATGGCGGCATTGCCAATAATGTCAAAGTCCGTATTAAGTGGATGGACTCGGAAATGTTTGAAACCGAGGATACTCTTCATGTCCTCGAAGGGGTTCACGGGATTTTGGTGCCCGGCGGTTTCGGCGAACGCGGGACCGAAGGCATGATTCGGGCGGCCCGGTTTGCGCGGGAACGTGGCGTGCCTTATTTCGGCATTTGCTTCGGCATGCAAATGGCGGTGATCGAAGCTGCGCGCAATTTAGCCGATATGCCCAATGCGGGCTCCAGTGAGTTTCAACGTAATCATGATCCGGTGGTCGGGTTGATGACCGAGTGGTTGCGTGGGAATGAGGTCGAGCGACGCAGTGTGGCCGGCGATTTGGGCGGGACCATGCGCCTGGGGGCCTATCCGGCCGTGCTTCACGAAGATAGCCGGGCTCTCGGTATCTATGGCGAGCGGGTGATTCTGGAGCGCCATCGGCATCGGTACGAGGTTAATATCAACCTTAAGAAGCGGTTGGAAGATGCCGGTTTGCGATTCTCCGGCCTTTCACCCGACGGGGTTTTGCCGGAAATCGTCGAAATGCCGGGTCACCCGTGGTTTATCGGGGTTCAGTTCCACCCGGAGTTGAAATCTCGCCCGTTCGCGCCGCACCCGCTGTTCAGGGACTTTGTCCGGGGCGCAATCGAGCAAAGTCGCCTAGTATAATCCGCGACTGGCTGAAATTTAATTTTGCATCGACCCACGTTGCGTCATAGCGTGTGGTGCGTGTGCCTTTTTTGTGTTCTCAAAGGCTTTCATGGTGTTTCAACGATACCGCATTAAAATACCTTAACAGCAGGTAAAGAATAGATTCGTCCTTCTTAAGGTTATCGAAGTTCATTGTGGCGATCTTGCAACAAATAGCCCAGGGGGCGTTGACAGAGTGATCGAGAGAGCGCAATATCACGACATAGATTCGTTTCCGGGTGCGAGTTTAGCCATGATCGTGACCAGCAAAAAAATTAAGAATTTATTAATCGGAGCGGTTGGAGCTTTTTGCGCTCTGGCAGTGGCGTCGGCGCCTTCCGTGCGCGCCGCGTCGGCTAATCCCGCCCCGTCGGTAAATACCGGTGTGGTTGATCAATGGCGTGAGGCGATCTCTCAACGTTTGGCCGGCACCGACCCTGCGGCGGCGCCGGTGGCTGCATCGGTGGGGGCCGGTCCTTCACTTAAGCTCGGCGCCATCGGTGAACGTGTCGACCGCTTGGCGGCGCAACTGACAGCGCGTGGTTTGCTTCCGGCTGGGGCTTATGCCGGTGTTTATGATGCGGCGGTTGAAACTGCGGTGCGTGCTTTTCAGACGGCCGAGGGGCTTTTAGCCGACGGTGCGGCCGGTGCCGGTACGATCGAGGCATTGGATCGCGACCCGGCGACGATCGCCTCAATTCTTAAGGCCACTCTGGCCGAAATGAAGAGTTTTGAGTCGCCGCGTGAATTCTTTTTGGTCAATATTCCCTCGCAAACCGGGTATTTGATCAAGGGCGATAAGGTGATGATGGCGATGCGGGTTGCGGTCGGTCGTCCGTCGCGTCCTACGCCGTTGCTTGCCGATCGGATCACCGATGTTATTTTGAACCCGACCTGGACCGCGCCGACAACGGTTTTGGCAAAGGACAAGCTGCCGAACTTGCGACGCACCGGCCATCCCGGTATCGAGGGTGCCACTATTTACGTTGACGGGTTGGAAGTTGATCCGGCTATGGTAGAATGGTCGGCGGTTACGGCTGAGCGTTTGCGGATCGTGCAGTCCCCCGGCGATCAAAACGCGCTCGGGCGGATTAAATTCAACCTGACCAATGGTGAAAGTATCTATTTGCATGACACGAACGACCATTCGGTATTCGACCGGCAAGGGCGAGCAATTAGCTCCGGTTGTGTGCGGCTGGGTGAGCCCCGTCGTTTAGCGGATTTTTTACTTGGTCGTGAAGGGTGGTCTTCGGAACGGATCGAAGATGCGATTGATGCGGATCATACCCGCGCGGTTGGTCTCGGGCAGTCTTTGCCCGTGCGGATTGTGTATTGGCAGGCGACGGTTGATGACGCTGGTGCGGTGCGGCTTCACCGGGATGTCTATAATCACAATAGTGCACCGGTTGTAGCCTCTTCTGTTCCTGTTGCTAAAACGGCCTCTGCTCCGGCTGCCAAGTCGGCGGCAGCCTCGCCTGTTCTCGGCCCGGTTGCGGTAGCGTCGCAAATTGCGAATACGGAGCTAACGCAGCCTCGCTCGCGCGTGCTTCAGGTGGGAGCGGAGGCCGTGTCGATCCCTGTGATTAGCAGAGCATCGGTTTCGGCTCAGGTAACACGCCCGGAAGCGGAAATGGTTGCGGTCAAGGTGACGAGCCCGGAGCGGATGGCCCGGCGGCGGGCCGCTTGCGACGGGAGCTGTAGCTGGGGCTTGTATTGATTGCCCTATTATCACGTTGAATTGTGACTTTTTTCATGGCGGTTTTCCGCACGATGGTCCATTCTCGCCTCCGATATTTCGCAGGTAATGGCGCAACGCGAATCCTGAGGTTGTATTTGTAAGGATCCGTGGGGCGGGTGGACTATATGAAGGGGGATGGCAATTCTTTCCACGGACAAGCTTGAGTTTGATTATAAAAAGGTTACCGACGCTGAGATACAGTCTATCCTCGAGCGCCATGCCCGCTATGTGACTTCCAAGCAGGGTGGAGCGCGCGCCAATTTTAAGTTTTGTGACCTCAGTAATCAGAACTTGTCCCGGGCGTTACTTGCCGGGGCAGATTTTACCGGCTGTCGCTTGATTGAAGCCGATCTCAGTGATGCCGACTTACATGGGGCCTGTCTATTTGGCGCAGACTTGCGGCGGGCTAAGTTGGGGCGAGCCAATTTGTCCAGGGCGGATATGCGGGGGGTTACTTTGCGTGGCGCCGATATGCCGCGCGCAAATATGAGCGAAGCGGACCTTCGTGACGGTTACCTTATTCGCCAGAAAAACGGGGAACTTGCGGCGACCTCACCGGAGGATTCCTGCGCTGAATTGTCTAATGCGAATATGGCCGGCGCTAATATGTCGCGTGCTAAGTTGGCAAATGCATTTTTGGTGCAGTCTGATCTACGGGACACCAATTTGCGCGGTTGTGTTTTCATTAAAGCAGACCTTAGCATGGCGGATTTGAGCGGCGCTAATTTACAGGGCGCAGATTTGTCTGATGCCAATCTTTCGGGCGCCAAGCTTCATGGTGCGATTCTCAGTCACGCTATTTTACGTAATACTAATTTGTCGGAGGCAAGCTTGGTCGGCGCGCTGCTCGACGAGGTCGATCTCTCCTTGACCAATCTGAGCGGCGCCGACCTCGTTCAGCGCCTGGATCATGTCGATGAGCATTTGGCGCGTATTCTGCGCAGTCATCGGGAATGGATTGTCAGCAATGGAAAAAAGGGAACCAGGGCCGATCTCAGCAAGCTCGATCTTACCGGCGTTGACCTCAGCCGGGTTAATTTATCTGCGGCTTTAATGAGTTACGTCGTACTTAAAGGTGCAAATCTGGCCGGCACGACCCTGGTCATGGCTGACTTATCCTTTGCAGACCTGCGGCAGGCCAATCTAAGCGGTGCGGATTTGCGCGGCGCCTGTTTTGACCGTGCTACGCTTAATGACGCCGATATGTCTAATGTCAACGGGTCTCCGATGGAGTTACGGAGTGGTCACGGCTGGCCGACCAAGATGAGTCGAGCCCGCTTGGTGCGAACCACGGCTTCAGGGGCGAATTTGACCGGGGCAATCATGAGTGACGTTGATTTATCTCAGTCTATTCTTAGACATACGATCTTCAGAGATGCTGATCTTAAGGACGCCATCTTTACCAAGGCGGATGCCCGTGGCTCCGATACATCCGGTGCCGATCTTAGAGGCGCGATCGGCTTTCAGGTGGACTGAGTGTTTTGGCCGCAAGAGATGCTAGCCCCACCCGATAATTCGGGTAAAGTAGACGGACACCGAGTTCCTGCTTGATTCGCCGGTTCGATACAATTCGGTTGTCCCGCCAAAAGCTGGCCGCCATTGGCGTAAGTTCCGCAGTGGCAAACGGAATCAGGGGCGGTGCCGGCACCTTGAGCAGATCGCAGGCCTGGGCGATCACGTCCGCCGGTGTAGCCGGTTCGTCATCGCAAACATTATAAACAGTGCCTGGGCGAGGACGCGCGATCGAAGCCATTAAGACATTGGTAATGTCTTCGACATGAATTCGGCTGAAGAGATGCCCCGGTTTGTCGATACGCTTGGCCGTGCCGGCTCGTACTTGGTCGAGTGCGCTCCGTCCGGGGCCGTAAATCCCGGCAAGGCGAAAGATATGGAGGGGCAGGCCGGCACTGTCGTGCAGACTCAACCAGTTTTGCTCAGCGGCTACCCTTTTGCGTTGTCTCGGTCCGGACGGGTTAAGCGGGCTCGATTCATCAACAAGCGTGCCGCCGGTATCCCCGTAAACACCGGTAGTTGAAAGATAGCCGGCCCAAACCAATCGGGGAAAAAGCCGGGCGATATCACCGCCATGAAGATCGAAGACCGGGTCGCCATGTGCATCGGGCGGTACCCCGAGCAAAAGATGGGTTGTACCGGCAAAGACGGCCGCGGGATTTGCCAGCGGGTGAACCCGCTCGAAGCGGAACGCGGAAAGTCCGCGTGCCGTCAGTTCAGCAATTGCTCGATCACTCCGACAAGTACCGGCGATGTGCCAGCCCTTGTCGGATAATCGTTGTGCCAAGACGAGAGCGCTATAGCCGAGACCGAAACAGAACAGTCGGTTATTTTGCACGGCTTAATCAGCGCAGGCGGGCCGCTCGATGCAAAGGAACCGGAATCGGACGCGGCGCCTGTTCGTCACGGCGACTCGCCGACAAGTCGATTTCAATCCGGGCCAGAACTTTGCGCAACTCATGAACGGCATCGTTCAAAGTTTGCATACTGACTTCACCAGGCGTCTGTCGCCATCCGCGATAAGCCACCAAACAGCCGCGTGCGGTTTCACGCAAACGAGCTTCGGTCGCATCTACCGGTGGCGGTTGATTTGGCCGAGGGGAAGCGGGCGGCTCCGTTGAAGGCTGGCGAACGGCTTCAGCTGCCGGAGGCGCTGGCGTGGCGGCGGCAACGGGTGAGGGCGGTACGGGCATTTGTACAGGCGCAGGACGAGGTGCCGGTTGCATTTCTGCTCTGGCGGCGCTGTTCGACCGTCCGGATAGAGACAGAGTTGTTTGGACCGCCGGCACAGGAGCTGCCGGTTGCGGCGGGGCAGGTTGCACTTCCGGGGGACTCTCCTGTACTTCTGGCTGTGCCGGCTCTGCTACAGGAGAGTCCGACGCTTCGACTCCGGAGGCCTCAGCCTTGCGGACGATATAAGAAATTGCACTCGGGGTGCAATCGAACTCACGAGCAATAGAGGACAAAGTCGCTCCAGACCGATGCCGTTGCAATATTTGTGGCCATGCTGACTGCGGAATTCGTCCGCGATGTCTTTTCAGTGAGTCCGGCGACTCAAATTCGTTGCTGGTTTCAGCACTCATGATATCGCTCGGTTGCCATGATGTTGGGTTTGTCATGTTTCGGTTGCTTGTTGCTTAAGCTTACGCACACACGAAATCGACCTGTATAGGCACCGATCGTAATGCGATGGAGCTTTCCAGCGAAGTAATGCGGTTCCGTGACTAATATCACGAGATTGCTGAATTGCCAGCTCTTTTATTGACCCTAAGCCTAAAAAAAGCAAATTTGCAGATATGAACGGGGCTTCACCTGTTCACGAAAAAAGTGATAATACGTACGGAATCGCAGAGCACGGGTCTGGAGAAATGCTTTTATAAGTGCTTACGGAATTTGCCGGGGATCGGCCGGGCTGATTCTGTAAGGGAACTAAATATCGTTAGCACTCAAATCAAGGGCCATGAAAATCGGTGAGACATCGGTTTCAAAACCCGGTTTGTGGCAGTCGGCTCCGCACTGAATCAATTATTTAAGAGTAAATCAGGTTTATCTAAAAGAATAGCTGTTGATTTATCGCCACCGGTCATTTTCTCGGGTCGGTGCGGATGGTACCGTGGAGGAACCGCGTTGGAATCACTGAACCTAAGTGCGGTTCCTGATATAACGGAAAAATTTGTCGGGATTGAAACATCGAATCGGTCCATTGCGCTTCGGGCCATCGTTGCCTTATTTATCGAGTGTGTTTTTGATAAAGCCGTCGGGAATGTGGGCAATCATGACTGAAGAACAGACAAAACCCGGAGTAACTAATGTTTCAATTGTCATTCCTGTTTTTAACGAGGCTGAAAGCGTATTGTCATTGCTTGACGAAATTCGAAGGCTGGCAAAGGTATTTGTACCTTTCGAGGTGATTTTTATCGATGATGGCAGCACCGACGCTACGCTAGAGAAATTACGCCATTATTCAAGGTGTAATGGATCCGTTGAGATTCGCTTGCTGCAACATTTACATCGTGCCGGACAAAGCGCGGCTATTCGAACCGGTGTCAGGGCCGCTCGTGGACTGCGGGTAGTGACACTTGATGGGGACGGTCAGAATGACCCCGCCGACATTCCGCGTTTGCTGGCGGCGGCGGAGATCGATAAGGCGGTGGCCTTGGTGGGCGGTGTGCGTGCATTGCGTTATGATTCCCTTTCGAAACGGTTCGGCTCTCGTGTTGCCAACTTCGTGCGTCAGGTGTTGTTGCAGGATGGGGCCGTCGATAGCGGTTGCGGTATAAAACTCTTTAGACGGGATATTTTTCTTGAGCTGCCCTATTTTGGCGCCATGCATCGGTTTCTGCCGGCTTTATTTCTGATGCACGGTCACCGTGTCGTGTATATTCCGGTTAATCATCGGCCGCGTCGAGGCGGGGCTTCAAAATATGTTAACTGGCGTCGTGGTATGATCGGGTTGCTTGACTTGTTCGGGATGCTTTGGCTGAAGTACCGTACCCCGGTGCCGCTTCGGGTCGTTGAATTGTTCGGATCGGAAGAGTCGAAATGAGCTGGTTTCCCGACATGGTTACATCCGATGTGTTTTGGATCGGCATCGGCTTCGGCGGACAGGCGCTGTTTTCAGCACGCTTCCTGTATCAATGGCTGAAAAGTGAGCAAGCCGGCCGCTGCGTCGTCCCGGCCGCGTTTTGGTATTTAAGCTTCTTCGGCGGATTGACTTTATTGGCTTATGCAGTTTACAAGAAGGATCCTGTTTTTATTCTGGGTCAAGCGATGGGCGTGTTAATTTATACACGTAATATTTGGTTAATCAGGGCTGAAAGACGTCAGTGCGTCGAGGTGGTCGTGTGATGCCTTTATCAGAAATGGAGACGGAACGACGGCATCGGCTGCGGATAATACTGTTTCCGGGTTTTGCTTTGGCGTGCTGTGTCGTGTCGATGTTTTTGTTCGACGAGTCGTTGTCGCGCGCCATGCGAACTTTGCCGCCCTTTGTGGTCGATTGGTTCAAGACCATCACCGTGGCCGGGCTGGGCAAATGGTATATCTGGTCTTTCGGGTTGGCGGCGCTTGGCGTTTATAGTGCCGGCCGCTTGAGTCCGGACCCGGTGCGGGCCGCAAACTTTAAGCGGCTGGCCGGGGCGTTATTGTTTGTTTGTCTGGCGGTCCTGCTGTCCGGACTGGTCACCGATATTATTAAGATCTTGATCGGGCGGGGGCGCCCGGTGCTGCTCGACCGGATCGGCTTTTATGGCTTTGCGCCGCTGAACCGCCATTCCGAATACCAGTCGTTTCCCTCCGGCCATGCCACAACCGGGGCGGCACTCGCGGCGGCGCTGAGTTTTCTCATGCCGCGCTTGCCGGTGATGGCGCCGGCCGTGCTGTTCGCAGTGGTGATCGCTGCGAGTCGGGTTGTGGTGAACGCGCATTATCTCGGCGATGTGATCGGCGGTGTCGTCGTCGGAGTCGCGACCGTATGGCTAATGCGGAGCTATTGTTTAAGACGAGGTTGGGTGTTCCCCCGGTCGCCATAACCAAGCGGCGCCGCGCACCCCGCTGGAATCACCATGCAAGGCCGGGCGAATCGGGGTGGTGACGGCGTCGGAGAAACACCAGGCCGCCATCATGCGGGGCAGTATGTCATAAAGCCCGGCGATATTGGACAGGCCGCCGCCCAGCACGATCACATCGGGGTCGAGCAGATTGATCACGGAGGCGAGACTGCGGGCCAACCGGTGTTCAAGCCGGGCGAGGCTGCCGCGGGCGGCATGGTCACCGGCTTCGGCGCGAGCGGCAATTTCACGCGCCGTCAGGGGCTCTCCGGTGACTCGAGTGTGATCGGCGGCCAACCCGGTGCCGGAAACAAAAGTTTCGATGCAGCCATGTCGACCGCAGTAACAAGCGGGGCCGGGGCGTTCGTGGTCGGCGGGCCAGGGCAGGGGGTTGTGACCCCATTCGCCGGCAATGGCGTTCGCGCCGGTCAGCGGTCGGCCGTCAACGACGATGCCGCCGCCGCAGCCGGTACCGAGGATGGCGGCGAACACCACGCCGGCTCCCGCCGCGGCGCCATCGGCGGCTTCGGACACCGCAAGGCAGTTGGCGTCGTTCTGAAGCCGAACGGGGCGGCCGAGTGCCGCAGCCAAATCACGGTCGAACGGGCGCCCGATCAACCAAGTTGAGTTGGCATTCTTGATCAACCCGGTTGCCGGCGAAATCGTGCCCGGAATGCCGATGCCGACACTGGCGCGCCGGCCTCCGGCGGCGTACTCCAGGCGGCTGACGAGGCTTACAATCGTGGCGATCGTACCGTCATAATCGTCGCGCGGCGTAGCGATTCGGTGTCGCGCCAAGTCCTGGCCGGCGTCGTCGAGGACAATGCCCTCGGTCTTGGTCCCGCCGAGATCGATGCCGATGCGCATTCCGTTATCGCTTTCCTGCCGGTTGTTGTTATTGAATAATCATATATCGGCGGCTATCGGCGGCGCGGCTGAATTCGCAACCGAGAGGACCCTTTTATCATGTTTACGGTTTTGTTCGTCTGTACCGGGAATATCTGCCGTTCACCGACCGCGGAAGGCGTGTTTCGGCGCATGGTCAACGACGCCGGTTTGCAAGAGCGGATCGGGACCGATTCGGCCGGTACGGAGGGTTACCATGTCGGCGAACCGCCCGACTCACGTTCGGCGGCGGCGGCGCGGGCGCGCGGCTACCCGATCGACGATTTGCGGGCGCGGCAGGCGGTGAGGGAGGATTTCGAGCGCTTCAATCTGGTGCTGGCGATGGACCGCAGCCATTTTCGCCAGCTCAAGCGGCTGGCTCCGGCCGGGCGGGAGGATCGCTTGAAGCTGTTTCTCGACTATGCGCCGGGAGTGAGTATTCGCGATGTCCCCGACCCGTATTATGGCGGTCCCGAGGGGTTTCGTCATGTGCTGGAGTTGATCGAGGCCGGCTCGCGCGGGCTGCTGGAGGCGATCCGGCGGGAGTGACGCCTATCGGCCGCCGACCGCCGCGATTTTGGTCGGAATCAGGGCGGCAAGAACTTGGCCATGATATTCCAGATGCTTATCCATCTGTGACAGGTGGCCTTCGATGGTTGCGATGCGTTCACCTTGACGGGCGATGATTTCTCGCTGGCCGGTAATCAAATCCCGAATCTGACGTTGCTCGGCCACGATGGATTCAAAACGACGTTCCATACGTTCACCCAGGGCGGCGATGGCTTGCAGGACTTCAGTGGTCGACGCGTCACCCATGGCACTCTCCTTCGTTTATGAATTCTGTGCTCTGGCTGAGGGGGCTGTCAATGGCAAAAAAAGCCGGGCGTCGCCGCCCGGCCTGTTTTCGCTCATAACCGGAGTATCGAGCCTAGTACCGATAGTGATCGGGCTTGTAAGGGCCGTCAACGGATACGCTGATATACTCGGCTTGCTTGGCGGTCAGTTTGGTCAGTTTGGCGCCGATCTTGTTGAGATGGAGCCGGGCGACCTTTTCATCAAGCTGCTTCGGCAGCACATAAACCTTGCGCTCGTACTTGGCGGCGTTGTTCCACAACTCGATTTGCGCCAACACCTGATTGGTGAAGCTGGCCGACATCACGAAGCTGGGGTGACCGGTGGCGCAGCCGAGATTAACCAACCGGCCCTTGGCCAATACGATCAGACGCTTGCCGTCGGGGAATACAACCTCGTCAACCTGCGGCTTGACCTCTTCCCACTTGTAGTTCTTCAGGGAATCGATCTGAATTTCGCTGTCGAAATGGCCGATGTTGCAGACGATCGCGCGATCCTTCATCTGCCGCATGTGGTCGAGCGTGATCACATCGACATTGCCGGTGGCGGTGACGAAGATATCACCGAGCGACGCGGCCTCGTCCATGGTGACGACCTGATAGCCTTCCATCCCGGCTTGCAGCGCGGTGATCGGATCGACTTCGGTTACCATGACCCGGGCGCCCTGGCTGCGCAAAGACGCGGCCGAGCCCTTACCGACATCGCCATAACCGCAGACCACGGCGACCTTGCCGGCCATCATGACATCGGTGGCGCGCTTGATGCCGTCGACCAGGCTTTCGCGGCAACCATAGAGGTTGTCGAACTTCGACTTGGTGACGCTGTCATTGACGTTGATCGCCGGAACCAGCAGCTTGCCGGCCTTCATCATCTCGTACAGGCGATGGACACCGGTGGTGGTCTCTTCCGAGATTCCGCGGACATCCTTCAGCATCTCCGGATATTTTTCATGCATGATCTGGGTGACGTCGCCGCCATCATCCAGAATCATGTTCGGCGTCCAGCCATCGGGACCGCGCAGGGTCTGCTCGATACACCACCAGAACTCTTCCTCGGTTTCCCCCTTCCAGGCGAACACCGGAATGCCCTGATCGGCAATCGCCGAGGCGGCATGATCCTGGGTCGAGAAGATGTTGCACGAGGACCAGCGAACGCTGGCGCCAAGATGGATCAGGGTTTCAATCAGCACCGCGGTCTGAATCGTCATGTGCAGGCAGCCGACGATGCGGGCGCCCTTCAGCGGTTGAGAGGCACCGTACTCGGTGCGCAGCGCCATCAAGCCGGGCATTTCGGTTTCGGCAATGGCGATTTCTTTATGGCCCCATTGAGCCAACGAGATATCGGTAACTTTATAGTCGGCGAACCCGGCCGGAGCGACAGCGGCAGGCATAAGCATTCTCCCGAATACGGTGGAGTGGATCGGTTCTGTTGTTCCCGCCGGGTCTAGCAGCCGAAGTTCGCTCGGCGCAAGCATAATGGACGCCGACCGTCGGTCATGATAGCGGGGCCGGTCATGATAGCGGGGCCGGTCATGATAGCGGGGCCGGTCATGATAGCGGGGCCGGTCATGCCTTCGGCTTGCGCGGCGAATTGCTTTTGGTGGCCGGAGCGCGATGCGCACCGAGGTTCAAGGCCTGGAGGAAGCCGGTGGCCTGTGGCTTTTCCGGTTTTGCCGGGGGCAGGGCGAACAAAGACACTGATTTACCGGTTTTGGTCCGGTACATCATCGCTTGCGCTTGAGCATTCATGCCGATGCGCTTGCGAATATCGGGGTCGATAGCGTTGAAGGCACGCAGGGCCAGATCGAATGCGCGCGGGTTGGGGTCTTCCAGCAGATCGCGCAGTGTGCTGGCAGCCAGTTTGACCTCAAGCACGCCGGGCTTGATCTCCTTGGCAACCGCCTCGATCAAGAGTTCGATGGCCTTGCGCGTCTCTTCGATATCAAAATTCGAATCGTCGGCCAAGACCGGCTCCCCCTGTTGCACTACCCCTAGTCTAAAGACTGCGTTCGGAGCCCGGCAATAGGTATGACGCTAAGCAGGGGGATTAAAGGCTCTTTCCGGCCGAACGATGGCTCGGCGTTGCCTCCTTGCCACGTTATGCGCAAGTCCGGCGAGTCTAAGGCTGAACGGCAGGGGGCAAAAGCGGGGCCTATCGGCGGGTGCGGGACTCTTCGGTTGTTGAAAGCCGAGCCGGCTCTCCCGGTTTCCCGTCGACGCGGAACCGGGGTCGCGTGCTGACACGGGCGGGATTGAGCAGGTGCAAAACATCTATTTGCTTGGCGCAACAATTATACTTAATATCGTGGCTCTAGCAATCCAGCCGCCGGGAGACCATGGCCGCGCCATCCGGGTCCGTCAGACAGGGAAATGCCAATCTCACCCGCTTGTCTCAGGAGCAGGCGCATGAGATCGCGCGTAAACATGAAATGCTTTACAGTGGCCGCATGGGGGGTGCGCGGGCGGTTTTTTCTTTTTGTGATCTTACCGGCCTTAATCTGTCGGGGTTTAACCTGGCCGACGCCGATTTTACCGGAGCGGTTCTGGCCGATTGCAATCTGGCCGGCACCAAGCTGGAACGCGCCGTTTTCTTTTGTTCCGATCTAAGACGGGCCAATCTGGCGCGGGCCAGTTTGCGCCGGGCCGATCTGCGCGGGGCTTGCTTGCGCGGCGCCTTCATGGTCGGGGCCGATCTGTTTGAAGCCGATCTGCGCGAAGGCGTCATTGCTGAAAAGGATAGCCGCGGCAATCTGACCTTTCTGCGTCACGAGTTGAAGCCTTCGGAAATGCAGGCGGTGGTGCTCGCCAATGCCAATCTGGAGCGAGCCCGCATGAACGGCGTTATCGCGGTTCAGGCCGACTTTACCGATGCCGTGATGCGCGGTTGTAAACTGGTTCGCGCCAATCTCCGCCAGTGCAAGATGGTCGGGGCCAATCTGGAGGGTGCCGATCTTTCGGGGGCCGATCTCAAGGGCGCCAACCTGCAAAATGCGGTGATGGTCGGGGCTGAAATGACCATGGCCGTGACCGACGGCGCCAACATGACGGGGGTTTTGACCGAGGCGCCCGCCGGACTTAGCCTGGATACGCTGTCCGAGCCGATCGAGTCTCTGCTGGCCCAGCATATCGAGTGGGTCGAGACCAGCGGCGCCCGGGGCAAACCGCTCGATTTATCCGGAGTCGACCTGCGGCCGTTGAAGGATCTGTCAAGCGCCAACCTGACCGCGTTGCGGGCGCATGGCGTGGTCATGTACGGTATGGACCTGCCGGGGATTCGCTTGCAGGGGGCGCAGCTTCAGGGGGCCGATCTGCGCGGCACCAAATTGGTCGGGGCCGATTTGCGCGGTGCCAATCTCAAAAACGCCAAGATGAACAATTCCGACTTGCGTGATTGCAATCTGGGGCCATTGCTGCTCAGCGCCGAACGCCTGTTGCCGGCTCAACTTCAGGGTGCGACCATCCGCTATGCCGATCTGCGTGGCGCCGATTTGTTGCGCGCCAATCTCAGCACCGCTGATTTGTCTTATTCCAATCTGATCGGAACCAAGCTGCGGGGGACCGATTTTACCGACACCGTGCTGGATACCACCCTGTTTTCACAAGGTTCGCTGCGTGAGGCGCTTGCGGCGGGGTGTAAAGGGCTGCCGGTGCCGCCTTAACGGTCCGGTCCGGCCTGAAGGAATGGTGCCGAGTGTCGGATATGCCGAGTGAAAGATATGGTGCCGAGTGTCAGATTTGAACTGACGACCTACCGCTTACCGTCCCACTACGGCTTTCGCCGCCCGATCCGCTTCGGCTTGCACCGTCACGCGGTTCGTGGGCTGGACTATCCCTTCACCCCAGTTCCCGAAGGTCCGCGGGTGCCGCCCGTCTAGTCTCTACACCTTCCCGGCGGACTTAAAATCCGTCGGGCTTGGCTCGGGATTGGCTTGGCTTTCTCAAGCGGTAGCTTTCCCCGAATTTGGGCGGTTCTACTCCCAGGGTTTCCCCCGAGGCACTCGTATGGTCAAGGCGGTTGCTCTACCCCTGAGCTAACCCGGCACGAATTCATTTGTGGCATGCCGGGACGGCAGGCGTCAAGATGCTGTAGAGCGTCTAGCGGCCAAGCTGCGGACCGGTTAGACTGAGTTTCCGACCGCGTTACCGTTTTCGCTCTTACCGGTGGTTTTCAGATGCTTGATAGCGTTTCTCCGACCGCGTCCCGTCGTCCGGCCCTGGTTTTCATTTTCGTGACGATGGTGCTCGACGTGCTGGCGCTCGGCATTATCATTCCGGTGCTGCCGCGTCTGGTCGAAAACTTTGTCGGCGGCAACACCGGGCATGCCGCCGAGATTTATGGATTGTTCGGCACGGTTTGGGCGTTGATGCAGTTCGTGTGTTCGCCGCTGTTGGGGGCGCTGTCGGACCGATTCGGCCGCCGGCCGGTGATTCTGTTGTCGAATCTGGGGTTGGGCTGCGACTATATCGTGATGGCGCTGGCGCCGAATTTGGGCTGGCTGTTGGCCGGGCGGGTGCTGTCGGGGGTGACCGCGGCCAGTTTCACGGCGGCCGGCGCCTATATCGCCGATGTCACGACGCCGGAAAAGCGCGCCGCCGGGTTCGGGCTTCAGGGGGCGGCTTTCGGCTTGGGGTTCGTGCTCGGGCCGGCGCTGGGCGGGGTGCTCGGCAGCA
>JBAWVF010000100.1:0-14858 GCA_037147415.1 Rhodospirillaceae bacterium | reverse complement strand
GCCCGCGCGATGCCTCAGTTTAGGCACCCTCTCGGCGTAGCCGTCCGTTCAACATCTTGCGCGCGGTAATATCGGTGTTGGCACCGATCAGGCGTAGCGGACGCCCCACCGAGTCGCGCATGACACGACCGCGCGAGGCAAGCCAGCGGATATCACCATCCACCGCCAGCCAGCGCGCTTCAACGTCGAAAGGCTCGCCTGAATCGACATGGCGCCGAAGAGAGGAGCGAAAGCGGTCGCGATCCTCCCGATGGATCATCTCAAAGACCTGATCGATGTGCAAAACCCCGCCCGCGGCCGGTAACCCGACCAGGGCACAGCAGCGTTCCGACCAGTCGACGATTCCGGAGGCAACCTGCCATTCCCAAAAGCCATCGCTGGAGGCATCAACCACCGACCATAACCGCCCACGCTCTTCCGCCAGCGCGGCCCAGGCGGCGGACAGCGCCGCGCTTGTCGCGGCACGTCGACTCATCTGGCGATAGAGCAACGTGACCAGCCCTGCCAACAAAGCAATCACCGCCAGCGACGCGGTTCCCACCACGCCGGCGAAGTGGCGCCACTCTTCCAGTACGGTCGCCAGCGGCACCGCGGAATTGACGATCAACGGATATTTCCGCAAATGCCGGGCGGCCGTTAACCGCTCCACCGGATCGCAGGTGCCGTAAGCGCGTCCCGAGCCCTCGACTTTGCCCGCCAGAATGCCTTCGTACGCGGGCGTTCCGGCCATTGAGCGGCCCTGTGCGCCCGCCAAATAAGGATACCGGAATAACATCACCAGATCCTTGCGCAGCAAGGACACCCGCGCACCTTCCTCCGGAAAGGTTCCGGCGAACAGATCACTGAGATATTTCAGGTTGACCGCCGCCGTTACCACCCCGAGAAAGACCCCGCCGCGATCCTCGATCCGTCGGCTGAGAATGAAAGTCCACTGAGCATCTGAGCGGCTCTGCAACGGCTCGCTGATGGTCATGCCCAAGCCAGCGCGGTCGCGATGCTGGAAAAAATAGGGCCGGTCATTGATAAAAACCGCCATCAATCGACCGGGCTCGGTACTGTTCACCACTCGCCCTTCGGCATCAAACACGGTAATACGCCGCATGGCATTCAGTTGCTTGACTCCAGAGTTCAGCAAAGCCCGCAAGTCCTGACCATTCCAATAATCCGACGCCGGATTTTTTGCCGCATCCTCGGCGATCGCCGCCAAGGTCAGATCGGTGCTTTGAAAAATCCGGTCCAGCGTCTCCGCCAGTACATTATTAATCCTGGCGATATTGGATTCGGCCCGGCTCAACGTCTCATCACGGGTTCGAATCACCAACATCGCCGTCCCGACCAACACGATAACCAAAAGCAGCACGCCCGATCCGATCAGCACCCGTCCCGGCGGCAGCCCGAAAAACCCGGGAACATTCCGGCCACGGTGCACCGATGTCGTGCCGTCGCAAAGCGCATCGCTCTTGACCGTCGCGTTTCTCATGACCACCGTTCCTCGTGCAGGACGTTCCAGGCCTTACTAATATACTTAACAATTTGTAAAGATTCCAGCGCTCAGACTGCGACCGATTGGCGCCCCGACCAACCGCTATAAGGATAAGCTTAACCATGAATGCCGAAAGCACGTCCGCACCCGAGTTGCTTGTCACCGTCAAACGGATCGCCGAGGCACTTGAACGCCTTGCGCCGCCGCCTGAACGCCGCATTTCGGTCGAGCGAATGAAAGCCGGGGTTTGGCACAGCGAGCCGGAACGGCTTATTCCGGTGACCCGGGTCAATCGGGTCGATCTTTCCTTGTTGAAGGGGGTTGACCGGCAACGGGACCTCCTGCTTCAAAACACGCGGCGCTTCGCAGCCGGGCTTCCGGCTAACAATGCTCTGTTATGGGGCGCGCGAGGAATGGGGAAAAGCTCGCTTGTCAAAGCCATTCACGCCGCCGCGCTCGATGAAGTAGCGCAAAGGCAAGGAAAGGAAAGCTTGGTTCTGGTCGAAATTCATCGGGAGGACATACCGTCACTGCCGCGTCTGCTGGCACTGACCCGCAGTTCAGATGACCGGTTCATTCTGTTCTGCGATGATTTGTCGTTTGACAGCCACGATTCCCATTACAAATCGCTAAAGGCCGTGCTGGAAGGCGGCATCGAGGGACGCCCGGAGAATGTGGTTTTTTATGCCACCTCCAACCGCCGTCACCTGATGCCGCGCGACATGATCGAAAACGAGCGTTCGACCGCGATTAACCCGGCCGAATCCGTCGAGGAAAAAGTGTCGCTGTCGGACCGCTTCGGACTGTGGTTGGGGTTCCACAACTGCGATCAGGAGACCTTCTTCGCCATGGTCGAAAGCTATGCCGGCTATTTCGGCCTCGATCTATCCGCCGAAGAACTGCACGCCCGGGCAGTCGAATGGTCGGTCACCCGGGGTGCCCGCTCGGGCCGAGTCGCCTGGCAATTCATTCAGGATTTGGCGGGTGAGCTTGGCCGAACGCTTCGGTAAGCGGGGTAAGCGGGGCCGCTATGCCGCGGAGCCGCCCGTGCCCGGTCGCGACAGCAATTCAACGCGCTTGCGATCAAGAATATAGAGCGCCCCGACTCGACGCTGCACCAACTCCGCCTTCATCAAATGACCGATCGCGCGACCGACCACGTCGGTGGTGGTACCGGCCCAGGCGGCAATGTCCTTGTGCAAGGGGGCCGGACGCAAAACCCAGCTGCCGTTGCCCGAAGGATCCGGGTTGGCGATCCGCAGCAGCTCGACATAGACACGCTGGACATCGGTCAGAGCGCTAAACTCGGCAATACGTTGACTCGACTGCCGGACCATACCGGCCAGCCGGACCAGCAGGCGCAGACTAAGAGAAGGATAGTCGCGAATAAACTGATGGAACAACGGCCGCGGGCACGCCGCCACCAGAGAATCCGTGACGGTAATCACATCGGCCGAACGCTCTTTGCCGTCAATGGCGGCCAACTCACCGAACATCTCGCCCGGACCGAATTCAGCATAGTTAATTTCTTTGCCATCCTGCATGGGCAGAAAAGCCCGGACCAAGCCCGATATCACGAAATAGACGGCGGCCGGCGGGTCTTCGTGACGAAATAAAATGCGTCCCGTGGGCAGGCGCAACCAGTGGCAAGCCTTTTCCATCGTGCGAATTTCTTCAGCGGAAAGCTCCGCCAGAATTTCGCAGGAGGCTAAGCCGGTATTGCCCGCGTCATCATTGCCGCCGGAAGCTGCATCATCCGTCATGAGCGCCGTTCCTTAAATCCCCGGGGCAGACTCTTTACCATTCCAACCGGTTCGCACCGCCGGGCCAAACCGGCCACCGGCTCAGCGCTTAACCCGGTAGCCCGCGCCGAGGGCGGACCCGCACCGTCTTTACGATGGCGTCCGCCCCGAACATAAGCTCATTCGAACTCGAGAATGACCTGATCGACGGCAAGGCTGCTTCCGGCCTCGACATTGATTTTGGCAATCACACCATCGCGTTCGGCGCGCAGGATGTTTTCCATCTTCATCGCCTCGACCACCGCCAATTCCTCGCCGGCCTTAACATCCTGACCGACCTTGACCGGCAATTGCACCAGCAGGCCCGGCATCGGCGACAGCAACAGTTTCGAACGATCGGGCGGAATCTTGACCTGCATCAGATCGGACAATTCCGCCGCCCGCGGCGTCAACACCTGACAGTGAATCTCGGCCCCGGCATGGAACAGTTTGTAGCCGTCGCCGGTCACATCCACCTGCACCACCAGCCTGCGGCCCTCGACCGTGCCGACAAACAGGGTTTCCCCGATGACCCAACTGGTGGCCAGCGTGAACACCTGACCGCCAACGCGGACATCGGCGCCACGCTCGGTCAGGTCGACGAACACCGGGGTGTTCTGCCGGTCGATCCGCACCATCCAGAAATTCTGACGGGGCGGACGGTAGCCGGGCATCTGGCCGGTCATGGTGCGGTTGCGCTCGGCAATCCGGTCGTGAACGAAGGCCGAAATCGCAATGATGCGATCCTGTAAATCGCCTTCCAGCTCCACCCCGGAGAAACCGTCGGGAAATTCTTCGGCGATAAAGTTGGTGGTCAGCCGGCCCTCGGCAAAACGCCGCTTCTTCATCACGGCGGCCAGGAAGCTGATATTGTGGCCGATGCCGCGAATCTGAAAGGCGTCGAGCGCCTCTTTCATATGGCCGATCGCGGTTTCACGGTCCATGCCGCGGGTGATCAGCTTTGCGACCATCGGGTCGTAGAACATGCTGATCTCGCCACCTTCATAGACGCCCGTATCGACACGCACGAACTGGCTTTCAACCGGCGGACGATAGCGCGTGACCCGGCCGGTCGAAGGCAAAAAATTTCGAGTCGGCTCTTCGGCATAAATGCGCGCCTCGATCGACCAGCCGCGCAGCTTGACCTCTTCCTGAGAGAAGGGCAGCCTTTCACCGGCGGCGACCCGAATCATCAACTCGACCAGATCGACTCCGGTGACCATCTCGGTGACCGGATGCTCGACCTGAAGCCGGGTGTTCATCTCGAGGAAGTAAAAGTTACGTTGAGCGTCGACGATGAATTCAACCGTACCGGCCGACTTGTAATCGACCGCTTTGGCCAAGGCGACCGCTTGTTCGCCCATGGCTTTGCGGGTCTTACCGTCAAGAAACGGCGACGGCGCTTCCTCGATGACTTTCTGATGGCGCCGCTGAATCGAGCATTCCCGTTCACCGAGGTAAACGCAATTGCCGTGACCGTCGGCCAATACCTGAATTTCGATATGGCGCGGCTCGACGATATATTTCTCGATGAAAACGCGATCATCGGCAAAGCTGGAACGCGCCTCGTTCTTGGCCGACTTGAAGCCTTCGCGCACCTGGGCATCGTTCCAGGCGACTCGCATACCTTTGCCGCCGCCCCCGGCCGAAGCCTTGATCATCACCGGATAGCCGATGTCGCGGGCGATGACCAACGCCTCCTCGTCATCCGCGATAACGCCCAGATACCCGGGAACGGTGCTGACCCCGGCGGCGGCAGCCAGCTTTTTCGACTCGATCTTGTCGCCCATCGCACCGATGGCGCGGACATCCGGACCGATAAAGGCGATACCTTCGGCCTTTAGCGCCTCGCAAAACGACGACCGTTCCGACAAAAAACCATAGCCGGGATGGACCGCTTGTGCACCGGTCTGCTTGCAAGCGGCAATGATTTTATCCGCGATCAGGTAGCTTTGTGCCGAAGGCGGCGGGCCGATGAAGACCTTTTCGTCCGCAATTTCAACGTGGAGCGCATTGGCATCCGCCTCGGAATAAACGGCGACGGACTTGATGTCCATGCGACGGGCGGTCTTGATAATGCGGCAGGCAATCTCGCCCCGGTTGGCTATCAGGATTTTTGAGAACATGACGCGCGCCGTTTCCCCTTAGAAAAACTCCGGACCGCCCGCAGTTCGCTCCCTCGAGCGCACCACCCGGTCGATAGACGATTTGCAGCGCAAAACAGCCCGCTTGTCAACTGCGGCCCGTCCCTGAACCCCGTCAAAATGCGCCCTGTTTTGCGGCATCTTGACGCGGCCGGGGTTGTTGCTGAATCGGCTCGAAAAGCTTGCGCTTTGTTGCGCGAAAATTGCGCGCCCGGACCGGCGCCGCGCTGTCGCATAATGTTGCTCTGTGGCCCCCGTCCGCCTAGACTTCGCTCCGAAGCCGCCTGCCTTGAGGAGAAGAGGGCCATGGATTTGGAAAAGGTACCGGTCGGAAGAATGCCGCCCTGGGATGTCAACGTCGTGATCGAGATTCCTCTCCGCGGCGAGCCGGTCAAATACGAGGTCGACAAGAATTCGGGTGCGGTTTTCGTCGACCGCTTTCTGCACACCGCGATGTTCTATCCCGGCAATTACGGTTTCGTGCCCCATACCCTGGCCGATGACGGTGATCCGGTCGATGTGCTGGTGGTCGGCCCGACATCGGTGATTCCGGGAGCGATCGTCCGCTCACGCCCGATCGGGGTCCTGGTGATGGAGGACGAGGCCGGCAAAGACGAGAAAATCGTTGCGGTCCCGGTTGACGAGTTGCACCCGTTTCACAAGGATGTTTCGTCATACCGTAATCTGCCGGAGATCATGGTCAGGCAGATCACCCACTTCTTCCAGCATTACAAATATCTGGAGCCGGGCAAGTGGACCAAGGTGGTGCGTTGGGGCGAAGCCGACGAAGCGGCTCAGCTGATCACCCGGGGCATTGAAGCCTGGTGTGATGCCGCCAGCTTTAAGGGTCCGGAAATCTAAGACTACCGGGCTTTGATGTCGACGCATCAAAGCCCCCTCACCTGCCCCGGACCCTTCCGAGTCGCAGCTGGCTTTTTGAATTCGGGATGCTTGTCCGCCCGCAAAGCACGCTCAATCTGGTTCACAGCCCTCAGGCGATCCCCGGCTGTTGACCCGGGCCGGTCCTGGGGTGCATTGTGCGGTGCAAATCAGCAGTGTCGGTGGCCGGGACAGGGACGTACAAGACGGCCGGATATCATCGGAGGGCAGAATGGCAGTTCGGGTTGCGATTAATGGATTCGGCCGCATCGGTCGCCTAGTCATGCGCGCGCTTTACGAATCGGGGCGAACCGATGTCGAAGTGGTGGCCATTAACGATTTGGCTGATGGCAAGACCAACGCGCACCTTCTGAAATATGACAGCGTCCATGGCCGCTTTCCGTTTCCGGTCGAAGCCGTCGCGGGCGGGTTGTCGGTCAACGGCCGCACCATCAAGACCTTTCAGGAACGCGACCCGGCCAAGCTGCCGTGGAAGGAACTGGGCGTCGATATCGCGTTGGAATGCTCCGGCCTTTTCACCAAGCGCGCCGACGCCGCCAAACATCTGGACGCCGGCGCGGCCAAGGTTCTGATTTCGGCCCCGGGGACCGATGAAGACCTGACCGTCGTCTATGGCGTCAATCATGACAAGCTGGTGCCCGGTCACCGCGTGGTGTCCAACGCCTCCTGCACCACCAATTGCCTGGCTCCGGTCGCTTTCGTGTTGCAGAACACGGTCGGCATCGAGCACGGCTTCATGACCACGATTCACAGCTATACCGGCGATCAACGCATCGTCGATACCGCACATAAGGATTTGCACCGCGCCCGTGCGGCGGCGCTCAACATGATTCCGACCTCGACCGGCGCGGCCAAGGCGGTAGGCAAGGTGCTGCCCGAGTTGAAGGGCAGGCTTGACGGCACCGCAGTACGGGTACCGACTCCGAACGTTTCGGTGGTGGACTTCAAGTTCGTGGCCAAGCGGG
Organism: Rhodospirillaceae bacterium; assembly: GCA_037147415.1. GTDB lineage: Bacteria > Pseudomonadota > Alphaproteobacteria > Azospirillales > Azospirillaceae > BOG-933. The sequence goes on along the minus strand of JBAWVF010000100.1, from coordinate 7,585 downwards.
CGACCTCCGCCGAAGAAATCAACGCCGCGATTCGCGAAGCCGCCAACGGCACCCGGCTCAAGGGCATTCTCGGCTGCTATGATGAGCCGCTGGTTTCCAGCGACTTCAATCACGACCCGCGCTCCTCGATCTTTGCGCTCAACGAGACCAGGGTCATCGGAGGCACGTTCGTGCGCGTGTTCAGCTGGTACGATAACGAATGGGGCTTCTCGATGCGTATGGGTGATACCGCGGTCGCCATGGCACGCATCGGGCTGTAAGCACGTGACCATATTGTTCACTGCGGTGCGCCGGCTTGCTGTTGCGGCTTTTGCCGTCAGCAGCTTGGCCGCGCACACCGTCGCTGCCGAGGATCTCCGCCCGCAGGTTTTGCAGGCGATCCGGGCTAAATCCTTCATGGTGGTCTCCGCCAGCCCGATTGCCAGCAAGGCCGGCGCAGAAGTGCTGCGCCAGGGCGGTAATGCACTTGACGCCGCGGTTGCCGTACAAATGGTGCTGGGACTGGTCGAGCCGCAATCCTCGGGGCTCGGCGGCAGTACCTTTCTGCTTTATTATGACAAGGCAGCCGGAGAGCTGACGGCATTCGACGGTCACGGCACCGCCCCGGCCGCAGCGACGCCCGATCTGTTTCTCGATGCTGCCGGCCAACCGCTGAAGGCTTCCGACGCCGTGATCGGCGGCCGGGCGGTGGGTGTGCCGGGCACGGTTCGGCTGTGGCACAGCGCACATACCAAACTCGGCAAGCTGCCCTGGGCCAAGCTGCTTCAGCCGGCGATCGATCTTGCCGGACAGGGTTTTGAGATTTCACCGCGACTGGCGGCGCTGATCGCCTATAACCGCGAAACGTTGGGACGGGATCAGACCGCCAAATCCTATTTCTTCGCCGCCGACGGCAGTCCGTTGCCGGCCGGCAGCCGGCTGAAAAATCCGGCGCTGGCCGAATCCCTGCGCAAGATTGCGGCCGGCGGCGCTGATGCTTTTTATAACGGCCCGATCGCCAAGGATATCGTGACCAAAGTCACCGGTTTCACCGCCAATCCGGGCCGACTTTCCGAAGGTGATTTCAAGGCCTATACGGTCAAATCACGCGAAGCCCAATGTGCACCCTATCGGATTTACATGGTGTGCGGCTTCCCGCCGCCGGGTTCGGGCGGGACGGCTCTGGGCGAGTTGCTCGGCATGCTGGCTCATTTCGACATGGCCCGGACCAAGCCGATGGGACTCGACGCCGTTCACTTGTTCCTGGAGGCCGGCAAGCTCACTTATGCCGACCGCGACGCCTATCTGGCCGACCCGGACTTTGCTCCGGTGCCTTCGTCCGGTTTGACCGATCCGCTTTATCTGATGATGCGCGCTCAGTTGATCGATCGCGACCACGCGGTACCGGTGCCGGTCCGTCCCGGCAACCCGTCCTGGCGCGACGCCGATGCCGGTGTTCCCGGCGAAACCTACGAGCAAACCTCGACTTCGCACTTTGCCATCGTCGATAAGGCCGGCAATATCGTGACCGCAACCTCTTCGATCGAGGACACCTTCGGCTCGCGTTTGATGGTCGACGGCTTTTTGCTCAACAGCGAGCTGGCCGATTTCTCGTTCCGGCCCGAGGTTAACGGCCGCCCGGTCGCCAACCGGATCGAGCCGGGCAAGCGGCCGCGCTCGGCCTTGTCCCCGACCCTGGTGCTCGACGAAACCGGCAAGCCGATGCTGGCGCTGGGAGCGGCGGGCGGCAGCCGAATCATCGAATATGTCGCACAAACCCTGGTTGGCGTGCTCGATTGGGGCCTCGATATCCAAACCGCGATCAATTTGCCGCGCGTTGCCAACCGCAACGGGCTGAGCGAGTTGGAAGCCGGCACCGCTCTCGCCGGATTGAAGCCGGGGCTGGAGGCGCTCGGTCATAGCATTGCACTGATCGAGTTGAACAGCGGGGTCGAAGGGATTCAACTCGGCGAAGGCACTCTGATCGGCGGCATCGACCCCAGGCGTGAAGGTGCGGGTGTGGGGGAATAAGGCGTTTTGCACATGCAAAAACTCATATTCATGACGGGACTGCTGTTTGCCGCCTCAACAGCGGCGACGGCCCAGGACGCCCAACCGTTTCAGCAAAACGCCAACCCGGTCGTCCCGCTCTTCGAATGCAATCAAAAGACCATCGGTCAGACCGGCTGTCAGGCCAGAATGCGGTGCATTTGCCGTTATGATGCCTTCGGCAGCACCATGACCGGACTGCCGCCCGGCTATCGTTGGAATTGCGGCCTGGAACAAGGTAACTGCATGAGCACCGTGCCGGCCACCACGACCGGCACTTACGGCGTCGCCCCGGCGCCACAACAACTGCCGACGCCGCAAGTGATCGTGCCTTACAGTGGCGGGACCGGGACGGGGACAGGCGGAACCGGGACAGGGACGACCCCGTAGCCCGGATCAATGCCCGAGCATGCGAACCAGCGCGACGATCAAGCCGGTTTGCGCCGCCATCGCCGCAAACATCCAACGCAGGATTTCGGTCTTGGTTTCGGCCAGCTTGGCATCAAGATAATCTTTGGTCACCAGATCGGCGCCCGACAACGCTTCCGCAAAAGCGAACGACGCGGTCCGCGCCTGTTCCGCCGTGAATCCACCGGCCTGAAGCCGGTCAGCCCGTTTCAGAGTATCGAACGGCACTGCGCTCATGGGGCACCTCCGTTGTCTATAATATAACGCGCCGACCGCCATCTGCCCAAGCACAAAGAGGGTCGACGACAGCGGCGCGCGGGCGGCGGCGCGGGGCTTCCTAGGCCGCCGCACCTTCGGCTTCCGGTTCCTCTGAAACCGGGGACCGCCCGGACAAGCAACGCCCCGCTCCGGTCGCCGTAACTGCACCGGCGATCGGTTGCGTTCGGATGCTTGGCGAGAACCGCCCGCACACCTTCAGCCAGCGTTCACACGAGAACGCTATCCGAGACGCGATCAGGCGGGTCCGGTTTGCAACGGGGGGCTGCGCGTGAGCGCGCGGCCGTGATAAGAGTCACGTTAGTCATTGTTTCCTTGCCATTGGGGGAATGATGATCAGGCCGGGCCGGGCGGGGTTTACGCTCGGTTCGGCCGCTCGGGAGCCTGCGCAAGGCGGCCCGTCGTGTCAAGCGGTTATTTCCGGGCCTTTGCTCCCCGGCCGCTACACCCCGTCATCGGCATGGCGGAGCCGGATTTCAAGGATTTCCGGCAAAATAGCAACGAAGTAATCGACCAGCACGGGATCGAAATGCGAGCCGGCATTCTTGCGCAGATACTCGACCGCTTCGAAAACCGGCCAGGGTTCCTTGTAGGGGCGCTTTGAGGTCAGAGCGTCGAACACGTCGCAGATGGCGGCGATTCGGCCCTCGATCGGAATATCCTCACCTTTCAGGCGATTGGGATAACCGGTGCCGTCCCAGCGTTCATGATGATGCTTGACGATATTGGTCGCCATGGCCAACAGGCCCTGGGTGTGTGTGCCGAGAATCGACAGACCGATTTCAACATGGCGCTGCATCAAGGCCCACTCGTCGGGATCAAGCGGCCCCGGTTTCAGCAGCACCCGATCCGGAATCCCGATCTTGCCGACATCATGCATCGGACTGGCATAAAGAATCAGCTCGCCGAACGCCTTACCCAGACCGGCCGCCAGCGCCAGTTGCTCGCAGCTCTTACTCATGCGGATGACATGCATCCCGGTTTCGTTGTCGCGGTATTCGCCGGCGCGGCTGAGGCGATGAATGATTTCGAGGCGGGTATCCTCCAACTCGCGGGTGCGGTCGCGCACCATTTCCTCCAGCCGTTCACTCTGGAGCTTGCGCTCCTTGTATTGAGCGCGCACCACCAACAGATTGCGGATGCGGTGCAGCACCTCCAACCGCTCGAACGGTTTGGTCAGATAATCCTTGGCCCCCGACTCGAGAGCGCGCAGCCGGGTCGCCCGATCGGTCGAAGCGGTCAGCACCAGAATCGGCAAATAGTCGTCACCCGCCAACTCGATCAGCTGCCGCATAACCTCGAACCCGTCGAGGTACGGCATCTGAATATCCAGCAGGATCAAATCAAATTCACGCTGCCGGCACATATCCTGTACCTTCAACGGGTCGATCTGGCTGGTAACGGATGTATAGCCGGCGCTGGACAGAATACTTTCCAACAGCGCCACATTGAGCGGCGCATCGTCTACGATCAAAATGTCGGCGTTACGGATATTGTCTTGCAGATCCTTCATCGCTGGACTCCCCCGTCACTCGGCTCGTGCCAGCCGACTGACGGCCGGCCACAGCAAAGCGGCGTAGCCCGCAATCCACGACAGCGCCAGGGTAACGGTCGCTCCCGGTACACCATAAGTATAGCATAGCAGCACATTGAGCGGCATTAGTACTACACCTTGCACCACGGTGATACGAAAATTGAACCAGTAAAGCTCCAGCGCCAACACGATCGGCCGCACCCAGAACAGCATGGTCACCACCCCGCTGGCCACCAGCAAAACCTGGAACGGCAAGGTGCTCGGCTCATAAGCCGCGCCGAACAACAGCAAAATCGTCGGACGTGCCAACAGGATGCCGGCCACGGTTCCGACCACGCACAACGGCAGCCAAGTCCGACACAGCACCAACACCCGCCGCCGCACCTCGCCCAGCTCGCGCCGCACCACCAATTCGGTGAAATCCTGATAGATGACCTGTGCCAGCATTTCGCCAACCCGCATCACGGTTGCCGCCAAGCTTTTGCCCAGGCGATACCAGCCGACCTCTTCTGCGCTGCGGAAGAAGCCGAGGATCAACACATCGGCCTCCTTGATCAGGGACGAGCAGATGCTCCACAGGAAGGTCGCGCTCATGAAGCCCCAAAACGGCCGCAGCTCGCGCCAGCGTTGCACCGGGCGGGCCCGGGTCAAAGCCGGGGCCGTGATGCCATAGCCCTCCCGCATCGCCGTGAACAGCCGGGCGCCGGTGAGCAGTGCCTGAACCGCCGCAACGCCCAGCACCAGCCAGCCGGCCGAAACAAGGGTCAGATTATCGACCAGCCACAGCCCGCCCAGCCCCGCCACCCGCAGCAAGGGAAACACGGCATTCAGCAAAGCGATGGCGCTGTAACGGCTTTGATCGCGCGCGACACTGAACCAGATTTGATCGAACAGCGCCCCGACCTGCCCGGCGCCGATCAGCAGATAGAGCGGCACGACCGCAGCCCCGCCCGGCAGCGCCGCGGCGGCAAAGGGCGCGGAGATGGCAATCACCACAAACGCCAACATTCTTAAACCACGGATATGTCCGTTTGGAATATCGGACGGGAGGGCAGGCAAAATATCAATTTCATTCAGGTGACTCTGCATCAGCATTTCGACAATTCCGGAGGCACCGCCGAAATTGCCATCGATCTGAAAGGGTGGATGCGCATCAAATAAATTGGGATAAGAACCCCCTCCTGTCATTTTTGTATCGGTTTGAATTGCAGGCCTAAGGAGCATTTTCACCATGTTCCAGGCGTGATTTCCATCCAGGAATCGGGCCCAGAAGTTAATTTTCCAGGCAAGACTCCAGCCTGTCCCTTCATCTCCACGTGCAATTAACGATTGTCGGGCAGCCTCTAAAAATTCAGGATTCTCCTGCCAATTGATCTCTTTTCCGGGATAGACTCCCCATAGATGCGAGACGTGGCGGTGTTTATATTGGGGATCGTCGATATCGGTCATCCACTCCTGCAACTGACCAAAACGACCAATCCTGTAGGGTGCAATTTTTGGTAACATCACCTTTAGCGAATCGGCAAAGGATTGATCTCTTTTAAGAATTGAGGCAGCTTCGATGCAAATCTTAAACAAACTTTTGATGATTTCGTGATCCATTGTCGGACCCGATACGAGTCCGCCGGTCTCAGGTGAGTTGGACGGGCATGAAACAAGAAACCCACTTTGGGGATCGGGGACCAGAAAATCCATGTAGAATTGGGCCGCACCTTTTAGCACCGGCCATGCGCGGTTCGCTAAAAAAGCGGTGTCACGGCTGTATAGGAAATGCTCCCAGAAATGTTGTGACAGCCAGCCGCTTCCTGAGACCCATAAGCCATGATTGGAATGATTGATTGGAGCCGCTCCTCTCCATAAATCGGTATTGTGGTGCAGTACCCAGCCCCTGGCATTGTAATGCACTTTCGCCACCTGCTGGCCGGAAGGGACAACCTCTTCGAGCATCCTGAACAGAGCATCGTGACACTCGCTGATATTTAAGGGTTCAACAGCCCAGTAATTCATCTCTGTATTAATATTGACCGTATATTTACTGTCCCAGGGTGGATTTAGCTTATCGTTCCATATTCCCTGAAGTGTTGCAGGATAGGTTCCGGGACGACTGCTTGAAAGCATAAGATAACGTGCATACTGCACATAAAGGGCTGCCAGTGAAAGATCCATTTTCGCCGGTATTCCCTTAATCCGGCTATCGGTGGGAAGATTTTCTGATGAGGAATGTCCTAAATCAATCGCAAACCGGTTAAAATAAAGCTGATAATCTTTGATGTGATTTTGTTTCACAACCTCGAATTTCTTACTGTCCAAACCCGATAAATAGTTATTACAACGGCTCGCAGGGTTTGCCGATACATCCCTGGGATTCACAAAACTCGTTGCCGCAACAAGGTATATCGCAGCCTCATCAGCATTCTCAACATGCAACTGATTCCCGGCAACAGAGCTCTTTCCCCCCGTTACGACCAACTTTAAACGGGCGGTTCCGGTGAGCACTCCATCCTTGACTTTTACATTAAGTTCAATTTTACCATCCTCCTTAACGATTGATGTAAATCCTTCATGCAGCGAAGTAAGCGATATATCAAACGTAATGGCGTGCTTTTTGTCTGCCTTTAAACGGACAGCAATTGTCTGATCCGGAACGGAGACCAGGTATTCACGCGAATAGGAAGTACCTGAAGAGCTATAGGAAGTGCGGCAAAGTGCAGTCGAAAGATCCAGTTCCCGTCTGTAATTGGTGATCGCCCCCGGCAAGTTAAATTTAAGCCAGATATCTCCGAAAGGCTGATATTTACGCTGTCCCAATGGCACACTCATAACCTTATCCATAGCCAGTGTCTCGGCCTCCTCTTGCTTTCCCTGCCAGATCAGTTCACGGATTTTCCCCAGGTACTGCGACGCCCCTTCATGCGAATAATCGTGCGGTGCGCCTGTCCAAAGCGTTTCTTCATTAAACTGGATATGATCCTCGTTTACTCCACCAAAGACCATAGCGCCCAGACGGCCATTCCCAATGGGAAGTGCCTCTTCCCAGATGGTTGCTGGCTGTGTATACCAAAGTTTTAATGACTGCCCGGAAGACTCTCCCTGACAATTTAAAGTTAGGATGAAAATGGATAGAATAATAGCTATTCCGGGAACACGATTCTTCATTTTATTTGGCTTTTGATAATTTAGTTATATATGCAAAAGTAATGAACACTTTTGAAAACTCCTTTCCGGGTAAAATCTTTATCTTTGCACCACTTAACGAAGGAAATGGAAGCCAATAAAATCAACTACAACTGGTACGCTATCCGGGTAAAATCAAGATCCGAGAAGAGGGTATACACTGAT